>CAZXZL010000079.1:0-1526 GCA_964645415.1 uncultured Methanosarcinales archaeon | reverse complement strand
AATAATAATAATAATAATAATAATAATAATAATTTAATTATTATTCTCTACTTTGTATCCTTTATTAATATAAAAAGATTTGTAAAATTCTTGATTTACTTTTAAATTACTAAATTTAATAGGTAAACTATTTCCTAAAAAGAAATTAGGATGATTTTGAACTTGAAAATGGAGATGTGGTTCTGTAGAATGACCAGAGTTACCACATTTTCCTATTTTTTTTCCTTTCTTAATATTCTCTCCTTCTTTTACTTTTATAGAACCCGGAATCAAATGAGCTAAAAGAGAATATTCGTCATCTTGATGTTTAATAATCACAAAATTACCACGAAAATCTCTTGCCAAAAAATCGATTTTCATATTACCTGGATTTTTATGATCACTAATACCATCATGAACTTTAATTACTTTTCCGTCAGCAGGAGATAATATTGGTTCAGAATAACAATAATAGTCTTTTAATTCTTTACCAGAAGAATTATGACTCTTTTGTTCATTATCAACTTTAATAAAGTCATACGCAAAACGCTGGGTTTTAAGATTCCAAGAATGAGAGGTTTTCTTTGTAAAACCTCCATTTGCTACAAACCATTCACCTCTAAAAGGAAGATTAAAATCAGTTTTTTGTTTATAGTCTTCTTTTGAAACATAGGTTTTTTTGAATGATAGAATTAATTCTCCTAAAAATAAAATTATCTGTTGGAATAATTGAAAGGGATTTATAAAACTTAAACTTAATGATAAAACTTCATTAAACTTACTTTTTAAATTTAAGTTTTTATGTTTCTTCTTAATCTCTTCTTCATCATCTTTATCATAGGTTGAGATAATATATTTAAAAATAATATAGAATAATACTATTATAGCTAAATAAGAAAATTGATTAAAAAAAGTACTGCTTATAACTAATATAAGTCCAATTAAACTTAAAATTCTATCTAAATTAGATCTATTCTGAATCAAAGGTAAAGAAATAATACAGATAACAAAAAGTAAAATTAAGAGATTATTATAAGAACCTAAAATAGAAAAGGAATCAAAAAAAAAATTTAATAAAAGAATAAATCCTAAAATATTAATAAAAAAAATTAAAAAACGACTAACATCAGATTTCATAATTAGACATCCTCATTAATTAATATAACTTAGTATAAATAAAAATTAGGTCAAATAAAAAACTTTGGAGTTTATTAATATTTAGATCTAATTAAAAATCATATAATTATAGAAACTTTTATATATATCTAATAGTTACTATAGAGTAACAACAATAAAAGGTGATAATATGATATATAAAAAAGATAATAAAAATTATGATTTTTTAAATAAAATATATGAAAAGGAGGATTTAGATTTTATCTATAACACTTTAGAATCAGATAAAGAAGCTAAAGTAGGATGTTATAATTCATTTTATTTACATAAAGATAGATTACATAGAGTTAAATTTAATTATAAAACAAAAAATATAGAAGATATTGAAAGTGCTCCTTATGATATTTTAAATGAAAGAGAAAAAACATTAT
>CAZXZL010000078.1:0-1562 GCA_964645415.1 uncultured Methanosarcinales archaeon | reverse complement strand
AAAGGAAAATCAGTAATATTAGAATCTATCGTTGATAAAGATGTTTTTTTTAGGTGAATCAAATGATATTAAAGGGAGATACTGTTTCAAAAGGAAAAGTAAAAGGAAAGATAAAAATTATAAAAGGTATAGAAGATGTAAAATCAGTCAATTCAAATCATATCGTTGTGACTTCGGATAATTCTCCTCTTTATTCGGTTGCTTATATTAACGCAAAAGGGATCATAAGTGAAGTTGGAGGTAAACTATGTCATTTAGCAATTGTTGCAAGAGAGTTAAAAAAACCTGCAATTTTAAATGTTGAAGGTGCAATGGATAAATTAGAAGATGGGATGTTAGTTAAAATGGGTGAAAATGATGGAGAAATTAAAATTATCGAATGATTCAATCAATTATATTGAAAAATTATCTCGCGATTTAGCTGTAATACAGAAAGGAGATACTTTATCAGCACTATGGCCATTCATCAATAACGAGGCAGAATATTATATTGCTGAAAGATTCATAAAAGATTTCACAAAAGCATTGCAGATTAATTTAGAAAAGAATATAAGTTTAGAAGATATTGCAAAACTTTTAGAAAAGCCAGCAAAAATAACTCAGTACACAACATATTTTCATTCATTAAATGGTTTAGATCCATCAATTAAGTTTAGATTTACTGAAACGATAGTTAAACTTCTAAAGATCTATAAAAAGGATTTTTTATCATTAAATTACGATAATAAACTTAAAGAAGACTATAGGGGTGTGATTTTTGAGAAATTAAATTTCTCTTCAAGTCAAGATCATATTAGCTCTGTTAAAAAGATAAATTCTTTGTTGTTGATGTATCTTGAAACGATATATCCTACTTTAATGAGATTAGGAAACGAAATCCATGGGCCATATGATTACAGGAATCAAAAAGTAATCATCAGAGAATTTTATGATTTGAATCCAAGAGATTTAAATGATATTCCTTACAATAAGATAAAGATTATTGAAAAAGTAGAAGGTGATTTTTCTGTTGATATTTTAAACCATTTATTAAACAAACCTGAAACGAAAGAAATTGCTATTTTATGTAATCATTCTCAGATTAGTCATTCTGAAACTGAAAAATTTCTTTCTAACTTGAAAACAATATTGATGAGAAATAGCCAAAAAAATCAAGGTAAAGTTAAAAAAGATTGGATAAAAGAATTTGGAAAAAATATGTATTATTCTATAAGACATATCCTTTCGAATGCGAATATGTCTATTAAAATGCCTAAAGAGATAATAAATAAAATAGACCAAGAAGATTTTAACTTTCCAATTGAGAAAGCTAGAAAATACGCTAAAAAATATTCTGTGGAAGAGATAGAGAATAAAATTAGACAAAATTTATTTAAAAACGTATTTAAAGAGTTAATTAGTTAAGATTAAAATGAAAGCCATTGAGATACACATAACTGAGAAATGTATGTATGATTGTGAGTTTTGTTCTGTTTCTAAGAGAGAAAAGAAAGAACCTTCATTAGTTGAGATAAAAAAAGATATAGAATTAGCATCTAAAAATGGCTTCAAAAAAATAACTC
>CAZXZL010000077.1:0-1635 GCA_964645415.1 uncultured Methanosarcinales archaeon | reverse complement strand
TTCATTTAATATTAATTAAATGAATTTCAATAACAGAAAATTTTCCAAAAAGTATTTATTTGTAAATAACTTAACCTAAAAAAATGATTAAAAAAATCCTTGGAATAGACAGGCTTGAAAGGGCTATTAAAAGAAATGATTTTAAGAGTAAATAACAAAAATTTTTAAGGTTAATAAAATGAGTACATTAGAATTAGAAAAAAGATATGCAGAAGCCGTAATAGAACGTGGAAAAGGATATATTGATGATGTTGAATCCTGTATAAAAATTAAAAATTTACTTTATGCAAAAGTGCAAGGTAGTTATCTTTATTCTACAAAAGTTGACCTTAGTACACTAGAAGGGGATTGTTCATGTCCTTATAATTATAACTGTAAACATGCTGTTGCTACGTATTTTTTTTATAAAAATGGAAGTTCCGTAAATGCAGACGATTTTTTGGAAGACCTTCAAAACTTAACTAAAGATGAACTTATAAAAATAATTGAAAAAATTATACCAGAAAGGCCAGATTTAATTAATAAAATAAGGTTTAGGAAAAAAGAAAATTATGATGAATGGGTAAATGATTTTATTAACGATTTTTCAATAAATGAGCTTGAGAATATTGAAGAAAACCTAGATTGCCTTAATTTTGAACAAATTCTTAAAATTCTTGATTATGTTGAGAAAAACGAAAGTTCATTAAACGATCTTCTTATAGACTACTATGATTCCTCTGGTTTTTATGGTTATGAAGAAGAAGATATATTATCTGATTTTGAATATAGTCTCAAGGACGAAATTATAAAAAGAATAACCACTAAAGAACAATTAATAAAAATTCTTAAAAGAAATAATATGAATCGAGAAATTTGTTATAATGCTGAAAATTTTTTTAAGTATAAAGATATAATCAAAACTTATTTTAGTCAAGAAGAATATTTAATTTTTTTATTGAAATCTAAAAATCCTGATTTATCAGAGATAAAACATTATATCAAAGAGGGTAGTGAATGTTATATTTATTCTGTTCCAAGAGATAATACTCCTCTTGGAGAAAAGCTTGCTGAGTATTTAGACGATAATAAGCTTAGGTTTTTAGTAGCATATCATAAGGAAGATACAAAGAATATTATAAAATATTTTGATAACTTTTCAAAGTTAAAAGAAAATTATTTTGTTCAGGCCAGAAAAATAGTTGATATTCTATCCAAAGATAAAATAATCCCTATTAAAATAGCTTATTCACTTTTTAATAAAGAAGAATTTAGAGATTATAATGAAAAACATTTACATTTTTTACTAATAAATATTACTGACGCTAATTATATTCATAATAATACTTTATTTGAGGACAAATTTTCAAAAATTAAAGAAGTTATTAAGAGACTTAATGACTTAGATTTTGATATTAAACTTGTTTTTTTTAAAAAGGATTTTCTTTTGCACAGACACTGGACTGAAGTAGTGGAAATTTTAGAATATATAAGAAAAGAATTGGAAACAGATTTTATTGAAAAATTCATTAGATTTCATTATAAACATTTTATTAATTCATCAACTTTAAAATATAATTTAAAAAAAGAAGGGATAATAATTCAATATATAAAAGGAGAATTAAAAATTAAAATAAAATGAATACAAAAAAAGAA
>CAZXZL010000076.1:0-1725 GCA_964645415.1 uncultured Methanosarcinales archaeon | reverse complement strand
TTTCATCTAATAAAAATAAAGATGATTATAATAATAGTTAATAATTAGGAGAATTATATTAAATTCAAATAGTCCATAAACCTATAAGTTTATGAGTTGATGGTGATGTTATTTTAATAGGTTTGAATTAAATTTACTTATGATTGCTGAAAAAAACTAAAATTTTTCTGTTTGGCAATTAAATGATTTTTTATTGTTAATTTTTACTTTGAGAGCAAATTGAAAATCTTTTGAGATTGTATTTTTTATAATCAAAGTTAATTTCAAAACCTTTCTTTGTGAACGAAAAAAATAAGATAAAACCTTTCTTTGACAACGAAAGAAATATAAATTATTATCATTATATAATTATATGAAAAAGAGAGAAGAAATAAAGGATATTATTTTTAGAAATAGAGAATATTTCTTTGAAACTGAAGAATATATTAATAGAGAAGTTGAATTTAAAGAAAAGATTAATTCATCATTAATTACTGTAATCAGTGGAATAAGACGTTCTGGTAAATCAGTTCTTCTTAAAATAATAAAAGATTATTTACTTGAGGAGAAAAAGATAAATAAAAATTCAATTTATTACTTAGATTTTAATGATTATGGACTTACAGATTATAGTGTAAATGATTTAGGAAAATTATTTGAGATATATTTTGAAGAATTTTTTTCTAAAAATAAATATATCTTTTTAGATGAGGTTCAAGAAATAAAAAATTGGCATAAACTAGTATTAAACTTCCATAAAAAAGGATATAAAGTAATTATAACTGGGTCAAATGGTAACTTATTAAGTAAGGAGATTGGAACATACTTAACAGGAAGGATAAACACATTAAGTTTATTTCCTTTCTCATTTAGAGAGTATCTAAAAATAAAAAATAAAAAAATTGATTACAAAAAGAAAAGTCAGGAAAAATTAATTCCTCTAAAAAATAGCTTTAAGGATTATTTACAACAAGGAGGATTTCCATTAGTGTTAAAAGAGAATAATAAAAAAATACTAAAAGACTATTATGAAAATATAATTAATCG
The DNA here is from genome assembly GCA_964645415.1 of uncultured Methanosarcinales archaeon. Classification (GTDB taxonomy): domain Archaea; phylum Nanobdellota; class Nanobdellia; order Woesearchaeales; family CAZXZL01; genus CAZXZL01. The sequence goes on along the minus strand of CAZXZL010000076.1, from coordinate 699 downwards.
TGATGTGATTGTAAGAAATAATATAAAAAATACAAAAAATATCAAAGAATTAAGTTATTATTTAGTTACAAATTTTACAAATATTTCTTCTTATAACTCATTAAAAAATAGTATAAATATTAAGAGTTTATCATCTTTGAAAAATTACTTAGATTTTTTACGAGACTCATACTTAATATTAGATTTAAAAAAACATGATTTTTCTATTAAAAAACAAGTCAGTAATCCAAGAAAATATTATATTATTGATACAGGCTTTATTAGTCAAATAGCCTACAATTTTTCAAAAAATTTAGGTCGATTTTTAGAAAATTGTGTGTTTTTAGAGTTAAAAAGAAATGCTAACGAAATATTTTATTATAGTGGTAAAAAAGAATGTGACTTCATAGTGCAAGATTATTCGAAAGTAATAAATTCAATACAAGTAACTTGGGAATTAAATGAAAATAATAAGAATCGTGAACTTGAAGGATTATACGAAGCCATGGAAAAATTTAATCTTAAAGAAGGTTTAATATTAACATTTGATCAAACAGATAAAATAAATTATAAAGATAAAATGGTTTTAGTTAAACCTGTATGGCGTTGGTTACTTGAAAAATAATTTTATCACATTATGATATGAATTTGATAAAATAATTGACTTAAATCAATTTTCTTTGCTATCTTTCTTCCATGTATCCTTAAGTTCAAATTTTT
>CAZXZL010000075.1:0-1730 GCA_964645415.1 uncultured Methanosarcinales archaeon | reverse complement strand
AATTAAAAGATGAATTATCTAAATTTATTGAAGATAGTCTAATTGAATTAGATAAAAAAAGATTAAAGATTCTTACAAGAATTGATATTATTGAATATTTATCTAATGAATTAATTGATGAATATAGAGATTTTATTTTCTGTATAGAAAAAGAATATCCAACATGGGATAAAATAGTAATTGATAGAGAGTTTTTAAATTAAATATTAAATTAAAATTTTTTCATAATTACCAGTATCAAGATTTATTTTAAAAGGGATTCCACAGTTTATTAGAGTACTTCCATTTAAAAAATCAATTTGACCTTCTTTTTCATGTAAATGACCAAATAAAACAAAATTAAATTTATTTTTTTTGATAAACTTAGAAATCGTTTTGTTACCAATATGTTTTTCATTTAAAATATCAAGATTAGTTCCATAAGGTGGAGCATGAGTTATTAAAATATTTTTTTTCTTAGAATTTACATATGGGTTTAATATTTTTGCATTTGGATCAAACTCAGAAAAACCTCCATGACCAAGACCTAAAAAACGGTATTCTCCAGAATCATAAAAAGTTTTGTGAATATTAAAAATGTTATCAAAAAGAGTCACATCAATACTTTCTTCATGATTACCTGGAATTAATAATACTTTTTTAAAAGATGAAAGTTTAGATAAAACTTTAATAATATCTCTTTCAAAAATAGATAAATCACCAGGAACAATTAATAAATCATAATCAATATCTAATGAATGTAACTTTTCTATTCTATCTAAATCTCCGTGAATATCTGACCAGGCAATAATTTTCATTAAATGTTATAATAACATCTCTTTTTTATAAATTACGGAAATATAAAAAAGAATTAAGAAAAAATAAACTAATAAAAAACTTTATATAAAAGTACTTACTACTCAGTAATAAAGAGGGCTCACCTCTCTTTCTGTTAAACAAGCGGGGCTCCCCTTGGAAGCATATTTGCTTCGAAGGGGTCTTTTTTTACTTTTAAAGTTACTATTTACTAAAATTAAAATGACTTTCTATTGATATCTCATCATCACTATAATCACTTCTTGAATTAGAATTACTATTTTTTTTAGTTTTCTTCTTTTTCTTAGATTTTAAATTATTTGATAAATTTTTATTATTTTTTTCTTCATCAACAGATTTTTCTTTTTTTATCTCTTTAGTTTTTTGAGGATTATTTTTTGTATTATTAGTTCCAACATCCCTAGTAACAGCACCTTTACTTTTCAAAGAAGACAATTCTTTTTTAACTATATTTAATTCATTTCTTAAGGATTTATTTTCTTCTTTTAGATCAAGATACTCTTGTTTCATATTTCTCTTAAAATCAATAAGAGTATTAAACATCTTATTAATTAAAGCATCATTATTCTGATTTCTTGAAGGGGAAACATTAATTTTTTTCCTATTTTTATCAGAAGATGAAGATTTCTTTTTAGTAACAGTAGTACTTTTTTGCTTATCAGCACCCAGTACTCTCTTTTTATCTATGCCCAAGTTCTTGAATTGCTTTTGAAATGAGTGGGTTTTCATTGTATTTAATATTCCAGTATACACATTTATATACTTTTCTATTATTTACTACATATAATAGAACAATAAAAAGATTTATAAATAAAATATTTTTCTCTTAGAATGTTATAGCCCCATAGTGTAGCGGCCAATCATTCAGGCCTTTGGAGCCTGAGACCCCAGTTCGAGTCTGGGTGGGGCTACTT
>CAZXZL010000074.1:0-1898 GCA_964645415.1 uncultured Methanosarcinales archaeon | reverse complement strand
AGTTTATAAAAACAAAAACAAAAATAAATAAAATCTTATAGGAACTACTGTGCCATTCTATAGAATATTTACTCACCAAACATCTCAGATTTTTCTAATTTATTCAATAAACATGACATTATATCAATAGATTTAATGTATAATGTTGGGTTTTTATTAACTTCACTAAATGTTCCAAAGTCTGATCTTACATTTTTTCCGGAAATAAATAATGGTACTTTATCAGCAGAATGCTCACCCATCGAACAAGGAGTTGAATGATCACCTGTTACTAAGATTGTATCAAAATGATCTGCAATTTCATTAAAAACTTTTTGATCTACTTTTTCAATGAACTCTTTTTTTCCAGTAAAATCTCCATCATGACTATAAGAATCTGTAGCTTTAATATGTAAAAACACAATATCATGCTCTTCAGAAGCATTAATTGCATATTCTCTCTTAGATTCTAAATCAGTGTTTGCATCTCCTGTTGCACCAGGAACATCATAAACATCCATTCCAACAAACTCAGAAACTCCTTTATATAATGCACCACCTGCAATACAAGCCATACTTATTCCAAATTTTTTATTAATTGAATTAACAGGGGTAAAATTTCCTGCTCCTCGTAAAAGTAAAAAATTTGCAGGTAATAATCCTTTTTCTTTTCTTATTTCATTAAGTTTACTTCCCTTAAGAATTTTATGAGATCTTTCAATAAATTTATTAACTATTTTTGCAGTTTTATTGGCACTATCAATTGAAACTTCTGGTTTTGATTCATTATAAGGAACATCAACTTCATGAGGGTCTACATCAGTTATTCTCATTGATAAATCTTCTCCTCTTAAAACAATTATTCCTCTATGTTCTGTAGTATGTTCAGAATATATTTTAACACCATCAATTTCAATATCATTAAAAAGATCATATATTTTATCCATTAGATAAGGTTCTCTCCCAGATCTTCTATCAATAACCTTACCATCCTTAACATAGCCTAAATTTGCTCTAAATGCAACATCACCATGTTTTAAATCAAAACCTGATCCAAGTGCTTCATAAACACCTCTCCCTTGATAAAATTTATTTGGATCATATCCAAAAATAGAAAGATGAGCAGTATCACTTCCAGGGATTATACCTGGAGCAATAGTTATATGAAATCCGGTTTCACCTGATTCAGATAAACTATCTAAATTTGGTGTTTCAGCAGCTTCTAATGGAGTTAATCCATTAAATTCATTATAATGATAATCTCCCAATCCATCCATAATTACAATAAGTCCTTTATTTCCCATAATAAATTATTTAGAATAAGTTAATTTTAATGTTTTCAACTATTAATTAGTGATAAAGAGATAATAGAAATATAAAGAAAAAAGAAAATAAAATCTTTATGGATACATAAAGATTTTTTCATTATTCATTGTTTGAGGAGTTACAACATCAAGATCTGTTGGATTACCTACTTCTAAAACTAATCTAATATTAACTTCCTCATCTTCACCAATTTCTCTTGGAGAATCAAAACAAACTCTTACTACATCTCCTCTCTCTAAATAACCTTCATTTTCTCCACCAATTAAATACTCTAAATAAAATTGATCTTCTTCAACAATTGAATCAGAATTACATTCATCAACTGTTTCTCCAAAAGAAAATGAAGCAGATTCATTATTAAGATTATTTGTAATTAAAGTTTCATCAAATTGAATTTGATCAGAACCAGGAGCTAATTGTAAATCCATATATAAATAATCAATAGAACCATCAGTTCCATCTTCACCATATAAAGAAAGTGGTAAAACACGTGTACTTACTTGCGCTTGAGAACGAGAACCAGTAAGTAGTGCTCTATTCTGTAAACTAGATGCAGTTGTTACTAAAACACCTGCAGCAATTGCAGCAACTAA
>CAZXZL010000073.1:0-1927 GCA_964645415.1 uncultured Methanosarcinales archaeon | reverse complement strand
TCAGCATTTTGAGAAAAACTATCAATATAAGATAAACACAATTTTTTCATTCTATCATCATCTTGATAACTAGATAAATATTCTTTTTGCAAGTTCGATTTTCGTTTATTATATTTAGTCATTTCTTGTGAAATTGGTTTTTCTAAAATAGTTTGTTTATATTGATGAAAAGTATTTTCATCTCCAAATATTAATCTTCCTGTAAACATTGCATCAGTAAGAGCAATATCTAAATTATTCATTCGATTTTGAAAATCTTCTCTGTCTAACTCTGCAATGTCAAGCCAACCATTAAAATATTGATTTGAAAGATTACTTGAAACAATACATAAATCAATATCACTTTCAGGTTTTTGAGAACCATAAAGAACAACAAAATCAACATTATTAAAATGAGAACCATATGATTTTTTTACAACATCTAAAACTTTATCATCATCATAATGTTTAGGAAAACCCATCTGAGAAATTAAACCAAAACGAGAAAGCTTACTTTCAACATCTTCAAAAAATTCAAATAATTGAGCATAATCTTCTCTTAAACCATCTTTTTTAGCATTCCAAACTTTAGAATTATTAGTTTCTTTGCAAAGCAAAGCTTCAAGCCAAACAGCAAACCCCTCATAATTATGAATATTGTGTTTAGCAATACCAAAGGCTTGTTCTTCATGGTTGATCTCATCAAACATAAAACTTTTTTCATCACCATGATTTTGGATTATTTCAGTTAATCTTTTCCCAATCTGCGAGTGTTCAACAAATAAACCATGTCCATACAATTCATGAAAAATATTAGAAGTTAAAAAAGGACTATCAACTCTAACATAAGCAGAATGGGATGCTGGAACATAAATTCCAGAACTATTACTATCAAAATCATTAACTTGACAAAAGTCTTGCCAATTTTCAAAAGAATAAGGTTTCAGTTTCGATTGTTCAATATCAAAACCAAATTCAGAAGTAATAAACGAAGAAGCATCTTGCAACAGTGAATCAAGAGATGTCATTTTTATTCATTATAAATTAAAAAAAGTTTTTCCATATTTTTTTTCTTAAAATCATTTTCAATTAATTCTAATATTTTTTTTGCAGATACTAAATTAAATATTTTAATTATTTCTCCATCAGGACTTCCTTTAGGATATTTTTTAATAAGTTCATTTTTAATATAACTTAATGTTTCTGTAAGGTTTAAATTTTCAATAAGATTTACTATAACTCCTTTTATTATAAATAAATCATATTTCTCATTCAGCATTATAATCTCTTTTTCTTCAAAAGAATATGAATTCCCACAAATTCCTAAAGAATCTCTATAGAATAGTCTAGTTTCTTCTTTAATGAGTAATTGTAAAATGTATTTAGAATTAATTATTTTTTTAGATAAACAGGTTTGTTTAACAAAATCTTCTAAAAAAGGTAGAAAATATTCCTCTTTTGCAAAACTTCTCAATTCATTTAATAAATTCGATTCAAAATTAATAGTTTTATCTTCAAATTCTTTAATTAATAATTCAATTTTTTTTGTTGTATTATTTTTTAGAGTTTCCATTTTTATTGCCCTTTCTATAAAAAAATAAAAAATTAATCTTTATCAAAAAGATTTTTATAATGTAAATCACTCAACAAGTCTTTTTTTTCATCTACGGAAAATTTGTTACTATTATTAATTGTATCTAAAAGACTTTTTGTTAATTTTCCATAATCTAAATTATAGTGTGGTTCACTATCGTTATGTCCACTAAAATCAAACCTTTCTTGAATTTTAATATCTTCATTGTCATATAATGGTTTTCTGATATTACCTTGTGATCCTGTTTGAAATCCACTTCCCATAGAACCAATTGGATTAAAGGGTTTTGGTGGATCGAAACTATATAGTGCAGTTGTTCCGCGTGTGTATGTATCTATTGTTTGATACATTCTA
>CAZXZL010000072.1:0-2018 GCA_964645415.1 uncultured Methanosarcinales archaeon | reverse complement strand
AACCTAATTTAGCATGAAAGTCACCTCTACTAATTTTATTAAGTAAAGAAAAATATCCTGTTGAATAATTTAAAGCACCATTTATATCTTCTTCCTTTTTTACGTTATCTAAAAAATCATATAATGTCTCTTCTTCAGTAGAAAGAAGTGGCATATAAGGATGTGATGGAGAAGTAATCTCTGCTTCCTTAGAAAGATCAATAAGTTCATCTAATGTGATTGAATTATAATCTTGATATCCTTGCTTTAGACCAGTTACTGTAAACTCTGAAAAACCTTTATCTTTATTTTTCACAGTAACTTCACTTGAATTAATTACAACTGCTTTTTTACCATCAATCTCAAAATAAATATGTTTAGGAAATTCTCTATAAAATCCACCTTTCTTTTTAATATCATTATAAATTATATCATTTAGTTTTCTTTCTTTACATAGATGAGGAGTATCATTAAAAATTAAATTAAATTCTTTTGGAACAGCTTCTCTTAATTTTACATAATCAATAACATGATTAATACCTTGTATTGGTCTATCTTCTTTTTTTAAAGTCTCAAGATAGTTATTAATATTTTTATAATTCTTTTCATCTTTTAGGATACCATATGAAGAAGTTTCACCATGCATATGATGTCCAAATATATCAAGAGAATTCATGTCACTGTAAAGTTACAACTATTTAAAAATATTACTATTCAAACTATAAAACTCTTTTAAATCATTATTTATTTCTCTTATATTATCATCCCAAATCTTTTTATCTCTAACAAAGCTATTGTTTTTCATATTTTCACAATAACAATTAGCACTTTTTAAGAATTTAATATAATCATAATCTTTCATTATAATATCTTTTAGTCTTTCTGATTCTTTTTTAAATTTATTTTTTAGTAATGAAAAGTAAAAGTAAGCTAAATCGAAATTTATGTCACCATAGTTAGAATATTCAAAATCGATTAAAGCAAAATCTTTTTCTTTAGAAATAAAAACATGAGGTAGTCTAAGATCACCATGAGCAATAGATTTATCTTCATTATTTATATAATCTAATTTTTCAATAAAGTATTTAATAACTCCAAAATCTCTTTTTTTATTAATCTCATCTTTTAATAATTTATTTTCAAGTCTTTCCATTTCAATACTATTTTCATTAATTTGATAAATTTCTGGAACTTTGAAGTATTTAGAAAATTTTTCGTTAAATTTTAATTCATTTTTTAGGTTTTGTTTGGATGAATATACTTTTATTATTTTATCCTTAAAAAAATAAACTTTATTCCTTTGCATTTTGATTATAATATTGAATTAAATCATATAACCATTCATTTTCGATAAATTGTGTTGAGTATGCATAAAATGAAGCACATCGCATACCAAGATTATAAAATGGTTTAATATCCACTTGAAAGGAATCTCCAATATATAAAATGTCTTCTTCATTTAAATTTAATTTATTAACTATCTTCATTGCATTCTTTTTCACAATCTCTAATTGATTTCAATGTGACATCAACTTCTTTTATAGACTCTACTAACTTTCCTAAGAGACTAACCTCATGTAGATCTTCTTTTTCAATTAACATTATAAGGACAATGTAAAAATATTATAAAAAATTTATTTAAATCGTATTTTATGAATTATAAAAGAATCTTCGGGTTAACTTTTTATATCAAAACTCTAAGTTTAATACTAATATGGATGAATGGGAATTCAATAATACTTTATTTAATGCAACAGATATAGGTAATTCATTTGATTCTAATAAATTCACAGAAGCAAATAATGATTCTGTTCCTTATATTCAAGGTAAAGATATTAAGAATAATACAATTGAATATGAGAATGTTAAATATTTGCCTTCTAAACTTCGTGATAAAGAAGATATAGGATTATGTAAATTAATTAGTTTAAATGAAAACAATTTAGGTAATTCTTTTTATGTTGAAAAAGATAAGAAAGCTATTCTAAGTGATGATGTTTTAAGATTATCTACATTTAATGATATTACTAAAGATTATC
>CAZXZL010000071.1:0-2025 GCA_964645415.1 uncultured Methanosarcinales archaeon | reverse complement strand
AAATTATATCTACTTAACAGTCCTCACATATTTTAGAAACTTCATTACTTTTTTTATTATTTAAGAGAATATTTTCAAAGAAAATATTTGACATTTTGAATTAGATGAAAAGCGAATACACACTCTGAAACAATAAACGAAGACATACTTACACTAAACGAATACTATAAACGAAAAAGATTACAAATATAAACTGTGAAAAAACTAAGAATTTAACTTTTCATAAACTAATTGATCTATTAAATCACTTCTATTATTAACATTAGATAAAAGAAATTAAACTATACCATGATTACGAAATTTAAAAATTATTTCTTTACTAGATTCAAAGACTATTTTATTTTATTTAATTGAAATATTAAAATCATAAGATTTATCTAAATTACTTAAATTATTTTCAAAACTACCTAAATTATTATCCTTATAATCTTTAAAAACATACTCAGACAATTTAATATCTTTTAGTTTTAATATCCACTCTTTAACAAACTTGCCATATATTTTTAGTAATAAGATATAACAAAGCTTAATAATTCTAAATTATTAATAATAATAATAATAATAATAAATCAAAAAGATTCTTACTTTTCCTTCTTTTTTACTTCATTATTGAGAGGAATTTCTCTAATTTTATTTAAATCTTTATCAGTATTTATATTTCTAGATTCAGCATCAAACTTTAATTGTTTATTATTTCTTTTTACTACTTTCTCAGATATTTTTTTTGACCTTCTATCTTGTTTAGGATTTAAAACAGTTCTTTTTTCTAATTCAATACTTCTTTCTAAAATATCTTCAGGTAATATTTGTGTTTTAGATAAAATATCTATAAATTCTGAAGAAAACCATTGATCAATTTGAATACGTCTTTTTGTAGTATGAGCAAATCGACCTAAAATTCTACAGACATTTTCCCTATCTTCTGGAGATAACTCTTCTGCAAATTCATATTCTTCTATTTTTTTAAGACTTAATATAATTGGCTCTATACTATCAAGAGAAATAATAAATACCTTATATTCTGAGAAGTCAAAAACTAATTCCGGTAAAGTTTCTTGAACTTTTTCTAAAGTATTTGAAGGGATTACTAAAAATAAATCATTCTTCACATTTTTATATTTAGAATACTTTTTTAGTCTTTTAGTCTGTGATTTTAAATATTTAGGAAAATTATCTAAGTCATCATTACTTGGTGATTTTGCATCGAAAATTATCATCTCGTCAGCAATTTTAATTATATTATCCGGATTACCTTTATGAGGGAATTTATCAACATATTCAATAATATTTGATTTACATATCCTTTTCATAGTATTCTCAACATGAATCTCATGTTTTTTCCATGTTTTTTTCATTTCCTCAAAATTCTTTTTAATTTGTTCTTCTCTTTCTTTTTGAATTTTATTTCTTTGTGATTTTAAGTCTTCAATAGCAACATTCAATTCTTTTACCTTCTTTTCATAATCCTCATTATTTTTCTTTTTAGATTCATTATATGCTGCAATTTTATTAGATAAGTTTTGTTTTTCTTCATTAAGATTATCCAAGTTTAATTGAAGTTCTTTTTTTTCATTTTTTAAATCTTTAATTGATTCTTCTTTATTTTTAATTTCTACTTCAAAATTACTATTTTCTCTTTTGAGTTCATCTATTTCTTCTTTTAAAGAAACTAATCTTAATTCAGCTGACTTAAATTCATTATATGACTCAATAATTAAAGAAGTAATTTTATTCCAAGAAAATAATCTTTCAAAAAAACCAATACTTTTTATTTTTTCAAATAGTTGTTTAGATTTATCAAAAATTTCCATTTTAAATTTAACATTTTTCCTAATATATTATATTTTATACTAATTATTAGTTATACTACCTAACAGAAGTTCTATTTTTCAGCGAACCTCTGATTTTTGAAAAGACCATTTATAAATAAACTTAATTAAAGATGGAGGTTCACTGAGTTTTTTAAGTAATATTTAAATATGATAAAGTTAATTTTTAGTTGTTGAATTATTCGACCTCTAAGAG
>CAZXZL010000070.1:0-2076 GCA_964645415.1 uncultured Methanosarcinales archaeon | reverse complement strand
AAATCATCTAAGTAAAAGTAACTTTAAAAATGAAATAAAAAGAAATAGAATATTATAGGAACTTAGTAAAGTCCTAATTTTGATAATTTTTACCTCTCTTTTTAGGGAAGATTTAAATATAATAAGTTAATCTTTTATATAGATATTGGGGTGTATTAAATGAAAATAACATTAGAATCAGGAGGATTTTTTAAGAATACGTTAAACATTATTTCAGACCTTGTTAGTGAAGTTCGTTTTAAAATCACAAATGACGGGATCGATTTAGTTGCTATGGATCCTGGTGTAATCTCTATGGTTGTATTAAAGATACTTCCTTCTTCTTTCAAAGAATTTGAGGTTGATGATGAAGAAGAATATGTTGGAGTGAATTTAATTGATCTGACAAAAATTCTAAAAAGAATGAGAGGAGATGATGAAGTTACTTTGATGACTGAAGAGAATAAATTATTAATTAAATTTGAAGGTAAATCTGAGAGGAAATTCTATATTCCATTACTTGACTTAAGTGATCAAGAGAAAAACTTACCTGACTTTGAATTTTCTGCTTCTTTTGAAGCTGAAGCTTCAAGACTTTCTGATGCGATTGCAGATGCAAAAGTTGTATCTGATTCTGTTTTACTTAAAATAGATGAAGATAGTAAATTACATCTTGAAGCAAAGGATAATCTTAGTAAAGTAGAAGAGAAATTTGATGATATCGAAATTGATTCAGATGGTGAAACAGTTAGGTCTAAATACTCAATTGATTACCTTGAAAAAATGATTACAAATAAATTATCTGATACTATTGAAGTTAGAACTTCAGATAACTATCCTATTGAATTAGGTTACAAAATTGTTGATAAACTCAGTTTAAACTTTATTTTAGCTCCTCGTATGGATACTGAGTAAAGAAAAAATGATGGATTCAGTTGAATTTTTTTCACATTATGTTCAATATAAAGAGAACAAGGCATTTAACAGTGATAAATTTGAGATTATTGAAAAAGTTAAAGATGATGAAGAAATAATAGATGTTGTTTCTGATAATCTCAAAAAAAGATATGTTTGTTTACCAAAGTTATCTGATTTTGATATAAATTCTTTTGATCCTAATAAATGGGATAGATTTTTTGTTATTACTTTTTTTAATGATGATAATAAATCTTTTCTTATTAAACATTTTGACTTATTTTCTGAAAATAATGGATTATTCTTTACTTTTCTTGATTCTAATGGTAAAACTAAATTAAATATAAATCCGTACTTAGTTAAGTTTTCAAATTTTAGTGATAAACCAATTAAAGATTTAATTGAAAGATTAATTAACTAATATTTAATTAATTACTTTTTCCTCATTACAAACTTATTTATATTCTATTTGAGTATTTTTAACAGATATATCTGGTGTTTCTTATGACTGATGAATATGAGTTAATTCCAAGGAAAATGATTCAGGATTTAAAAAGTGAACTTAATGAATTAAAACATAATTCTTATTCTAAAAGTTCAAAGAAATCACCAAAAAGAAAAAAAGGTCATATCGATGATGTTTCAAGTAAATTAGATATTTTAATTGATATTTTTAAAAGTGCTAAAAAAGATGCTGAACATATTAATAATAAGTCTCAATTAGATGAAATTAATTCTAAAATAGAAGGAATTGAAAGTGAAATAAAAAAGATGAGTCAAGCAATTGTTGCTTTAGCTAGAATGATTAAACAAAATAATGGAAACTCACAATTAAATTCAAATATTCCTAACAATCAAAATAATCAAGATAAAAATAATGAGGATAATGATAAAAATAATTCAAATGGAAATATTAATCCTCCTTCTCCACCAAATGACTTAAAAAATAATTTAAATAATCCTAATAAAAATAATCAAAATGATAATCAAAAAAAGAAAAAGAAAGGTTTTCCAAAACCACCTTCTTCAATAAAAGGTCTTTTAAATAAAAATAAAAAATAAAATGGATCCAGAAACTGCTTTTTTATTACTTGCATCAAAACATCTTGATAATAATATGGAAAATGATGACAATAAAGGTTCTAATAATTTAAATAACAATAATAGTAATAATAATAATAA
>CAZXZL010000069.1:0-2334 GCA_964645415.1 uncultured Methanosarcinales archaeon | reverse complement strand
ATGATTTAAAAGTATTTATTGGTCGTGAGCTAACTAAAAGATATGAAGAAGTTGTTTATATTAATTCAGAGATACATAATAAAAAAGAAATAGAAAGTAAATTAGAAGATATTGAAAGCAAAGGAGAGTTTGTAATTGGAATTGAGAAGTTTTAGTTCTTATTATGAGATATTAATAAAACTTATATATAATTAAAATATTTATTTATTGGTGATATATATGGATAAAGATAAAAGTAAGGTTGTTTCAATATTATCTTATATTTTTTTAATTGGGATAGTTTGGTATTTTGTTGATAAGAAAGTACAAAATGATGACACTAAATTTCATGTAAAACAGGCTTTAAATTTTAGTATTATCTCAATTATTGGTAATGCTATTTTAGGTGTGATTCCAATTATTGGATGGTCATTGATTCCAGTTTTTAGTTTAGCTATGACAATATTATGGATTATTGGAATTATTAGAGCTATTAATAATGATAAAAAAGAAATCCCTATTATTGGACAGTTTGCTAATAAATACCTAAGTTTTTAAAACACTTTTTTTCTTTTTTTTTTAATTTAATAATCTATTTTTTTGTAATCTTTAATTAAATTTAACCACGAATGATACATATCTTTTAATTCTTCTTTTAGTTCTGGAAACTTTGAAATATCATTAAAATCACGTTTCATTTTACTTTTTAAATATTTTTCATTGTTTTTTAAATGTCCTCTTTTTAATATATCAAAATATGTTATTTCTGTAATATGTGATGCAGAATCTGCTCCTGCAACTATTTTTGCTTCAATTGTTTTTGGTTTTATATCTCTACATCTATGTGATCTTACACAATGAAGAACTTTTTTTAACTTCTCTTTTGAATAGTTTTGTTTTTCTAAAAATTCCTTTGCTTTTTTCTCACTAACGATTGAGTGATCATCTTCTTCACTTTTTATATAATGTCCAATATCATGAAGCCATACTCCTAAAAGAGTAATTTCTTTATTAGCATCTTTATATCTTTTTAATAAAAACTTTGCCCATCTTTCTACCTCTGGTAGATGTGTTTTCATATGAAATGGGTCATAACCATTATTATCAACAACTTTGTAAAATTCTTTCTTTGCTTTACTAATTATATTTTTCATTCTAAATTAATCCCATCCTTATCTTAAATTCAACTGCAATACTCATTAACATATTTTTGTAATCAAAAAATCTTTTATTTGAATAAAGAGAAACTAATGGTTGATAACCATTTGCTTCCATTAATTCTTCATATATCAAAATTATTTCTTTCACATCTTTTTTTAAAATATATTCATTATTAATCTCTGATGATAAGTATCTTAAAGAAAAAAAGATATGCCTTCCTAATCTATATGATGTAAAGTCATTTAAATTTTTCATTAAATGATTTATATACAATAAATCTCTTTTTATTTCATTATTGTTTCCTTTTTTAATTAAATATTTTATTTTATTGAACTCTTTTTTTAGTTTTTTTAAATCTTTTTTACTTTCTTGATAGAATTTTTGAAAATTTTCTCGGTCAAAATAAATTTTTTTATTGTATAATCCTTCTAAAAATTCTGCAACGCCTTCTGCCCAAGTTCTTGTTAAGAAGTCTTTAATATGTTTTCTTAATCTCAGTAAAATGGAATTAATTTCTTCTGATTTTGAATCAAGGTCTTTTTTATGAAAAGAAACTAGCTTATTTGCACTATCATAATATCTTTTTTCAAAACTTTTATTTTTCTGAAAATGGATAAGATGATAAGCTTCATGAACTAAAACTTCTTGTAATTCTTTTTTATAAGATTCAATATCATAATTCTGAATATATTCTTCTAAGTTAAAATCAAAATCTTGTTCACTTAATTCATAAGCAGGATGTTTAATTGGTGTAAGGTCTAATATTAATTCATCTGGATGATTAATAGTTCCACCAATCTTACTAGAATCTTTTAATACCCCTGAATTTTCACATTGAAGAGTTATTTTAAGATTAGTGAATTTAGAAAAAATTTTTTCTTTTTGTGTTAAATTTATTATTTCTTCAATTGTTATATCAAGAAATTTTTTTAATGTTTTATCATTTGTTTTATCTTTTATTTCATATCTTCTATTCTCTACTGAATATTTTTTATCTTTTGATAATCCTATCTTTCGTTTTATAAAATCAAACATATTAAATAACTTTATTAATTATATTTATATTATTTTATTTAAATTTAAAAAAAGTAATTAAAAGGAATATTAATATAAAAGTATAATATTGTTATTTAAGTAATAAAGAACTTAAAAAGTGAAAAAAATATGAATAAAAAAATTAAATATGTTTTTTTT
>CAZXZL010000068.1:0-2351 GCA_964645415.1 uncultured Methanosarcinales archaeon | reverse complement strand
TACCATCCTTGCCAACTTTGATAAAAGCTGAGAGCAAATCATCTAAAAACAAAGAAATATGTGATTATGAAAACAAAAAATAAGAATAAAAATTATTCTATATTAATTTCAATAAATATTTAAATAAAGAATCTGTTTTTCTATAAAATGTCAGAAAATATAATTGAAGTAAATAATGTTTCTAAAAAATTCGATGAACACTATGCTTTAAAAGAAATCTCTTTTAATATTGATAAAAATGGTATTTATGGGATTTTAGGTCCTAATGGTGCTGGAAAAACCACTTTAATTAAGTGTATTGGTGGAATGCTTGAACCAACTGAAGGAGAAATAATTGTTGATAATAAAAACGTATCTGAAAATGAAGTTAAAATTAGAGAAATGATTGGTATTTTACCTGAAAAAGATAGCCCTACTTCTTATTTAACTCCTCGAGAATATTTACATATGGTTGGAGAATTAAGAGGAATAAAAGATATTGATGATAGAATTGATCATTGGGGAAAATTCTTATCTTATTATAAAGAATTAGATTTTTTGATTAAGAATCTTTCTCGTGGAACTAAGCAAAAAGTAATGGTAACACAAGCATTTATTCATAAACCTAACATTTCCTTAATTGATGAACCTCTCGTTAATTTAGATCCAATCTTACAAAAAAAGACTAATAATTATTTAAAAGATTATTCTAAAGAGAATACTATTATTCTTTCAACTCATAATTTATGGATTGTTAGTAGGATATGTGATAAAGTATTCATCTTAAAAGATGCAGAACTTATTGATAGTATTAATTTAAGTGAAAAGTTTGAGAAAAGAAATGAAGAAGAAATAGAAGAAATCATGGATTTATTACTTTCTAAGATTATTTAAAATGTTATTTAAATACTTTTTAATTGAGGAATATAGAAAATACTCTAATCTATTTGGTAAGCTATTATTTGTTATGTTTTCTTTGATTTGTTTTGGAGGTGGAGTTTTATTTATTCTGTCATATCCTTATTTAACTCAAATATTTTCATTTAATCAATTAATGTTCTTTTTAGTACTTGTTTTTTTTATTTTTGGTATTAGTGTTGGTTCTTATTCACTTATGACTACAGAATCTTTTTTTAAAAAGAGTAAAACAACTCACTTAAATTATTCCCTAAAAATACATCCTGTAAATGTTTCTACAATTAGGGTTAAACATATTTTAAAAGATATTTTATTTTACTTTTTATTTTGGATACTTCCTGTAATTCTTGGTTTGAGAGTAGGAATGCATTTCTTTTCTGAAGGAATTCCTTATTTAGGTATGTTATTATCTCAAGAAGGAATGCTTTATCTAACAATTACTTTGTTTTTTGTTTTTGGTTACTCTTTATCTTCTATACTTTCTGTTCTTTACAATAACCATAGAAAAATCTTCTTTGCTACAGTTGTTTTAATTGTCGGTTTTTTTATTTTTATTAATATGAATAATATTTATCTCTTTATAAGAGATATGATTAATTCAACATCATCTTTTTTAATCAATTTTACTATTTTTTCATTATTATCACTTATATCTCTTTATTATGTATCTCATGTTGATATAAAACATAAAGAAAAAACTGTTATTGAATCTTCGTTTAGAAAAGTTAATAATTATGTTAAAAAAGTAATTAAGAAAAAATCACAATCTGTTCTTGCTTCAAAGCAAATTTTAGATTTTAATAGAAGTTTTATGGGTTTTGGAAAAATATTATTTCTTTTTATGTTACCTTTAGTTTTAATTTTAATTATTGTTTATATTTTTATGAACTTTGTTCCTATTTTTAACATTGTATTTTTATTTTCTGTTTTATTTGCTCAATTTGCCTCTACTACTTATACTATGCTTTGTGAATTTGATGAGATTGATGAATATTTTACTTTACCTATTTTGGTTAAGGATGTAATTTCTTCTAAAATGTATCTTTATTATTTTGTTAATTCTGTTGTTATTTTAGTTATTCTTTTATATTCTCCTTTTGGAATTATTGATTCTTTATTAGGTATTTTACTTTATTTAGTTGTTCAAACTTATTCTATGTCTGTTTTAATTTATTTAGGTGGTTTAAGTCCACATTTGAGGTTATATAATTCAAAATTATTTGCTCTCTATTTAATATATATTCTACCTTTCTTAATTATTTTATTAGTCTTATCTTCTTTCAATTTTTTATTTACATTACCTCTTTTAGTTTTCTTATTATATCGTTCTTATTCTCTTATTAAGTTGTCTTTTGATAAATGGGAGTATTTAGAAAAAGAATTAGTTGGTAATTAATTGTTTCTGTTTTTATAAACTTCTTTTTTTTTAGATGATTTGATCTCAATCTTTATCA
>CAZXZL010000067.1:0-2541 GCA_964645415.1 uncultured Methanosarcinales archaeon | reverse complement strand
CTTTTAAGTCCTAAAAATTTAAATTTTTAGATATCATCAGCTTCTTTAGCATAAAATGAATACAAACTCTGAAAGACAATTTACGAATACACACTGAACTCTAATGAAGAAATAAAAACAAGAAACGAATACACTTATATTAAAAAAACTACTTAATTAAAAAATTCTTAAAAAAGTTTAGATTCAACTTAGTATATTTTTCTACATAATCAAGAACAATAAGATCTTTTTTATCAAATATTTTCAGATATCTTGCTCCTAATAATAATAAGATACTATAAATTAATCCTGCTAAGACTATGTAAAAGATAAAATGAATTGATATGTTTCTAAAAATAGTATTAGTTATGAAATAACTAATAAAAGCTGAAGAGAATGTTAAGATAGTTGATTTTAAAATATGAATATAATCATGAGAAATTTTTATGTATTTTTTACTCATTAAATGAAAGATATACTTAATTAAGAAACGACTAAAACCAGAACCTATTGCTGCACCTAATATACCAATTTCAATTACTAAATATATTGTTATAATTAAATTTAATACTAATGTTATGATGTCACCATAAAGAATTTTTTTAGTATCTTCTTCAAGATTAAGAATTTTTGAACTAAAGTAAAAGTAATTTGTTATTATGAAAAACAAAGATAATATTTGTAGTGAAGATGCTCCAGCAATATAATCTCTTCCGAATAAGAATAATAAGATTTGATTAGCATATAAAATGAATACAGAGCCAACACATAAACTGACTAAAACAGACCAATTCCTAATCCTTTGGAAAAGGTTTATGAAATTTTTCTTACTATTTTGATATACTTCAGTCATAATAGGTAGGAATTGTGTTGAAAACATAATTGATCCAATAAATAAATAGTATGCTACACTAAATGATACAGCATAAATACCTAATTCTCCTTCAGTTAAGAATCTAGCAATAACTAAGTTATCGCTCCAACCAATTAATTTTCCAATTATTCCTGCAAATAAAAGAGGAATAGAATATGATAACCATCTTGGTATTTCATATTCTGCCTTTTCGTTTCTAAATTCTTTGGATAAAGGAATAAAGTGATAAAGATAATAGATTAGCATTCCTAAGTATGAAATTACAATAAAAATGATGAAAACAAACATAGATTGATTAAAAATAGTTACAAAGATAGCACCTATTAATAATATAATATATTTTAAAATGTTTGAACCAAACTTACCTACAAATATTTTTTTATAGGAATTTAATATAGATTTGAAATCTTTTGATAATATACTAATTGGAAGTGCAATTGATAGTGTAAAGATCATAGGTGTGAAAGCTTCTGGAAAATCAAAGAATTTAGTTATGCTTTCTGCAAATGATACAAAGATAAAGGAAATAATTAATGATGAAAGGAGTTGAAAACCTATAATTACTTTAATTAATCCTTTAATTTTCTTTTTGTCTTTACTTCTATACTCTGGAATAAATCTGCTAACAGATGATTTTAAACCTAAAGCTGCAAAGGTGGATGCAAAACCAATTAAAGTTATACTCATTTCAAATAATCCATACTCATCAGGGCCATAGTGTCTTGCTAAAATTACTTTAAAAAGAAAAGCAAAGATGTAACCAACAATTTTTGCAATAAAAACTGCTCCACCTCCACTTACAAATTCTTTTATGTGTTTATTATCTTCTTCTAATTCATCGGAGTTATATTCAAGATTATCCTTTTTGTTTTTTTTATCCTTCATGTTGTTAATAATTATGATGTAGTGTTACTTATTTAAATATTTAACATATTTTTAGGAACTTAAATAATTAGAAAGATTTAATAATATAAATTAAAATAACAAAATATGTCAAGAACTAAGATAGATAAAGAGAACAATATAGTAATAAAAGATTTTAAATTAAGTTCAAGACGTTTTAAAAAGTGGCGATTTCTAAAAGAAAAAAGTTTGTATGAACGATTAGAAAAAGATATACCAAAACTTTTAGATGTAGAGAATATGAAGCTTAAAATAGAGTATATTGATGGAAATCGTCCAGAAGAAAAAGAGTGTTATAAAGCAGTTGAAAAGTTAGTTGATTTTCAGTTATCTGGAGTTGAACCCGAGACGAATTTTATTTTATCTTTAATAGATAGTCCTATGTTTAAGACAATATTATTTTCTTTTCTTATTATACCTGATATAGGGATTAAATACTTCTTTAAATTAATGAAAGAAATAATAAATTATATGATAAAAGGAGCAATAGATGAAAAAATTCTTATTCATAACGATTTTCATAGAAGTAATATAATAAAAGATAATAGTAATTATTATTTTTTAGATTTAGAGTCTGCTACTAAAGTTAAATATATTATATTTACAGATATTAATAAGTATACATTTATATCAAAGAATATGAATTATGAAGAAGATATACTTAATTATTATTTAGAGATACTTGAGAAGAAATCTGAAAAGATATATAATCAAATAGATATAGAACTTGAAAAGAAAATAGCAGAAATATTTAGATCTGTTAAAAGAATAAGATCAAATTCAAA
>CAZXZL010000066.1:0-2631 GCA_964645415.1 uncultured Methanosarcinales archaeon | reverse complement strand
ATTATTATTATTATTATTATTATTATTATTATTATTATTATTATTATTATTATTGCTTCTTTAAGTCACCAGTATTCTCTTTATAAAACTTTAATGTTTCATTATCAATTAGTTTTTTTATTTTATCTAAATTAGTTTCATCCTTAACACTTATTGAATATATATTTACTTTATTTATTTTAGATTCAGATTCAACCATTTCAATAATTCCACTAATAACATCATTATTAAATAAATCTATTTTATTAATTAAAACATAATCAACTATACGAATTTTTTCGTTAATATAATTTAAAAGATTGATTTGCTTTTTTAAGTCATAACTAGGATCTATCATGAAAATAAGAAGATCTGTAGCAGATCTTAAAGTAATAATAGATTGTCTTTCGATTTCATTCATACTTTCAACATTTCTATCTAATGTTCCAGGACAATCGATAATTTGAGCAGTTCTACCTTCTTTTATTTTTCTATAACCCATCATTACTTTTTTTGTAGTAAAAGCATAATTTGCAACTTCTGAATTAGAACCAGTTAATTTACTAAGAAAGCTACTTTTTCCAACATTAGGATAACCTGCCAAAGAAACAGTGTACATTGGCATTATTTTAGGTAAAGATCTTAAAAATTTTCGGTAATTTCTTAAAATTTCAAAACAGTATTTTTTTGAATCTAATAAAGAATTTATTCTACCATAAAATTTTTTTCGAACAACATTTGATTGATGATAATATTCACTTCTATTATTTATCTTATTTTTATTTATCTTTTTTAATTTCTTCATGTGGTCTTTTTCAAGTTTTTTTATAAACTTTCTTAACCACCTTAATTCTTCAAAAACATTGTCAATTTCCTCATGTGGAAAGAATTCATTTGTTATTTCTCGATAATAGTCAGGAAAATCAAGATTAAATTCACCATCAATCTTTTCTAATTGATGAACAATTGTATTAGAGACAGAATTAATTTTATTAGCACTCAGTTGTTTTGCATCTTTTGTACTAATTTTTGAAGCTTTAGAAAAAGCAGAATCAATTATCTCTTTATGGTTTTTTAGATGTGGTAGGTTTTTTGCTTTTTGAATAAACTTCTGAACCTCCATTGCTTTACGTCCAATATTAGATTTATAACTCATCAATATAATTGATTTTAGCTAGATATATAAATGTAATGAATAAAAATTAAAAAAATAAAAAATAAAATTTTAAATCATTGCAGTATTATTTAGAACTTCAGGACTAAGTTTAACAATTTGATTTTTTGTATGGATCCTTTTAAATTCATCATCAATTTCAATTTCAGATTGATTAAAATTGATTTTAACACCTTTTTTCTGCATTGAGTCAATATAACCTCTAATTATTTCATCTCTTAACCCAGTTTTTTCAGAAATTAAAGATATATTAATTGGTTCATTTTTAACATATAAAAAAGCAAATATCTCTTGTTCTCTTAGGTTTAAATCAATACTAGAACTATTTTTAGTAAGTGAAGAAAAATTATTATCATAGTAGCTTCTATTATTTCCTTCTAAGATTAAATTTGTAAGATACTCAATTTTTTCATTAACATGCTCTATTTTATTTTCAATATCATATAACCTTGAATAGTTATATTGAATTTCAGAAGTATTTTCATTAATTGCATACAAATGTTCTTCGAACTCGTCTTTTACTTGTTCAAAAGAATTAATTAATTTTTGTTCTGAAACATTAGAACTACAATCACTTTCAAAAAAACCCTTTATTGTATTTACTATTCCTTTTAATATCGTCAAATTAATCCCCCCGGACTAAAAATAATTAAACCCCTTAATCAACTATATACTATTAATTGAAAAAATACTATATAAACTTTTATAGTCAACAAAATATATTCAAAAAAAATCATGTTTTTCATAACATTTACAATCATTTTATTGAAACACACTTAAAACTATTAAAATAAGTAATATAAGCAAAATAAATAATTAATCACTATTTGAACTTTCATCATTATCAGAATGAGAAGGCTCTTCTTTTGTTTTTCTTTTTTTATTTTTAAGTTTGAATAATTTTTTTCTTTTTAGAACTTTTTCATAGGTTTCTGGATCTAATTCAAGTAGTTTTTCATCAAGTTCATCTTCAGTGATTATCCCTTTTTCCTCAAGTAAAGAGATTAGAGAATATAGTATATTTAGTTCAAGATTTAAGTACCTATAAGCCTTCTTTTCCATCTCTCTTTTTTTAACTATTTTTTTAAACTCTTCTTCATCGATGTAATCATCATTTTTATCTTGACTTTTTGCAACATCATCCATGATTTTTTTGAAATCCATATTAATTATTTATTTTTTTTATTTTTAATATTTTATATTAATTTAGTAAAGACAACAGATTTTTATTATACATTTTTTTCTATTTTTCAAAATTTTTTGTTACAGTAAAATAATTTTAAACATAATATACAGTACTAAGAGAAATTTTATACTATATTAAAAACATATCAAAGTAAAAAATCTGCGGATTTTTACCTATATAAAATAAAAACTTATAAAAAATTACAAAAAAATTATAAAATTTCGACAAAACAACAAAAGATGATTTTGATGGACTAACTTCGAAGAAGATTAAACGTAGATTTTCTCTTTAG
>CAZXZL010000065.1:0-2778 GCA_964645415.1 uncultured Methanosarcinales archaeon | reverse complement strand
TGATAAAGATTGTGTGACAGAAATTGTGGTCAAATAATAAAATACAATATAAAACTCCAAATCAGAAGTAGAAAAAATATAGGATCAATAAAATTACTTTTGTATTTCTTAAAAAACTTCAAATAAACCTTACTTATAATATATGAAACAATAGAAAGTAAGAAAGCAAAAACAAGACTTAAATAATTATTAACAGAATTCAAAAAACCAAAATGAATAATTGGAAGTACAATAAAAATATGATGAAAAATATAATTCTCATAAGAAGCAAAACCATACTCTTTTAAAAAATATAATACTTTAAAATCATAATTAGAAGTAATATACTTAATAATTGATAAAACAACACCAGCAACTGAGATAGAAAATAAAGTAAAATTAAAAGACATCATACCATAACTAATCTGAAAAATAGAACTACCCCCACCAAAAAAAGAATGAAGCATTAAAGTTAAAAATAATAAAAGAGAAGAAAAAGTAAACATCTTTTCATTATCATCATTAGCTAAATGTTTTGCAAACAAAGCACCACCTAACATTAAAGGAGCAATATTAAACAAAGAAAACCATCCACTAACTAAAAAATTGTAAAAAATCTCATAAACTCCATAAAAATTAAACTGTGAATATGAAAAGAAATGTCTAATCAAAGACATGAATAAAATAAGAGGAATAAAACTCTTTTCCCAATTTTTCTTATCAAAAAGAACAATCATAGCACCTAAAAATATAGCACTAACAGCAATTCCTTGAAGTGCCTCTTCAAAACCAAAAAAGTATCCCTCACCCCACATAACATATGTAAAAAAGAAACTAACAAGTAAATACTTACCATATCTCAAAGATAACTTCTTCAAAACATCAAAAGGTGAATTCTTTTTCAAACGTCTCATAGTAAAAATAAAAACACTAATACCAGAAATAAACATAAAAAGTAAAGGAGGAGGAATCACAGTAGGTTGTTGAATCCACTCAATATAATAAGGAAAACTACGATAAATAGACTTAACAGATAAATAATCTAAAATATGAAAAAAGATCATATAAAAAAGAGCAAAACCACGAAAAACATCTAAGAATTCAATCCTACTATTAGAATTAATAAGATCAACTATTTTCAAACACCCCTGGAATTTCATCTACTCTAACAAACTCACAACCCATCTCCTCAACAGAATTTACAATATATTCAAAATTATCAAAAGAGATATCAATCTCAGGTCTAAAAGGATAATTATCATCATCAACATCCTCAACAACCCTATGAAAAACTAAAATTAAACCTTGATATTTATTAGAATCATAATCATCTAAATTATTAAAAACAACAGAATTAACAAAATCATCAAAATTATCTTCAGTAACAGGCAAAGTTTCATACTCATACATAGCATTTTCCTCAGTAATAAAATCCCAGCCAAGAGGTCTTATAATATCTACATATTCAGATAAATTCTCATGATAATCAACACCACTACCATAAGGAGGACCATAACTATTAATCTCAATACCATGTTCTTTAAATTGATTAATAGATTCAATCAAATCATAACGTGCCTCCTCATAACCAACATCATCTAAATTAATATGATTCATACCATGACTTCCAATCTCATTACCCCATCTTTGAAGTTCATTAACCTCATTCCAAGTAATAATAGGATAATATTCCTCAAAAATTTCACCAGATAAATTAGAAGGATAATAAAGAGTTGAATCAATACCCCTCTCATTCAACCACAACATAGCATCATATTGTTCATAAAAACCATCATCAAAAGTTAAAGCAACAAAACAACCAGAAGAAAAAGAATTAAACCTAAAAATAAATAAAGATACTAAAATAAAAATACAAAGAATCATAACAATAATTCCTACATAAAAAGACTTATCAGAATCATCCATAAAAAATAAGATTCAAACGTTTTATAAAATATTTTCGCAATCAAAAAAGTAATATTGACAAGATTTAAAAATATGTGACTATTTACCAAAATAGCAATGGCAAAAAGTGATGATAATCAACGAGAATTTGAAGATAATATAAAAGTTGGCGACAAGAGAATCGCAGTAGTCATAGGAAAAAAAGGTTCCACAAAAAGAGAAATAGAAGAGAGAACCGGAGCAAAGCTAACTATTAATTCCGAAACAGGAAACGTAAACATAAAAGCAGAAGATGGATTAAAATTATTCACAGCATTAAATGTTGTCAAAGCAATCTCAAGAGGATTCAATCCAAAAGTTGCAATCAAATTAACATCTGCAGAATATCAATTTGACATAATAAGAATAACAGATTATGTTTCTTCTAAAAATGCATTATATAGAGTAAGAGGAAGAATAATAGGAACAAATGGAAGATCAAGAAAAAAAATAGAAGAGCTAACTGACACAAACATGGTAATCTTTGGAAAAACAGTTGGTATTATTGGTGATTATAGAGGAGCAAAATTAGCAAAAGAAGCAATCACTGATTTAATCGAAGGATCCCCTCATTCTACCGTTTTCAAATGGTTAGAAAGAGAACATGTAAAAAGAAGTCAAGACAAACTTCTTGAAATGTATGGTGCAAACAAAGACGAGATTTAAATTCTAAATAAACAATTTTTAATTAAAATATCTACAGATAATCTTTTTCGAAACTTTATTCTTTTAAGTTTGCAGTATTTATTCGTGTTTAACTAAAGAATATAGAAAATAAAAAAAGTAAAATAAAAATTAGGTAGAAAATTATGGAAACCACCGTGCTATACGAAGTATAGTACTATCCTAGTCAAT
>CAZXZL010000064.1:0-2970 GCA_964645415.1 uncultured Methanosarcinales archaeon | reverse complement strand
ATGGATTAGCTAGTGCTTTAGAAAAAATTTCAAGTCATCCTAATGAATTAAAAGCTGCAAATGATGCAACTGCTAATTTATATATCGCAAATCCATTAAGAGGAAAGTCTAAAAAGAGTTTTTTGAGTAACTTATTTAGTACTCATCCTCCTGTTGAAGATAGAATAAAAAAGATTCGTGAGATTGATGTATAGTACAATTTTTATCAATCAATTTTTATCAATCAATCTTTATCAATCAATCTTTATCACGCTTTTAAATTTTTAATTTAATAAGTTCTAAACTTTAGTTTAGTAAGTTGACCAGGATGTTACCATACGTTGTATGGCACGTTAGCTCCTATTAAATTCTATTTCTTTTTATTTTATTCATATCATTACTTTTTTATTTAGATGATTTTCCCCTCAATCTTTATCAAACTTTTAAATTTGTAATTTAATAAGTTCTATAAATCTTTGATTTTAGTAATTTGACCAGGATGGTACCATTCTAAAGAATGGCACTGAAGTTCCTATTAGATTTTATTTATTTCTGTTTTTGTTTTTATAAGTTTCTTCTTTTTTGTCTACGTTTTTTCCTAAAGAAAAATAGAAATTTTCATCTTTAAAAAAAAGAGTCTACGTTTTTCATCTAATTAAAAATACTTTCAGATTTTTCTAGAATCCACAATCAGCAGATTGTTTCTTATAATAATCTTTGGTTTCTAAATTGCTTCTATATATTTCTAATTTGATATGTTAGAAAAATCTTCAAAATTGTAGCTTTTAAATAATAAAAATTAGTTAAAAATTAGTTAAGATCTCTTTAATCTACATTATATTCTTCTTTTAATTCTTTTACTCTATCTTTTAACTTCATAGCTCTTTCAAAATTAAGATTATCTGCTGCTTTTCTCATTTCACTCTCTAAATTTGCAATAAAACCTGGAATATCATCTTCTGGTAACCCCTTCTCATCAGTAATCTCAACTTTTTGTTCTTTTATTGGTTTCTTAATCGTTTTTGGAGTAATATTATTTTCTTTATTATAATTAATTTGAATCTTTCTTCTCCTTTCAGTTTCATTAACTGCTCTTTTAAGTGACTTTGTCTCTCTGTCAGCATATAATATTACTTTAGACTCTGAATTTCTAGATGCTCTACCTATTGTTTGGATTAAACTTCTTGAATCTCTAAGAAAACCTTCTTTATCAGCATCAGTAATTGCAACAAGACCAACTTCTGGAATATCAAGTCCTTCTCTTAAGAGATTGATTCCAACCAATACATCAAACTTTTTTAATCTTAACTGTCTTATTAATTCCGTTCTCTCAATAGAATCAATTTCTGAATGTAAATATCTAACTTTAATTCCTTTTTTACTCAAATAATTCGTCAACTCTTCAGATAATCTTTTTGTTAAAGTAGTAACCAGTGTTCTAAAACCTTTTTCCTCAGTTTTTCTTATTTCTTTAATTAAATGTTCAATTTGTCCTTCTATTGGTTGAATTTCAATCTTTGGATCAACAAGACCTGTAGGTCTATTAATTTGTTCAACAATTTGATTAGAAATCTTTCTTTCATAGTCACCTGGTGTTGCAGAAACAAAAATAACATTATTCATAAACTGCTTAAATTCATTAAACTTTAAAGGTCTATTATCTAATGCACTAGGTAACCTAAATCCATAATCTACTAAATTCTGTTTTCTACTTCTATCTCCTTTATACATACCATGTATCTGTGGAATAGTTTGATGAGATTCATCAATAAACATTAGAAAATCATCTGGAAAATAATCTAATAGACAATAAGGTCTTTCTCCAGGTTTTCTTCCATCAAAATACCTTGAATAGTTTTCAACTCCTTTACAATATCCTACCTCTTCCATCATCTCAATATCATAATTTATTTTTTGTTTTAAACGGTGAGCATAAAGTTCATTTTCTTCCTTTAATTTAGGAAGCCATTCATCCAGCTCATCTTTTATCTTTTCAGTTACTTTTTTCACTCTCTCATCTTTACTTGCAAAATGACTTGCAGGAAAGACATGTATCTTATTATACTCAGAAATAACTTTATAATTTGGATTTGAAAGTTCCTTAATGCTTTTTATCTTACCATTAAAAATCTGTATTCTAATTATTTCATTTTGATAACTTGGGATTAAATCAATAATCCTTCCTCTAACTCTAAACCTACCAGGAACTAATTCAGTATCATTTCTTTCATATTGCATTTCAAGTAATTTTTCCATCAGTTTTTTTCTTTTTTTCTTTTGACTTTTTTTTAAACTCAAACTTAAATCTTTATAATTTTCTGGTTTTCCCAAACCATAAATTGCTGAAACAGATGCAACAATTATAACATCATCTCTTGAAAGTAAATTTGCTGTAGCAGACTGTCTCATTTTCTCAATCTCAGAATTTACCTGTGCATCCTTTTCTATATAAGTATCAGTATTAGGAACATAACTTTCCGGTTGGTAATAATCATAATAAGAAATAAAAAACTCAACCCTATTTTTAGGAAAAAACTCTAATAACTCATTATACAATTGAAACGCTAAAGTTTTATTATGTGCAATAACTATTGAAGGTCGATTATATTTTTCAATAACATTAGCCATTGTAAAAGTTTTACCACTACCAGTAACACCAAGTAGAGTTTGTTTATCATATCCTTTTTTCAAACCTTTATGTAACTTTTTAATAGCCTTAGGTTGATCTCCTTTAGGATCGAAATCAGAATGTAATTTAAAATCCATATTATATAATTGAAAAAAAGTATAGTTTATATTTTTTCTTTAATAATTTATTCTAAAATTTTTTCTTTGAATTTATTCGTATTCAGCTAAAGAAATAGTAGGGCAAAATCTTCTTCGAAACTTAGAAAAAAACTTTGTTTTTTTCAAGGTGAGAAATCTTTTGATTTCATTAACCTTTTAAATCTTTGATTTAAACAACATAAAAAACTCTTTGTTTTTCTTCGC
>CAZXZL010000063.1:0-3041 GCA_964645415.1 uncultured Methanosarcinales archaeon | reverse complement strand
TTTATTTGGTGCTGATGCAATTACTTCTGAAGGTAAAGTAATTAATAAAATAGGATCAGAATTATTTTGTGAAGTTGCAAAAAGATATAATGTTAATAGATATTCAGTAACTTCTTCTTTAAAATTTGATTATGATAGTGTTTTTGGTTTTGATGAACCTATTGAAGAAAGAAGTTCAGATGAAGTTTGGGAAAATCCACCAAAAAATGTAACTATAGATAATCATGCTTTTGAGATTGTTGATGAAAGTAATGTTTCTGGAATTATTTCTAATATTGGTGTTTATTCTTCTACTGTTTTTGTAAATAGAGTTGTTGATAAATATAGTTGGATATCAAAAAGACTATTTGATTAATTTTTCTATTTTTATTTAATAAAAAATTTAAAAGAGAATAATTTTTAAATAAATAACAGTTCTAATATAAGTAGGTAATTAAGATGCCAAAAAAAATTAATTTAAATAAAAAAAGTAAGAAAAAGAAACCAAAGGAAAAAAAAGATAAAAGTTATTTTAAATTAATATTAAGTTTTCTTGTAGCTGGTTTTATGTTTGGATCAATGTTTATGGCTGGAGAATTTCTTCAACAAGATGAAAATACTCAATATAATAATTATGAATTTGAAGAAACACAAATTCAACTTGATGATGGAGAAACAGCTTTTGTTTATGAAGTTGATTATCATGGAGATATTTTAGAATTTATTTTTCATCCACAAATGATTGGAAATTTTCCTGATGAATTATCTTCTGTTGTTAGAGAAGAAAATAAAATTACTTTACTTCAACCAAAAAATGTTAGTCAAATCGATAGAGAGTCTATTGAATTTTCATATAGTATGTTTTTTAGTAGAATATCTTCAGTATATGAAAATATTCGCTATGATGCTTATTTAGGTTCTTTAGATGAAGATTCAGATTATGCTCATATTAAATGTAATCAAAGTGAATTTTATCCTATTTTGAAATTAAAAGAAGGAACTAATGAAAGTTATTGGGACGATTATTGTTATGTTCATTATGTTGCTGATTATAGAAATATTATGGAATTTTTAGATAGTTTAACATTTCAAATGCTTGATATTGTTCCAGTTAGCTCTTAAAAATGGAAGAAAAAAATAATGATTCTGGAGATAATGATTATTTAAAGAGTTTTTTTAAATCTAAATATTTTCTATTTAGTATTTTTTTGATAATTTCTTTAATAGTTTATTTTAGTTTTTTTCATGTATCTTTTGAAAATGAATATCAAATTAGTGAAGATACATTTAATTATAATGGTTATATTTTTACAAGAAATTATCACCAAGATGCAATAGCTTGGAGTTTTTCTACTGAGAGAATAAACTTTGATTTTAGAAATCCTCCATGGGAAGTTGATCATATAGAAAAACCTGATGGTTTAGTATCTTTATTACAAAATATTGATCATATTTTTCTTACTACTATGCCAGATTATCCTTCAGAAGTTGTTTTAGGAATGGTTGATGTTGCTAAAATATTTAATCCTAGGTTAGAACTTTATAATATAACTGCTCAATCAGGTATGATGGAAGAAGGATTTGATAGTCCAAAAGTAACTTGTGATGATATTGTTGAAGGTGTTTTGGTTGTAGAATTTTTATTAGGAGATGATACATATATTACTCATCAAAATAATTGTATTAGAGTTTATGGTGAATCAAAAAGTGATCTTGTGAAATCAGCAAATATGCTTTCCTATACTTGGCTTGGTATTACTTAAATTATTCTTTATCTTTTATTTCTATTATTTTAACTTTATATGTTAAATCTTTACCAGCTAAGATTGGATTTGTATCAATTGTTATTTTATCATCATTTATTTCAAGAACCTTTGCTGGAAATTGAGAATCTGCTGAATTAAGAGCAATAATATCTCCTTCTTTTATGTTTTTATCACCTAATATTTCTTTTGTTATTTCAAATATTTTCTTTTTATCTCTTTTTCCATAAGCTTTTTCTTTAGGTATTGTAAATTCTTTTGTTTCTCCTTCTTTCATTCCTTTTATTTCTTCCTGAAATGCTTTTAATACTTTATTTTCTCCAATTTTAAATTTAAATGGATTTTCTTTTGATACTTTATCAAAAACAGTTCCATCATCTAACTTTCCTACAAATTCTAAAATCACATGTTTTCCTTCTTTTACTTTTTTATTTGTCATTATTATTCATCCCTTTAAATGATTCAAGTATTTCAAGTGGTATAGTTAATATGACAGTATTACTTTTATCACTTGACATATCAGTCATAGTATGAAGTGTTCTTAAATGAAGAGCACCTGGTTGTTTATTTAATTTTTTTGCTGCATCTGTTACGTTTTTTGATGCTTCAAGTTCACCTTCTGATTGTAATATAACAGCTCTTTTTTCTCTTTCTGCTTCTGCTTGTCTAGCTAAAACTCTTTTCATATTATCAGGTAAAATAATATCTTTTAATTCTACACTTTCTACTTTTATTCCCCATCTATCTGTTGCTTCATCGACTATTTTCTCTATTTTACTAGATATCTCATCTCTTGAACTTAAAACATTATCTAACTCAAATTCACCAACAACATTTCTCATAGTTATTTGAGCTAATTCTGATGTTGCATAGTAATAATCTTCTACATCTAGTACAGCTTTTTTAGCATCCATTATTTTATAATATAAAACAGCATTTATTTTTGTTGAAACATTATCTTTAGTTATTGCTTCTTGATAAGGAACATCAACAGTAATTACTCTAAGATCAACTCTTTCATATGTGTCTATAAAAGGAAAGAATAATCTAATTCCTGGTTGAACAACTTCTTTATATTTACCAAGTCTAAATCTAATACATCTTTGATATTCTTTTACAATTCTTATACTCAATATTAAATATATACCGATACCAATTAAACTATATAAGATAAATCCCATTTTGATTCAATAATTTATTATAATGTTTTATTTATATATTTTTATTATTAATTCATTTTTGCATGTAGCACAGTAGTTCCTATAAATTTCTATTTCTTTTTGTTTCAATCTTTATCAA
>CAZXZL010000062.1:0-3278 GCA_964645415.1 uncultured Methanosarcinales archaeon | reverse complement strand
AAATATGGAAAAGTGTTTTGCATGTGGAAAGGATGAATCTTTTGAAGATAATGTATGTATAGATTGTTTTATTAAAAAAAATAATATTATTAAAAATATAGAAAAAATTACACTTCGTGTTTGTCCTATCTGTGGAAAAGGTAATTTTAATTATGAATATAAAGAGTGGGAAGAGTTAAAAAAAGATTTAATTGAAAGGATTAAAAAAGAAGTTAGATTAGGAACAGAATTTAGCTTAGAAAATATTTATTTTGACCATAATGTAATTGAAGGAGTAACTGAGATTTTAATGAATACAAGTGATACAAGATTTTTAATCGAAGTTAATTTAGATATTAAATATCAAGATAAAGTAATTCCTTATCGTGTAGATATTCCTGTAATAACTGAAAAAAAAGAGTGTGATATATGTTCTAAATTAGCATCAGATGGATTTAGTGCAACACTTCAGGTAAGAAGTTTATTTGATAAAAATATAGATAAAATTATTTCATTTCTAAAAAAAGAGATTAAAAAAGAAAAAGATGAAGTAGTTGAAATTGATGAAAAAAAGGAAGGAGTCAATTTTAAATTCTTTTCAAAAAGCTTTGCTTATAATTTATTGAGAAGATTAAAAAAGAGATTTTATGGTTATATGGAAACAACAAGAACTCTTCATACATTTGATCATCAATCTTCTAAAAAAGTATTTAGAAGTATGTTTCTTTATACATATGTTGGATTAAAAAAAGATGAATACTTTATTTTTAATAATACTCTTTATCGTATAAAAGATGAAAGAAAAATGATTGCTTATAGTAAAACACATAAGAAAAAATTCTTCTTAGACGAATTAAAAAGAGCAAAATTACCACAAAAAAGAAATGTAATGATAATTAATAAAAGTCAAGCAATTGATATGGAAACATCTGAACATTATAATTTAGAAAAATTCGTTCCTCAATCAGAAATAAATATAGGAGAAGAAAGAGAAGCAGTCTTATATGATAATAAAATTATTCTTTAAAAAAATATAAATATCCACCCTTTTTCTAAAGAATCATGGAAAAATTCTTATCTTTTATACTTCATGAAAATATGCTTTATACAATAATTATTATCATTTTAGCAATTATTATAGACTTATTTTTTCATAAATTCATCTTAAGTAGAATAGATGAAAAATCAAAAAGATATCGTTGGAAAAAATTTATCAAATATTTTTTAATTTTTTTAACTCTCCTATTTATCATAACAATATGGTTAGAAGAATTTGACTTAGCTACATTTCTTGGTTTATCCGGTGCTGGTATTGCAATTGCACTAAGAGATTTATTAACTGATATAATTGGTTGGTTTTACATACTTGCAAAAAGTCCTTTCTCGATAGGAGATAGAATTGAAATTAATAACACAATTGGTGATGTAATTGATATTAGTTTATTTCAATTTAGTGTATTAGAAGTTGGTAATAGAGTAGGTTCTGAACAAAGCACAGGTCGAATAATTCATATCCCAAACAAATTAGTTTTTGATCATAATCTAGCAAATTTCAACTTAGAATTTCCTTTTATTTGGAATGAAATTCCTGTAATGTTTACATTTGAAAGTGATTATAAAAAGGCAAAAAAATTACTAACAGATATTGCAAATGAAGTAGTAGGAGATACTGTAAAAAAAGGAAGAAACTATCTTAATACATCCTCTTCTTCAAAGTACATGGTTTATTATGGAAAATTAACTCCAATTGTATATACAAATGCAAAAGATAGTGGTTTCTTATTAACATTAAGATATCTTAGTGAAGTTAGAAAAAAGAGATCAACAGAAAATAAAATTTGGAATAAATTATTAAAAGAAGTTGAAAAAACAAAAGGTGTTGAATTTGCATATCAAACCCAAAGGATATATTTTAGAGATAAAGAAAATCAAAAACAATTTTTAGTGAATTTGTTATCTTGTCTTCGTTGAATTTTCTTTCAGAGTGTGTATTCTT
Organism: uncultured Methanosarcinales archaeon; assembly: GCA_964645415.1. GTDB lineage: Archaea > Nanobdellota > Nanobdellia > Woesearchaeales > CAZXZL01 > CAZXZL01. The sequence goes on along the minus strand of CAZXZL010000062.1, from coordinate 1,303 downwards.
TTTATGCTAAAGAGTATGTCTTCGTTTAAGTGCAGTGTGTAGGGCAAAATCACCTAAGAAAAAGTAACTTAAAAGAATGAAATAAAAAGAAATAGAATATTATGGGAAATTACGTGCCATTCTTTAGAATGGTACTATCCTAATCAAATTTGATAAAATTTGAGGGAAATTTATAATAAATAAGATAATTTTTTATATGTAAAAAAAAATAATTTAGTGGTGAGATTCATATGAATTATGAAAAATTCTTTAGAGCTTATGATATAAGAGGAAAAGATGGTGAAATAAATCCTGATTTTGCATATTCATTAGGAAAATTATTCAATAAAAAAACATTAGTTGCAAGAGATATTAGATTTGGTTCAAAAAGATTAGTTGTACCATTAATTGATTCTTTAAAAGACTATGATTATATTGGTCCGATGAGTACACCATCATTTTATTATGCTTTAAAAGAGTTAGGTTATGAATATGGAATAATAGTTACAGCATCACATAACCCAAAAAATTATGTTGGTTTTAAATTATGTAAAAAGAATGCAAAACCAATATCACCAACAGAAGAATTAATTGATAAATTTGAACTAAAAAAATATGATGGTGATATTAATCGAAATGATTCTGAACTTGTTAATAATATCTTAAGAAATGATATACGAACAAGTTTCTTTAAATATTTAAAACAATACTATCAAAATGTTAATCATAATATTAATATGTCTATCGATTTTGGAAGTGGAGCAACAACATACTTTGAAAAAGAATTTTTAACAAATAACTTTTTTAATCTAAATGTTACAAATGACATTCCAGATGGAAATTTTCCTTCTCATAATCCAGATACATTAAAACCTGAAGTTAGAGAAGATATTATTGATTTAGTAAACGAAAATGATTCTAAACTTGGACTTATATTTGATGGTGATGGGGATAGAATTGGAATTATTGACGATAAAGGAAGAAATATTCCTGGAGATATATTAACAATAATTATCGGAAAACAAATGGAAAAATCATTGAGAAATATTAAAATAGGTTATGATGTAAGATCTACAAAATCAGTCTCTGAATCTTTTAATGACTCAATTAAAATTAAAATTGGTCATTATTTCATAAAAAAAATGATGAGAAATGAAGACATAGATTTTGCTGGTGAATTAAGTAATCATTTTTATTTTAAATCAGTAGGATTTTTTGAAATGCCTCTTTTAGCTCTTTATTATATTTTAAAAGCAATTGAAGATAAACCATTAAGTGAATGGTATGATCAATATAATAAGTATCATAAATCTGATGAAATTAA
>CAZXZL010000061.1:0-3418 GCA_964645415.1 uncultured Methanosarcinales archaeon | reverse complement strand
CCAGATTCAACATAAGGCTTAGCAGTATAAATAACTTCAAAATCATCTAATGAATAATCATCTAAATTTAGAATACCTCTACCTAAACTAACAGATGATTCACTTTGATTATTAATTACAGTATAAGTAATATAAACATAATCGCTAACAGAATCAAATTCAACATCTAAGAGACCACCTTGACCAGTATGGTGTATTTCTGGAATACCATCAATTAAATTAACACTAAAATCAGAAGTATTAATCAAATTCAAATTACTTATAGTTTTTTCAGTAACTAAAATAAGGTCATCATTAATAAAAGACATACCCCAAGGATAAGTTAGATCAACAATTTTTTCAACACTATAATTAAAAGAATCAGACTCAAATTCATCTAATTCAGATATCTCATCAGTCTCATTTAAATATCTATCATCATATTCGCCATTAAAACTACAACCAACTAAAAATAAACTAAGAACTATTAAAATAATAATTTTATTTTCCATATTATATAAAATAAAGCTTAATTTATATTTATTATGTTAAAGTTAATTAAACAGATCCAAAAGAAGTTTGGTTAGGATAATCTAAAAATAAATCATTAACATAAGGATAAATTGATGAATGAAAGAATAATGCTTTTCTATTTTCATCATTATCTAACCATTTATTTACAGATTTATAATCAGTCTCAGTATGAACTCTAACTGCAATTACATCATATCCATTTTCTTTAGCATAATTAACTAACTTATTAGTCTCATTAAAATTACTAATAAAGTATTTTAAATTCAAATCAGTATTATTTTCTAAAACTTCAAAATATCTTTTTGCAGTATCATAATATTGACCAGGATATCTTTCATAATTATCTTGAACTAAAATTGTTTCATTAATAGAAACTTCAATCTCTTGACCACCAATTTTTCCTTCTCTAACAGGTGAAGTACCAATTAAATCTCCTTTAGTATTTGTTCCTAATAATTCACCTAAAAATCTATCTGCAGGAAAAATAACATCAATACCTTTTTTTGAAAGATAATGAGCTGCTGCCATCTTACCTTCACTATCACCACAAGCAAAGACATGTGATACTTCCTCATCAATAGCTTGAGCAACAATTTGAGAAATACCATGAGTATCTAAAACCAAACAAACATTACCATAACATTTATTTGTAGGATAATTACCTTTATCATTTAAAACTTCAAATCTAAATATTCCTTTTTCATCATGCCCATACCATTGATTATTTGACTCAATTATAATAGAAGAAGTTAAAGGAGTAAGTTCTAAAGAAGAATTGCCAATAAAATCATTTAAAAAATAACCTTCACCATAATCTAAAATATCATAATAATCAATCCAATTATAAACATTATAAGATATCCAATCTCTAACAACTCTTTCAACTTGAAAACCTAAATTTGAATTATCATCAAAAGTAACTGAATTGTTTCCAAAAACAATGTTTGAATTATTAAAAGAAGTAAAATCTCTGTCAACATCATCTAAATTATAAGATTTTACACTAAAACTTTCATTATTTATTATAGCAGAATAAATCTTTCTTTTACTTTCCATAGAATGATTTAAAAGTTTATCTTCAATACTGCCAAAATCCTTATCACACTGTTTAGATACAAAGAAAATAATCTCATAAATCATTTCAGGATTATCAAATAAATCAATTGAATCATAATAAAGATCTAATGATGCACACATTCTTTCTTTATCATTAGATAACTTACCAAGTAAATATTCTCTTTCAGCATGAACAAAAGAATTCCTCAAGTTATCATAGTAATCATAATTATAATCATATACATGAAAAAAAGATTCTTGAGAATCATCATCAAAATTATTCCAAACAACATTAAAATTATGACTATCTACTTCAGTAAATTCTTCATACCATTGATTTGAATAATTACCATAACTATCAAAATCAAAAAAAGTAACCATTGATAAAATAATTAAAAAGATAAAAACGAATCCAATAAAAAATTTAAATTTCATATGTAATAAAGAGAATATATGAAGTATTTAATAAATTTTAGTATTTCTTTAAAATTTATTTTTTCTCTTTTTTACTTTCTATTAAAAACTAAAGGAAAATAAATAATTTAATAAGTTATCTAGATAGATAAAACGATTAATTTATAAATTATACTTCCAATAGCACTTTTAATCAAAAATGAGATTTCTAAAGGTGTTTATAGGATTATTAATTGGTATCTCTTTATTATTAACAAGTTGTTCTTGTGAAAGTAATAAATTAAAAGAAGGATATTCAAGAGATGTATTAGATATGCAAGGTTATGAACTTGATGTACCACCAGGTTTTCAATGTAAAGGTGGATTTACGGACGGATACAGATATCTTAATGCTGAGTGCCTTCCTGATAGAGGTGATTTTGAAATTACAGTTGAAAGGGGTTTAACTGCTACATCAATTGGAGATGATGACTTCACAGAGTATATGATAAAATCAAGAAGTAGAGAGTTCACAGGAAGTAATGAAAAGATAGTATGTGAAAATTTAGATCCAGACAGATTAAGTCTTGGTGCACAGGATTATCTATGTATACATTCAATTGATAATATGCCAACAGTTACAATAGGAATTGGAAATAGTTATGATGGAGTTGCAAGATGGTTTGAATCACACTTAAAAGTTGATGATGATAAAGATATAAGAGATTATATAGATGTACTTTCAAAGTTTTTAGATGAAGGAATAAAAATAGATTGGTCTGATTATAGAATTTAATTATCTAATTACCTTAATAATAAAAGATATATTTTTATAGAATTAAATTCTACTAAACATATGACAAAAAATAAAAATGATGATTCTGAAGCATTATTTATTCCTGCAGGAGTATTAACAGGAATGGGTTTTGGATTCTTATTAGGAAATTTAGTTGCAGGACTATTTATCGGATTAGGAATAGGATTTATTTTATTTGCATCTATTTCAACTATAAAAGGAATAAAAAATGAAAAATAAAACTAAAAAGCAAATTATTGGATTTTCATTTTCAATAATTATTTTACTATTAATAGTTTTACTTATCTTAAATATAATAGATTTTAATGTTTTTGAAATATTTATTCCTTTTTATGTAATTTTCTTAGCAGTAATTTTCTTATTTATGTTATATGTTTTAGAGAAAGTAATTAAAGGTTTAAAAGATGAAAACAAAGTAATGAAGAAAAACTGGCAATTAGGTTTCTTTGGTTTATTTGCTTTTTCTGCAGTTCCAGGAATTATGCAAGGTGATTGGATCTGGACAATTTGGTTAATCTGGATAGTTTGGTTTGTACATTTTATTCCAGTTAAAAAACATAAAAAAAAGAACAAGTAGAATTTATAAACTTCTTTTTTTCTTTAAATGTTGATCTCAATCTTTATCAAAGTTTTTAATCT
>CAZXZL010000060.1:0-3984 GCA_964645415.1 uncultured Methanosarcinales archaeon | reverse complement strand
TATAATTTTATTTTCCAACAGCATAATATTTTAAATTATATTTTTTTATTTCACTTTTCTTAAAGAAATTTTTCCCATCAAATAAAACATCTATTTTTTCTAAGTTAATATCTTTAAATTCATCCCAAGGAGTAGCTAAAACAACACCTTCACAATTTTTTATTATTTTTTCTTTTGTTGTATAGTTTATATTTTTTAATACTTTTTTTGTGTTTTCAATTGCCTTAGGATCATATGCATATATGTTGAATTTATCTGATAATTTATTTATTATTTCAATAGCTTTTGAACATCTTATATCATCAGTTCCTTCTTTGAAAGCTAATCCTAATATACCTAAATTAACTTTCTCTTTATTTTTGAAATGTTTTTCTATTTTTTCTACAAAAAAATCTGTCTGAGTTTTATTTACTTTTAATGTGCTTTCTAATAAGTTTGTTTTAATATTGTTATTTTTTGCTTGGTTATATAATGCATTCACATCTTTTGGAAAACAACTTCCACCATAGCCAATTCCTGCTTTTAGGAAAGCATATTTTCCTATTCTTTTATCAAGTTTCATTCCATATGATACTTCATCAATATTTGCATTAAATTTTTCTGCTATTCTTGACATTTCATTAATAAAACTAATTGATGTTGCTAAAAATGAATTTGAAGCATATTTAATCATTTCAGCACTGTTAATATCTGTATACATAATAGTTGTTTTATCTTTAAAATAAGAATACATTTTATCAATTCTTTTTTTAGGTTCTTTTGAATTTATTCCAACTACAATTCTATCTTGATTTAAAAAATCATGCCATGCACTTCCTTCTCTTAAAAATTCAGGATTTGATGCAACATAGAATTTTTTATCTGTTAATTTATTTAGTTTATTTTTTATTTTTTCATTTGTTCCAATTGGAACTGTTGATTTTGTTATAATTATATCTTTATTATTTATGTATGGAGCTATATCTTCTAATGCATTCATGATATATTTTAAGTTAGCTTTTCCAGTTTTTTCATCCATTGGTGTTCCAACTGCTAAAAAAATAATTTCACTTTCTTTGATTTTTTTTATATCTGTTGTAAATTTTAAACTTTTTTTTAATTGTTTTTTTAATATTTCTCCTAACCTTTTTTCATAAATTGGAAGATTTCCAGAATTTAATTCTTTGACTAGATTTTCTTTTTTATCATAACCTATCACATCATGACCTATATGACTTAAACCAATTGCTAAAGTCGTTCCAACATAACCATTTCCAATAACAGATATTTTCATCTTATTAGTTATGATTATAAATAATATATAAATATTACTGAGTATTATTTGAGTATAATTTTATTCAAATAGAATTTTAAATTAACTAATTTTATAATTTTTTCTTAAATTTAGTTAATTTTATAAATAAATTGTTTTTAATATAAATATGCCAACAAAATATGATGTTTTTGCAAAGTTAATTGAAAAATCACCTTGTAAAATTAAGGATTTAGATTTTGAAAATCAAGTTTATTCGCATATAAAATCTTTAACTAGTATGGGGTGGGTTAAAAAAGTAAATAAAAAATATATTCCTATTAAAAATAAAAAAACTCAATTAGCTTTTAGTATTATAAAATTTTCTTTAAATCATGGTTTAGATTATAATATCTTTTTTTCAAAAAACTTATCAGAAATAATTGAAGAATTAATAAAAAATACCCCTTATTTAAGACCAAAAAAATTGAAAGGAAATAGAAGAAATATTGAGATATTAAATTATTTAGAAAATAATCAATTTATTTTATTAAATAATTTAAGACCAAAAGAAGGAATTTTACTTAGACATGAATTATTAGAAAATGTTTTAAAGTTTAATGATAAAACTATTGATATACAGAATAATTATTTAGATATTTCTGATGAGGTTTTAAATATTGATGTTGATCCAATTAATCCATATGATAAACATATTTTTAGTTTTCTGTCTGGTTCTGCCCAATTAGAAGGTTCAACAGTTACAGAAGGAGAGACTAGAGATATTATTTTGAAGGATATTTATCCAGATAAACCTAAAAAAGAAGTGCAGATGGTTAAAAATCTTAATGAAGCTATGCATTATATTTTTAATAATTTAGATAAGGAAATTTCTGAAAATGATATTAAAAAAATAAATGAGTTAGTTCTTTTTAGTCATCATAGAAATGCAGGAAATTATAAGAAAAACAATAATAGAATTCAAGGAAATCCATCATTTAAGACTGCAAGACCAATAAAAGTTCCCTTGTTTATTGAGAATTATCTTGAAGAAATTAATTCTATTTCTTCTAGGAAAGAATGTTTGTCAAAATTAGGATTTATTCATAATGAATTACAGAGAATTCATCCTTTTTCTGATGGAAATAGTAGAACTACTAGAATGGTGCTTAACTGGATGTTATTAAAATTTAATTTACCTTTTTTAGTTATTAAGATGGGTGCTTTTGATACTTATATGAACTTAACTAAACTATCTGATAAACGAGATGATAATAAATTAAAAAGATTATTTGAACATTTGATGCTACATGAATATTTAATTAACTAATTTTATAATTTTTTCTTAAATTTAGTTAATTTTAGATATAATAAATTATAAATACAAATCTTTTGTTATTATATTATGAAAAAGAAAATAGCTATTAGTTTAGATTCTGAAATATTAGATAAATTAAATAAAGTTAGTAATAATCGTAGTAAGTTTATTGAAGATTTGTTAAGAGATAACTTTGATTCTTATAATACTGCTGTTATATTAAATGGTGGTAGTTATGAAGATAATTTAGTTGATGGTAAGTTAAAATGTTTAGTAAAATATAATGGTGAGTATTTAATTAAAAAACAAGTTAATATGCTTTTGAGTTATGGTTATAATGATATTAAATTAATTGCATCATCATCTACTTATGAAAAGATAATTAGTGAGTTAGGTTATTCTTTTGTTAAGGATTTAGATTTTATTGAGGATAAAATAAAGAAAGGTTCTTTTTCTTCTTTAAAGAATTTAGATATTGATAATGATTTTTTATTAGTTTATGGTGATGTTTATTTTAATTATGATTTAAATCATTTTTATGAGTTTCATAAATCTCATAATGTTAATAGTATTTTATCTATAACTAGTTCTAATGATTCTAAGAAAGGTGAGATGATTATTGATGGAGATGATGTTGTTTCTTTTTCTCAGGATGAGAAAAGTGGTAGTTTGATTTATACTTCTTCTATTTTTTATTTTAAACCTAGTGTTTTGAATTATTCTGGTAATGATATTGAATTAGATTTGATTCCAAAGTTAGTTGAGAATAGTTTGTTGAAGACAACAATTTTGAATGGGGAGAGGTATCATATAGAATAAAATGGCAGAGACAAAGAAGAGATCTTTATTAAAAACAATTACTTGGAGAATTACTGCAACTTTAACTGTTATGATTTTGGTTTTTATTTTTACAGGAAGAATTGATTTTATGTTATCAATTGGTATTTTTGATGTTATTTTTAAGGCAGTTCTTTATTTTGTTCATGAAAGAGTTTGGAATAAAATTACTTGGGGGTATAATTGATTAATTTTTTATTTTTACCATTTATTATAATATGAATTGGATGAAAACAGCTTTTATCACATTTTTTAATTTTTAATTTAATAAGTTCTAAAACTTTTTTTAGTAAATTGACAAGGATTGACCTATACTATCTATTACACAGAAGTTTCCATAAATCTCTATATATTTTTGTTTTTGTTTTTGGATGATTTTACCCTACTATTTCTTTAGATAATAAACGAATACAAAATCTTTAGCTAAATACGAAGACACATTAACTTAAACGAAGATAATTTACAATTAAAGAAATAGAACATAATATTAATTAAAAATTTTATAAAGTAAATATCTCTTTATGATAAAGACATATTTCATAATTATTTCTTTTATAGAAAGAAATATATAAAACAAATTCTTTTATTTTTACATGAA
>CAZXZL010000059.1:0-4317 GCA_964645415.1 uncultured Methanosarcinales archaeon | reverse complement strand
ATAATAATAATAATAATAATAATAATATAAAAAAAAGAAATTATGCTCTAATATCTTCAATCGCAATTAAGAAAAATAGTATTCCTATTAATAATACAAATAGACCAATACTTCCCTTAATTACAGTAAAAAGAGCAGCTCTCCAATACCACATACCAAAAACTCCAACTAAAACCAATAATATTCCGATGATCAGTTCAAGCCATTTGTTCATATTAAACACCTCATTCCTCATCAGAATATGAAGGAATAGCTTCTTTACTAATAATCATAATATCTCCAATCGCTTTTACAAGTCTATGTGGAACAACAACTCCTTTTGCATTTCCTAACATTTCACTTAAAGTTGAATTTTTACTTGCTTTGATTCTCCAACCAGAAATACTAGTAGTTGTAATAAGACATTCTTCAATATCTCCAAAATATGCTCCCTCTTCTGTAAAAGCCTTCATATTGTAACTTTCCGTAATTCTCGCCATATTTAACAAATTAATCACCCCATAATAAGAAAAACTCTTTAATCTATATAATTTATAACTAAAGCGATATATAAATTTATTCATTTTAGAAATAAAAATTAAGAAGGTGAAAATTTTATAAAATAACAACTTATTTCAGCTTTAAGAAATAAAAATGAAAAATGAAAAATTCTATAAAAAATTAAGAAATAAAATCAAACCATATTATTATGATTATGGAACTCATGGGATGACTCATGTTAATAGAGTATATAATTTATCATTAAAGATATCTAAAGATGAAAAAGATGTTGATATAGATGTAGTTAAAAGTGCTGCTTTACTTCATGATATTGCTAGAAAATTAGAAACCGAGAATAGTAATATTTGTCATGCAGAAAAAGGTTCTGAAATTGCAAAAGAGATATTGAATGAGTTAGATTTTCCAAAAGAAAAAATAAAAAATGTTTGTCATTGTATAAAAGTTCATAGATATAGTAAAAATTTGGTTCCAAAGACTAAAGAAGCAAAAATAATTCAAGACGCAGATAGATTAGATGCATTAGGTGCCATTGCTATTGCAAGAATATTTAATTATGAAAATGAAAAAGATAGACCACTACATATACCAGAATTAAATCCAAAAAAACAATATACTGGAAACTCAGAAACAGCAATAAACCACTTTTATGAAAAAATATTAAAAATAAAACCAGAATTATTTAAAACAAAGAAAGCTCAAGAAATAGCAAAAGAGAGATATATTTATGTTAAAGAATATGTAGAAAGATTTATTCAAGAATGGGAAGGAAAATTATAACTTATAGATGTTATAGACCTTATAAATTCTATTGATTTTATTGATTTTATTTATCTTATTGAGCTTATTGATCATATTGATCTTATTGATGATCTTCTTTTAAAGAATACTCTATTGCCTCAATTATTTCTTCACTTTCAGGAATTTCACCATACATTACCCAATAATCATAGACTCTACCTTCTTTCAAAAGTTTTTGTTTATCTTTTTTAAAATCCATATGAAATTATAAACAAGAATTATTTAAAAAAGAATAGAAACTATCTTATAGAAGAAAGATTAATAAAATTTAAAAGAGTAGTTATAATAAGGTAATAAAAATGAAGTCTAAATTTATAAGACAAAAAAACAAGATTAATGATAAATGTGAAAATTCTAATGTTATATCTGTTAAAAATTCAATATTTAGATGTTCTGGCGGGGGACAAGATGAAGACAGAGGAGAGATTTTTATAGAAGAATTAAAAGAAAGTTTTAGTGTTATCCCAAAGAATAAATGTAATAAAGTTACAATGTTAAAATTAAGTAATGATAATCTATTTTCTAAAGTAAAAAAAGGGATGAGAATTGAAGAGAGAGTAAATAAAAAAAGAAGAGAGATCCAATCAAAAACACATACTGCTGAACATCTTTTGGTTTCACAAATAAAAAAATTAAGTGAAGAAAAAGAAATTAAGTTAGGAAAAGTTAATATAAAAAATGGAGAAGGAGATATTTTTATTAAAACAGAGATGAATAAAAAAGATTTATTTAAATTATTAAAAAAAGCTCAAATAAACTCAAATAAGTTAATTAAAAAAGGTAAAAAAGTAAAAAAACATATTTTTACAAGTAAAGAAATAAATAAACTAGAAGAAAAGTTTCCAAAAATTAGAATAAAAAAAGATAGAATTGAAGATGAAGAAATTAAAGTTGTTGAAATAAAAGATATTGATTATTCTGCTTGTAAAGGAACACATGTCAATAATATTTCTGAAATAAAACAAATAGGGATAATTGATGTTAATAAAAATAATAATGAATATAAGATAAAATTCACGATTCAAATTGAAAAAATTAATACATTAAAAGATACTTTATTAGAGTTTAAATTTTTAAATAATGTCAAAATAGAAGATTTAAACAAAAATTATGAAAATTTAATAGAAGAAAGAGATCATTTTAGAAATAAAATTAATAAAATTCTACCTTTAGTATGGGAAAAATCAGAGAAGATAGAATATAAAGAAAAAAGTTACGATGTAATAAAACTAGAAGGTTTCAAAGTAAATAAGTTAATGAATTTAACAAAAAACAAAGAAAATTTTATTATAATTAATATTTCCGAAAAAGGAGTTAATATTATTTCAAACGGGATTGATTTGAGTTTTATAGATAATTATAAAGGTAAATTAAGTAAAGAAAAATCAATTTTATTTGTAGATGATAAAACAAGAAAAAAAATAGAAAAAGAAATAAATAAAAAAGAAATAAATTTCACAATTTAATTCTTCTTTCTACGTTTCTTTTTTAGAGTTTGGCTTCTACTTGGTCTAATTTTCTCTGCACCGACTCCTTTGTTTCGAAGTCCTCTTGATTTTTTTCCTGCAGAAGTTAATCCCCTTTTTGCTCTATCTTTTTGTTTAATTATTTTAGAATAATGTTCATCATTTTTGATAACTGGATGTTCTCTATCTAAAAGAATAACTTCATAATAGTAATGTCTTTTATCTTTACCAACCCAATATGAATTAAGAACTTCACAATTTTTATATCTCCTAGAAGCTCTTCTTTCACAAACATTACGATAATTAATATCTAAGTCTTTTCTCCTAGAAGCTCTTTTTGATCTTCTTCCAGCTTTTTGTTGTTTTTTCTTTCTACCACTTCTAATTACTTTTACTCTAACAACAATAACTCCTTCTTTTGCACGATAACCTAAATTTCTAGCACGATCTAATCTAGTAGGTTTATCAACACGAATAATAGAAGGTTGTCTTCTCCAATTATAAAGATATTTTTTATAGTTCTCGTTCTCTTTTGGTTTCTTCCAAAGTTTTTTAATATGTTTATACATTCCCATAATTTCACCTCGTTGCTTCAGACAAAGCCCACATTGCAACACTTAATCGAAAAATAAATCTATTTATAAATCTTATCATGTCTTTTTAAAAGAACTTAATTAATATAAAGAGAAATTAAAGAAATAATTATCCCTAAAAGAATTCCAATGAAGTGTGAGAAATATTCTACAATATTACCATCTATAATCAAATCAAGTGGAAATACATAAACATGAATTGATATAAGAAAAAACAAAATAGGAAATAAAAAGAGCATTTTATATAAGTATTTTAAAGAGTTATATTTTTTAAAATCAATTTCATTAAAGTTAAGGTATATTAGAAAAATAAAAAACATTAAGAGAAAGAAAAGAGAAAATCTTACACTATGATACCTAAAAACAAAAACAAATAAGACATAAAAAAGCATAGATAAAATTAGTTTATACATATTTTTATTTGATTTTAAGAACAATCTTCCCCAAAATAAAGGAATTAAACCAAGATAAGCTGAAAGTAAACCAGAACTACCAGCCATGATTTCTACATTAAAAGGATTAAATATGACATGAAAAAATGAAATTAAGAAAGGTAAAATTAGAGTAATTAAAAAGAAAAATTTTAGAAATTCTTTATTTTTATCAATTTTTGTTGAAATTATAAGTAAAATTACTCCAATTATTAAAATGGAGTTTAAATTATTGAAAAAATGACTTGATGATAAATGAACAAAAGAAGATGTAAAAAATTGCCAAAAAGACGGATTATTAATATTTAAAACAAGATAATTAGAGATATTAAAAAAGTAATCAAATAAATGAATAATTGAAATTAAAATAGGGACAGATAAAAAAAATAAAAAGTCTTTAAGTTTGATTCCTTTAAAAAGAGATTTTATCTCATCAAAAAACATAATGTAAGTTAAAATAAGTTTAGATATATATTTTCTCTGTTTAATTGTTTCTTCTATTTTTGTTTTTATAAGCTCCTATTTCTT
>CAZXZL010000058.1:0-4435 GCA_964645415.1 uncultured Methanosarcinales archaeon | reverse complement strand
AGTGAAATAAAAAAATATAATTTAAAATATTATGCTGTTGGAAAATAAAATTATAAAATTTATGTGAAATATTGTCTAAATTACATAATTTTTTAATTATACTAAAAAAATATAAATCATTTAACAAAAATTAAATCATGACTTAATAATGATATTTAATTTACGTGAAATAAAAGATATAGTAATTACAATCATATTAACATCTTTAGTATTTTTAATTGCTTATCAAGTACCAGATCCTTCTAAAGTACCTATTTTAATGTTAGTTGTTACAATTAGTATAATAGGACATGAACTATGGCATAAATTATTTGCAATAAAATATAATATGAAAGCTGAATTTTATGCAAATATAAAATCACAGTTAATGGGTGTTTTACTAGCAATAATTGGATTTATAATACTTTCTCCAGGTTATGTAAAAATAGAATCTTATAAAAAAAAGCTTATTGTTGAACTTGCACCACTCTATAATTTAATATTAGCAACAATTTCATTATTTATTGTTCAAAATATTAGATTAAATTATCCAGATATTACTTTAGTAACTAACTTTACTTTCTTTATTTATAATATGTTCAGAATAAATGCTTTTTTAGCATTATTTAATTTCTTACCAGTAGATGGATTTGATGGAAAGTATATAAGAAATAAAAATAAATCATTAAGTAATATTATGATTGGTTCATCAATAATACTTGTTATTTTAACATTTTTCTTGATATAAAACAAAAATTATATAAATTTAAGAAAAAATCAATAATATATATGATTAAAAAATGTAGCATCTGTGAAGATGAGGCAAAGTATTTTCTTCCACATGGAGATATGTATTATTGTCAAGATTGTGCAGATGAATTATTTGCAGATTTAGAACATCTTAAAAAGATAAGTGATGAAGCAGAAAAATTAAAAGATGCTATTAATGAAAAAATAAGAGAAAAACAAGAATAAACTAATTAAAATCAAACATATTAACTTCTCGTGTTTTTAAATTAACAACAGGAACTATACCTGGTGTTGGATCATGACCTAATTTTTCTTGAAATGGTGTCTTAGCTTGAAATGTTGATGCACTAATTAATGATGTTTTCTTATACTGATCAAAGTCATTTTTATGAACATGACCAGATACAAAAAAGTCAGGTACTTTATCAATAACTAAATCATCAGATTCAGGATCAGGTAAATAAGTAGAACCACCATGTTTAGGTGATAAGTGTCTTTTCTTTAATAAAAATTTCATAGTATTAGTAATTTTATCATAACCACCATTTAATCTAAGTTCATTAATATTATTGACATAATAATCATAAGAATAACCATGATAAGCTAAAACATTAAATCCTGAAAATCCATCATAAGAACCAATATTTACAATAGATGGATTCGAAAAAATAAATACATTAGGCATTTTCCATAAATCAAATGCAACATCTTTTGGTAATCCTGATTGTGGTTCAGCAAGTCTAACAGCATCATGATTACCAGGAATAATTATAATAGGAAGATTTTTATCTAATTTAGATAAATATTCAGAAACTTTACTATATTGTAAATAAATATCATCTATATTTAATTCATCTTGTTGACTTGGATAAATACCAATACCATCAACTAAATCACCTAAAACAAAAACATATTTTACTTTTTTAGCAATCTCTCTTTGTTTTTTATCACCATAATCTCCATTTAACCAATCAATAAAATTATTAAAAGAATCTTCTAAAAATAAATTTGAACCAACATGAATATCAGATATAAAAACAACATATTCTTCTTTATTAGAACTTTTTAATTCACCATTTGGAACATCAGGAAAAATAATTTCGTTTGTAATAAATAGATCTCTTGAAAAACGTCCATTAACACCAATAACTTCATCTTCAATTAAAGATTCACATTTTTTTACAAGTTCAGCCTCATCTTTAGAAACAAATACTTTATGCTTTCCACTTCTATCTTCAAGTTCAATAAAATAATTATCATTTCTAGTTTTATAAACTCCATAAACAATACCAACTAAACTTATTTTATCTTCATCTTTTCTTGATTCAAGATGTTCAATAGATGTTAAATTTTTTATTTCAGGTCTATTTTTCAAAATAGAAGTTATTTTAGTTAATCTTTTTATAAAGTGATTTTTAAAATCAGAAACACTAATATCTTTTAATTCAGGATTACACTTTTTTACTAATTTAATATTAAATTCATCTAAATCCTTTTCAGGAATTTCAGAAACATCATAAGCTTTTTTTTCTAATTTCTTTTCTTCAGTTTTTTTGGTTTTCTCAACACTTTCTTCTTTAGGTTTTTCTTGTTTAATTTTTTTTTTTTTAATATCAGTATTATTTTCTTTAGGTTTACTATTTTTTTTATTTACTTTTGAAGTATGTTCTTTTTTTATTTCATTACCTAAAATATCATTAAGATATTTTTTGAAAAAAGTATAAGGTTTTTTCTTAGAACCTTTTTGATATAATACAACAGCTCTTTCTAGTTCTTTCCAGTTAAAATCACAAAATTTTTCATTAAATATTTTATCTCCTTTTTTCTCAAAAGATTCAATTAATATTTTATTTGTCCAAAATAAATTAATATCAATATTTTCATTTAAACTATTAGCAATTTTTTCTATTTCATCATAACTTTCTGTTTCAGTATATTTAGAAAATAAATATGATAAAGAATCAATACCAATAAATATATTATTTTTATAAAAAATTTCTATAATTTTCCTTTTAATTTCATCATCTTTTATCATTTTAAAATGTAAATTCACTTTCTAAATAAGCTTTTATTGAAGAATAAAACATTTCTGGTATAGTTACTTTAATAACTCTTTTTTTACCATAACGTCCTCTTGAAAATGTATTCATACTAATAAGACCACTTGATTCTAAATCATTTAAAATATCTGAAACTCTTCTTTGTGTTAAAGGTCTTAATGAAATTTCAGATGCTACTTTTTGATAATGATTATAAACATCAGTTGAACTACATTTCTTTTTATTCATATTAAGATCAAAAATAGAATAAAAAACTGCTTTAAATTGTTTAGGTAAAGACTTTATTGATTCAAAATACCTATCTTTATCAATTTTTGTTTGTGCTTCATCAACTTTTTTTATGTTTATTTTATTAAATCCTTTTCTCTCACTAATTTCAGCAGCGATTCTTAATAAATCAATAGCACGTCTTGCATCACCATTTTCTCTAGCTGCATAAGCAGCACATTTTTCAATAACACCTGATTCTAAAACATTATCATTAAAAGCAACATCAGATCTTTTACTTAAAATATCTTGAAGTTGAATAGCATTATAAGGAGAAAATAAAATTTCTTCTTGAGAAAGTGAAGATTTAACTCTTGAATCAAGATTATCTAAAAAATTTGGTTTATTTGAAATACCAATTAAAGAAAGTTTTGAATTAACTAACTCTTCATTCTTTCTAACTAAAATATAAAGAAGATCATCACCAGATTTTTCAATTAATGAATCAATTTCATCAATAACAAGTATAATATTAGATTTTTTTTCTTCAATAGCTTTAAAAAATTCATCATAAACTTCACTTGTAGACAGACCAGTATTAGGAATATCTCTTCCTAATTTTTTTGCTAAATAAACAATTAATCTATATTCTGTATCTGTCATTTTCTTCATTTTAGCATTAATATAATAAGTTGATGCATTAACGTTTTCATCTTTAGCTACATTAACTAAATTTTCTAAAATATATTTTATACTAACAGTTTTTCCTGTACCAGGTTTTCCATAAACGAATAAATTAGAAGGTTTTTCTCCACGTAAAACAGGACCTATTATAGAAGCAATATTCTGTATTTTATCTTCTCTATGAATTAATTCATTAGGAATATAACTACTTGTTAAAGCTTCTTTATTTTTAAAAATAGGACTTTTATCAAGATAATTTTTGAAGAATCCAGCAAGTCCTTTTTGTACCATATTCCATAAGAAATAATGGTTACTTAAAAAGAAACTTATTATATAATATACATACTAAACAAAAATAAACTTTAAAAATCAAATTCTAAAACCTAAAATATTATTAGAATTAGACATATACCCCTTCGTTTCTTATGGAAACATAATAATCAAATAAACTAATTTTTTTGATTTTTTTTTATTAAATAAAATTTGATATTTATTATTATAATATAATAATAACATTAAGTATAAAGCAATTTTATTAAAATAAATTAACTATTAATAATACTTAATAATATATAATAAATTAATTATAATATAAAATATATTTTTAAATATATTAATAATAGTACATTTAATAAAAAAATTAAAGTTTTTTTTATAATTATATAAATAAATTTAATAATAAGAAAAATTCAATAGACAATAAATCCTTAGAGTTAATTATTTCCTATTATTAAGTTCTAATAATTATTTTATTT
>CAZXZL010000057.1:0-4601 GCA_964645415.1 uncultured Methanosarcinales archaeon | reverse complement strand
AGATTAAAAACTTTGATAAAGATTGTGTGATAAAAGCTGTGATAAAATTGAAACTTTTTTAACTTATTCTAATTTTCAGAAATTATGGGATGTAAAATTTGTGGAAATGAATTAGTAAATGAAAACCCTAATTTATGCAAAAAACACTTTATTAAATATTATGAAAATAAAGTAAAGTATAATATAGAAGAAAATAATTTGATTTCAAAAAATGATAAAATTGTTGTTGCAACTTCAGGAGGAAAAGACTCTATGGCAGCAACTCATGTTCTTAATAAGTGGTATGACATAGACCTTTTATTTATTAATGAAGGAATCTCAGGATATCGTGAACATACTAAAAAAGCTTTAAAAGAATACTCAAAGAAACATGATATTAATCTAATTGAAAAGAACTTTAAAGATGAAGTAGGATTACCTTTGGATGAAATAACTGATTTATTTAATGACATCCCTTGTAGCATGTGTGGTATTTTGAGAAGATATCTATTAAACAAATATTCAAAAGATTATGATGTAATTATAACAGGACATAATGCTGATGATGAAGCTCAAACTGTTTTAATGAATATGTTTAAAAATCAATCTCATTTAATAACAAGATCTGGTCCCAAAACAGGATTAAAAGAACATAAAAAGTTTACAAAAAAAGTGAAACCTCTTTATTATTGTAGAGAAAGAGAAAACATGCTTTATGTTGTACTTCATGAATTAAACATCCCTTTTATAGAATGCCCTTATGCAGTTCATTCTTTTAGAAAAACAGTTTCTGAAAGTATATTAAAGTTAGATAGTTATCAAGATAGAAAAGATTTGATTTATTCCTTGATTGAAATTCCAAATATTTCTAAAAAAAATTATCAATTAACTGATAAAGAAATAGGTCTTTGTAATTCATGTAATATGCCATCTGAAAGAAAAATATGTCGTGTTTGTGAACTAAAACGTAAAATAAATGACAAAAAAACTGAAAAATAAAAGTAACTTATATAAATATAAAAAAATATTATATTTAAAATGAAGTTTAAAATTATTTTTATCTTAATAATTAGTCTTCTTTTAATCTCCTGTACTGAGAATGGAGATGAATCACAAGACTTTATATTAAATGAAGGGTCTGGCTATGAATTATCTTTTGATTATTCAAGAAGTGTCCCTCATGCTCAAAATCATCTTTTAAGACTCACTTTTTCTAACTTAGGTACTCATGATATTAATAATCTTGAATTTAATATACAAGATAATGCTTTTGTTAATTTTTCAAATAATACAATTGAAACCGATATATCTGGTAGAAGTCTTGAAGATCCTTTACCTAATACTTTTGAAGCAGATATTAACTTTCATACTACACATAAAGATGATTTGAATTTAAGAGATATTAACTCTCGTGATACAAATACTAGATGGTCTGTTGATTTTGATTATTCAACCAGTGATACATTAGATGTATGTCTTGATGATGATGGGGATGTTTGTAACTTTGTATCATCAACATCAGATAAACAAGGTTCTCCAATACAAGTTGTTTCTACTAATTGGGATATTATTACCTACTCTGATGAGATTAGTATACTTTATGAGATTCACTTAGATAACACTGAAGTTGGTTCTCCTTATGTTTATATGAATGGTGAAAAAGAAAATAATTATGTTAAAGTAAATTCTATTAATATAGGTAATCAAACTTGTGATTTAATTGGCAGTGAAAATGGTTTAGTTTCAATTGGTTCTGATAAATTAATAGAATGTGAATTAAAAAGAGATGTTGATTCTGAAGGAATGTTAACTTTTATGAATATAGATTTTGAGTATTATTATCAAATTAGTGGATCTATCCCACTTGAAATAATTTATAGGTGAAATAATGAATTTTAATTTAAAATTATTTTTAATAATCTTTGTATCATTTTTATTAATCTCTTGTGAATCTGATAACCAAACTAGTTCTTTAGATTCAATTGATTTTGACTTTCTATCTTTTACGCAAGAATTACACGCTGAAGAATCTTATGAAAAAACAATTGAAATAATAAATAATATCTATTCTGATAATTCTGATTATTTCAACTCAACCTTTAATTTTCGAGGTTATGATAGTTCTATATTAGAGATTGAAAAATCAGATATGATGGAGCTGAGAACACCTTTAGATGTAGAAGAATACTCAGAATCTTTTTTTGAGGTTATCATTAATACAAAAGAACTACCTGATTCAGTGGAAGAAGTTAACCAAAATATTGTAATTGATTTAGTTGTAGATATTGAAAATACATTCACAGAAAGCTTTTGTTTAATTGGAGAAGATGTTTCAAGAGATGATGCTTCTTGTGAGATGGTTTCAAAACAAACAAATTTAGGTTATCCTATAGAACTTGATGATGTAAGATATTCATTATCCTCTTCAACACAAACAATAGTTATGTATTTTAAAGCAGATAATCATTTTAGTTACTTTGATTCTTCTGATATTTCTTTCTTAGAATTTTCAAGAAGTGATCTTTCTAATTTACCTGAAATTAATTACAATATTGAATCACCTGATATTGAGGATGAATCAGGATCTTTTCGTTTAGATGAAAATGGTAATGGTAGGTTAGTATTTTCAATGAATCGATCAGATATTTCTGAAAGTTTTAATTCAAATTTTAACATTAACTTAGATTATGGTATTGTCTTATCAAAACCATATAATATTAATGTACAAAACAATTAAAATTGATTTTTTACTTTTCAATTTAGAGTTAATTTTATAAACTAGTTTGCATGTATTTTACTATATGACTTTTTTTAGAGATGCAATTAATTTTATGGAAACACTTGGAATATATGATGTCGTATTACCTTTTCTTCTAATTTTTACAATTATGTATGCTATTTTAGAAAGAACAAGGTTATTTGCAACACCAATTGAAACAGATTCCGGTGCAGAGATCACTCCTTCTAACCTTCATGCGATGGTTGCATTTTCAACTGCTTTAATTGCTGTAGCATCTACACAAGTAATTTCTGCTATCAATATTATGTTATCTTATGTTGTACTTTTAACAATCCTTATAGTAATGTTTTTGATGTTAGTTGCGAATTTTAGAAGTGCTGAAGAGTTAAATGATGGGAAATTATTAGGTGAGAAATGGAAAAAATTACTTACTTTTTTAGTTTTTATTGGTATTATTCTTATTTTTGTTCATTCAATGGGTTGGTATTATACAATTGTTGATTTCTTATCTCAAATACCAACAGAAAATTTAAAGGAAATTGGTTATAGTTTTGTAATCTTAGTATTAATGGTAGTTGCTATTTACTATGTTATTCATGGTGGAAATAGTGATGACTGATGTGATAAAATGGAATATTTAAATTCTTTATATTATATTTTACCTAGTGTCATAATATTTATCATGATTTTTACCGTTTTACAAAAAATTTCTTTTCCAAGTTCAAAAAAGAGTATAAATGTTTTAATTGCTGTTTTAATTTCTATTATTCCTCCAATTTATTCTTTTTCTTATGGATTTGATTATTTTGAAGGTGTTTATGACTTTTTTGGACAAGTAGGAATGTTTTTTTATTTAAGTGTGTTTTTAATAATATTATTTGCTGCTTTTGGAAAACCAACTCCAAACTCTAATAGTACTGTGAGTGGTAGTTTTATTATAATAGTAATTGCTATTTTATTCTATTCTGTAATTAGTTCTTTTTATCAACCGAATTTACCGGGTTTTAATTCAGACTGGTTATACATGGTTTTAATTATTTCTTGTTTTTATTTAGGAATTGATTTTATTACAGGAAATGATTTAAAAGAAGAATTAAGTAATTGATTAGTTAGATTAGTCCAGCATTTAAATCTATAGATAAACCTTTTTCAGAAATAGTTGTGTTACATTTTGTCTTTATGTTAATTTTTCTAATAATATCTTTTAAACCTTCTTCATGATACTCTTTTGGTATCATTGTAAATATTGCCATCTTTGGACAAACATGCTCAAGCGATTCTTTAATTTCATCAATCTTAAAACCATTTGTTTTTATGATTAATGTATCAAATTTTCTTGATTTGTATCTTTCAACAATACTATAAAGACTTTCTTTAGAATCAACTAATAATATATTATTTTTTTTTGAGCTAATAATATAATTTAATTTATCTTCATTAACTTCTGATTTAACTGCTTTCAAGTATAAATTATCAATTTCGACATTGTCTCCATCTTCAAGAGAAATAACTCTTTCATAGTTTCCAAAAAAAGAAGCATTTAAAATTTTAGGGTTTTTCTTTATACTTCTTTTTAAGATTAAAAAACCATGCGGATCAAATCCATCATAACTTTTTAAATAAGAGATTGTATTTAAATCACCACTCTCTTCTAATTCTTCTCCTGTTATACAAACCACATCAATTTTTCTTATGTTTTTATTTTCTGTAATAAGACTACTTGAGCAATTAATTCCTGGATCAAAAAGAATGTTAAAAGTTCGATGCGTAATTATGAATGACGAAGGATTTATTTTATTTAATGAATGTACATCTCCACCATTTCCAAAAAATTCAATTTTCATATCTATATTATAAACTTTTTATTTTTAAAGTTAACGAA
>CAZXZL010000056.1:0-4604 GCA_964645415.1 uncultured Methanosarcinales archaeon | reverse complement strand
GAAGATATTGAAAGTGCTCCTTATGATATTTTAAATGAAAGAGAAAAAACATTATTAAAAAGAAAAGACACATTAGAAAGTATTCTTTCAACAAATGAAAATCATTCTAATGAAGTTTTTAAAATGTTATAAAGAAGGTATAATATATTTACCTTCTTCTTCTATTATTTCTCCTATTATTTCTAGATTTTCTTTGACTTGGAACAAAAATGTAATATTTTTGGTCTTCAGAAAGTTCTTTTATAATCCTTTTAACAACTGTTTTAATTGGATCAGGAATTAAAGAAACTCTTTCTTTTAAATCTTCAAAATCTTTAAAAGGTTCTTTTTCTCTTGCTTCAATAATTACTTTCATATGTTTTTTTCCTAAACCAGGTAAAATCTCAAGTTGATGCATTCTGGTACTTAAAGGACTTGCTTTATTAAAGAAATTAATAAATTCTTGTTCTCTTTCTAAAACTAAATCTTCTAAAATATATTTTAATTCAGTTCTAGCAGTTTCAGTAAGTTTATCATAATCAATTCGGGATGCAATGTGGTGAATTTTTTCTCTTTTATCAGGACCAATATATACTTCTTCACCAGATTTTAAGTGAACTCCTTTTTTCGGAATTAATTCTATTAATGTAAAATGTTTTTTACCAATTGATTGAGCGATTGGTTTCTTTTTATAACTTGGTCTATCATCAAAAGGATAACCGTGTGCTAAAAAATCTAATACAATTGCATTCTCTTCTCTTTTTTTATTTCTCATAAATTACACCCCATTTAAAAAACAATATACTTCTAAATATCAAAATCTATTACTCAAATTATATCATTGTTGGGAGTATATATATTTTTCTCTAATCTAAAGAGTAATTTTCATTACTTGAAAATTCTAAAAAAGAACTATAGGGAATATAAAAATTATTTACCATATCCTCAACTTTGTAATCAGAAATAAATTTCTCAATATCAAAATTATTGTTAAGAACTTGATTGTAATGCTCATTTATTTTTTTTCGTGAAAGATCAATTAAATTAGAAAGATTCATCCCACTAATATAAGATAATTCTATTGATTGGTCTCGGTTTAATTTTTTGACTTTTTCTGAGTTTAAAATATATACTTTCGGAATTCCACCTACTCCTCTATTTAATGTTGATTTTGAATAAGAATTTATACCAAAGTGTATTAAATCTTCTAAAGAAAAATTACCTACATTATTTCCAACAAGGTTTTCTGAAAGATATGAATGAGCATAATCTTTTCCACTTCCAATTATTTCATAATCAAAGAATACCTCTTCTTTTGTAACATAGTCTAAATGGTATTTTCTAATCTTTTCTAAATTAGAGTCAAACATTACTGTTATAAATTCAGTTTTATTATTTCTTTTACGGTCAAAATAATTACTTTTTATTTCAGAAATATCTTTATCAAGAATCTCATCATATTTTTTCATCATTTTTTCAGTTAAATAATTAATTTTTTCTCTATCAGATTTTTCTAAAAGATTGATTCCTTTTAATTTTCTAAAAATTTTTCTTTTTGAAACATATAATGAGCTATTTATCTTTTCATATTCATTAACAATATTTTCAAGATAAGTTTTATCTTTTTTATCAATTCTTTTTACTAATTCATGATGAACTCTATTAATTAAATCCTCAATATTTTTTTCATCTAATTCTTTAAGTTTCTTATTTAAACTAAGAACAAGGTTACCACTACCTGAACCAAAAACAACACCATGAGAATACCTTTTTTTAAAAGTTTCAATCTTATTAACAGAATCACTTTCTCGATAATTTGTTGAAACTCTAGAATCTACTATAATTACTCCATTATCATCATTATTTAAGACTATTCCAACACTCATATTACATTACTATAAGAAGAATGATTTATATTTTTTATTATCAATAAGTAGCATAAAAAGAAAAATTGAATTTTAGTAATTCTTTTTAACATAAAATATAAATACATAAATTTAGTTTTAATATTGAAATAAAATGGAAAATATAAAAGTCCCGTTAGATGTTCCAAAAATTAAAAGAAAGAAGTACATAAAAAATTTTAAAACTGCAACTAATAACTCTGGAAAGCTTATGTTGTTTGCAGGTGACCAAAAGATAGAACATCTTAATGCTGATTTCTATGGAGAAGGAATAAGTGATGATGATAATAAACCTAAACACTTATTTGAAATTGCAGATAAAGCAAAAATAGGTGTTTTTGCAACACAGATGGGTTTGATTTCAAAATTCGGAATGGATTACCCAAACATACCTTATCTTGTAAAGATGAATTCTAAAACAAACTTAGTTCCAACAGAAGTTGATGATCCTTACAGTGAACAATTATATGATTTTAAAGATTTGGTTGAGTTTAAAAAATCAAGTAAGTTAAATATTGTTGGAGTAGGTTATACAATTTATTTAGGTAGTAGATATGAATCAAAGATGCTTAGAAAGGCAGCAAAGTTAATTAATAATGCTCATAAAGAAGGAATGATTGCAGTTTTATGGATTTATCCTAGAGGAGAATCAGTTGAGAATGAAAAAGATCCTAATTTAATAGCAGGTGCTTGTGGAGTTGCTTCATGTCTCGGATCAGATTTTGTAAAAGTTAATTATCCAAAACAAAAAGAAGGAAAAGATAATACATTTAAACAAGCAATTATGGCTGCTGGAAGAACAGGAGTTGTATGTTCTGGTGGTTCTTCTGTTAACCCTGAGGATTTTTTAAAGAGATTAAAAGAACAAATAGAAATTGGTGCTAGTGGTAATGCAACTGGTAGAAATATTCATCAAAAAGATTTAGATGAAGCAATTAAAATGTGCAATGCTATATATTCGATAACTGTAGAAAATAAATCTATTGATGAGGCCTTAAATATTCTTAAATGAGAAAAAAGCAACTAATTGTTAACAATTAATACCTTGATTTTGAGTGAATGTATTTTTTAAAAGAATTGAGGTTATATTTTTTTATTTTATTTTTATCTAATTTAATATCTTGACTAAATAAATCTTCATTTTCTACCCAAAAGTAATCAGAATTACAATTAATAGCAGGTATTATCTCATCACTTAAAGAATTTCCAATTATTAAAGAAGAATCATAAGATTTTGTAGATAAAACTTCATACAGTTTATCAGTATTTTTTTCATTCATTACAAAAATATTATCTAAATCAATATAACTATATAATCCTAGATCATCTAATTTCTTTAATTGTATTGATTCTTTACCCTTAGTAAATACATTCACATTCATTCTAGGAAAATATCCATTCAGAATGTATTCTAATGACTTAATTGTATCTTTTTCTAAAAAAGTAGATTCAAAAGGAATAGCAGCCAATTTATCTAAATAATTTTCATCAATGTCTAAGTTAAGTTCTTCAGAAGATTTTATTAAACTTTCAAAGTGAGTTTTTTTATTGTAAGGAAATAAACCTAAGTTTTTCTTATAGTTAATCATACCTAAATTGTTTTGGTTTACTTTATCTTTAATAGTATTATATAATTTTTTTAACTCAGGATCTGAATTTTCGTACTTATTATCTATAAATTGATTAATAAATCTTACATCATTAGAATTTTTTACTTCATCTAAATTGAGATAATAATTATCCAAAACATAGTATGACATAGCTCTTGATAAAAATTTAAAAAAATCTTCACTTTCAACTAAAGTATCATCGATATCATAAAAAATTTCAATTCTTGACATAAAAGTAGTAATAGATAAAAGTATAAATATATTTCCAAAACTCAAAAAAAATCTTATTTCTGTTTTTATAAACTTCTATTATTTTATTTTTAGATGATTTTGACCTATACATCATCGAAGATAAAAAAAATTTCTACTTTCTTTAGCATAAAACGAATACATTTTTTCAAAGAAGTTTAAATTAAGATTTTAAGCTTTTTAAAATATTACTTAATCTAAAGAATTATAATTTACCTAAAAGAATAAAAATAAGAAAAATAATATAAAAAAAAAAATTAATCATTAAGACCTTGCATCTCTTTTTTACTTCTACGACCTCTTTTATTTTTCTTTAATTTATCATTTAAATCTAAAACATCAACTAATTCTTTGTACCTATTTCTAATTGTAACTTCAGTAACACCAGCAACTTCTGCTACTTCTCTTTGAGTTCTCTTTTCACCATGCATTAAAGAAGCAATATATAATGCAGCTGCAGCAATTCCTGTTGGACCACGACCAGAAGTTAACTCTAGTTCATGAGCCTTTTTTACAATTTTCATTGCTTCAGCTCTAGCTTTAGGAGAAAGATCAAGAGATGAAGAAAATCTTGGAATATATTGAGAAGGTTTTGTAGGTAAAATATTTATCATATCAGAAAGTTCTCTTGTAATAAAACGATAAGTCCTTCCAACTTCTTTTCTACCAATACCAGATGCTTCTGAAACCTCATTTAAAGTCCTAGGTAATTCACCACGTCTTGTTGCAGCATATAATGCACCAGCAAGAACAGATTCCATACTACGTCCTCTTACTAATCCACGATATACAGCCATTTGATAAATCCTTTTAGCATCTTCAATAATTCTTTCTGGAACATTTAACTGAGAAGCAATTCTTG
>CAZXZL010000055.1:0-4814 GCA_964645415.1 uncultured Methanosarcinales archaeon | reverse complement strand
TACAACCTATTTGCTTACAACTTCCAATATCACATTCACTAGTATCATCATCAATTTCAACTCCAAGATTATCATAACAAATCCCTCTATATTCAATACCACAACTAGTTAAAGAATCTATTTTAAAGTTTTCAAAATCATATTTAGAAGGATTATAAATTGTATAAGTGTCAAAACTATCACTTAAACCTTCTAAGTCACGAGAATCAATATAAGAACAATCATCTTCTAAACATTGACTTCCTTTTGGAAATCAATTATAAAAAGAAATCTAAAAAAAGTAGATTTCATTAAATTAAAAACAATTTTTTTTAAAAGTTTATTCATCTTCGATGATTGTATTCGTGTTTAGGTAAAGAATGTGTATTCGCTTTTCATCTAATTAAAGTTTTATCGGAATTTTATACTCTTTTTATTCTTTTTTTATTAGGTTTTACTTATGTGAAAAAAATCAGTAGATTTTTTATTTTTATAAGTTTTTAATCTTGTATAAAATTCCTCTTAAATTATGATATAGTATTATTTGATTTCTAAATTTATATTAATTGTTTATTATTTTATTAGTTTTAATGTGACTTTTGATAAAATTATATTTATTAAGAGAAAAACATAAAAAAAAGGACTTTAATCAATTACTATGGCAGGAAATGAAATTGAACTAAAAAATCATTTTTTAGAAAAATATCGTCCTAAAACTTTTAATGATTATACTAAAAATATTGAAATCCCTGAAAATTTAATTAAGTTAATTAAAAACAAAGATATTACTAACCTTATTCTATTTGGACCAAAAGGATCAGGTAAGAAAACTTTTTCAAAACTTGTTGCTAAAAATGTACTTGGGAAATTTAAAAATAATAATCTTACTTGGTGGAATGCTTCTGTATATGGTGGTTTACTTTTAGGTAAAAGCAAAGAAGATTATACTTACTCCGAATCAAGGTATGCAAAAAGAAATAATATTGAATCCTTAAAAGATATTGCAAATACTCAAAAATTTGGTGATGTCCCTTTTAGAATTATAATTATTAATGAAGCTCACTACTTAGATAAAAAAGCACAACAGGCTTTCAGAGTTTTAATTGAAAAAACTTCACATAATACTAGATTCATTTTTATTACATCTCAAATTGATGCTTTTATTAGTCCAATTAAAAGTCGTTGTAGAACTATTCGATTTTCAAGACCATCTTTAGAAGAATTTTCAAAATTATTTAACGATATTTCAAAAAAAGAAAATATTGAACTAAATGATAAAACAATTCAATTAATTTACTCTTTTTATAAAGGTGATCTTTCTAAATCATTACTGTTTTTGAACTTATTGAAAATAGAAAATATTAAAATCAATCCTAAATCAGTATTGGACTTTAAAAAATCACTTCAAGATAATGATATTACTAAATTTAAAAATAATATTAGAAATGGAAATTTTAAAAAATCACGGAAATCCCTTATTTGGCTTTCTGAAAAATACAGTAATCAAAAAATTCTAACTATTTTAAAAGAGTTGATAGAAGAAATTCCTGAAAAAGAAAAAAGATTAAATTATTATCTTGATTTCTCTGAATATGAACATGAAATTATACAAAAAGATTCATTCTTTTCTTTTCTTGATTTAATATTACATATTAGTAAAGCTTACAACTAAATGGCAAAAAAAATACCTAAAGAGGATATAGAAATAAAAGAAGGTTTTAAAAAAAGATATAAAAAACTTTTAGGAGATAGATATAACAATTTTATTGATTATTCTCTTCGATTTTTAAAAAGAAGTATTAGAGTAAATACTCTTAAAATAAAAGTCAATGAGTTGAAATCAAAGATAGAAAGTAAAGGATATAATCTTGAAAAAGTTCCTTGGTGTAAAGAAGGTTTTTGGATAGAACACAAAGAAGATGATAGATATGATTTTGGAAATTTGATCGAACACAAATTAGGTTATATATATATTCAAGAAGCTGCTAGTATGATTCCTCCAATAGTATTAGATCCAAAACCAAATGATATTATCTTAGATATGGCAGCTGCTCCAGGAAGTAAGTCAACACAAATAGCATCTTATATGGATAATAAAGGTGTATTAGTTTCTAATGATCCTAATTTTAAAAGAGTTCAAGCTTTAGGATTAAATATTCAAAGATGTGGTATATTAAATACCATTATAACAACTAAAGATGCAAGGTATATTAAAGGAACTTTTGATAAAATCTTACTAGATGCTCCTTGTACTGGTTCTGGGACGATAAGAAAAAGTTTAAGTACTCTAAAGAAATGGAATCCTGGTGGAATAAAAAGATTAAGTAAACTACAAAAAAGTCTGATTTTGACTGCTTTTGATAATTTAAAAGAAGGCGGTACTTTAGTTTATTCAACTTGTAGTTTAGAACCTGAAGAAAATGAAGAAGTTGTTAATTTTTTATTAATGAAAAGAGATAATGTAACTTTAGAAAAAATTAACTTAAACTTAGAATCTTCTTCACCAATTCTTGAATTTAATGGAAAAAAATACGATGAGTCAATAAAAAGAACTCTTCGATTATATCCACAAGATAATGATACTGAAGGTTTTTATATTGCAAAAATTAAAAAGAAAAATAATTAAAAATCAAATTTCTTTACAACTGTTTCTCTTACCAATGGAACTCTTTTAATTGATTTTATATCTTCTAAAATCTCATTTTCTGTAGCATCATCTAATGAAGGAGTTTTCTTACTTTCATCTGCTTCTGTCAAATAATCATTAAGAAACGAATCTAGCTCAGGATCACCAGTTCTCATTGGTTCATTATTTTCTTCTTTTATCATATTATTATCAATGAAACTTTCCTTTTCTAACTTTTTCTTCTTTATCTCTTCGATATTCTCATTTAAATATTTCATGTAACAATCAATACATGTAAATTTCTTCTTTTTATGATTATAAACCATATAAGCTAGTTTTACTTCATTTTCACAACTTGAACATTCCTTAGGAAATGACGAAGGTGTCTTTCCTACCCCTTTTCTTTTTCTCGTCTCTTTTAGATGTTTATAATGATTGGTAAGATCTTTATAGACCTCACGAGAAATTTGTTTTAATTCTCTTCTAGAAACCATCTTGCATTATGGGAAAGTGTATCTATTTAATAAATGTTTTTTTTATTATAGAAAAAATTGAAAATTATTTACTATTTAATGAAAACATTTAAATATATGTCGTGTTCTTACTAATTGATGACAAATTATCATAATAAATGGGATAAAAGATCTGAAAAAAGACTTAGAAAAAAAGTAAAAAAGTTTTTAGCAGTAGGTACTGTTGGTTTAAGTTTACTTTCTGGAATTTACTTAGGGTCAAATCAAGCTCAGATTAATGAAAATAAAGTTAATTCAAATCAAAGCAATCAAGTAAGAATTGAAAATGAAATAAAAGATAAAAATAGAGATAAATCTCTTGAAAATATATTAGATGATTCTTTAGAAAGTTCTAATTTAAATAATGAAGAAAATATTACAAATGATGATTATAATATAGATGATTTTAGAGGTTCAAATTATCTTGAAGATAGAATTGATCATTTATTTAACGATTACAGTTCAAATGAATTAAATAAATTAAAAAGTGGTGTTAATGAAGTTTATCACCATGTTGATGGAAACGGTGGTGTTC
This sequence comes from uncultured Methanosarcinales archaeon, assembly GCA_964645415.1. Lineage (GTDB taxonomy): Archaea > Nanobdellota > Nanobdellia > Woesearchaeales > CAZXZL01 > CAZXZL01. Next base: position 1,162 of record CAZXZL010000055.1, on the reverse strand, counting down.
ATAACGCATTAAAGATAGCTGCTGGAAATTATAATGTTATTAGAAAAAATTCTCAAAAATATGATATCCCTATTGATGTATCTATTGGTATTATGTTAATTGAAAGTGGTGGTAGTCTTGAAGGAGTATCACATACTGGTAATGCAGGTATTTATCAATTAGGTCCTCATATTGCAAATACATATGGATTAAAAGTAAATAATAATATTGATGAAAGATTTTCTACAACTAAATCTACTGAGGCCGCTCATAAGTATTTAGATAGATTAAAAAATGAACGTTTTGGAAGATTAGATTTAGCTATATTAGGTTATCATCAAGGTGAAGCTAATGTAGGTAATTTAGTTGCAGATTATATAAATAAACATAAAAATCCAGAATCCGAAGTTCAATTAAGAGATATTTGGAAAGATAAAATAGAAAAATATGATATCAACCTTTCAAAGTTACTTTCAGATGATGAAATTACTTCAAAATACTTTAATGAAAACTATGCTTTAAATGGAAGACGTTATGTTCATAAAGTATTATCTGCTGCAGACTTATTTAATAGATATCTTGAACAAAATAACTCATTTGATGCAACAGTATATGATTCATATAATGTTCAAAGTGGAGATACTCTTTCAGGAATTTCAAATAATTATGGAGTAAGTGTAAATGATATTAAAAGACATAATCCTGATATAAGAACTGATAATATTCGTGTTAATCAAAGATTGTCAATTCCAGTTGGAACTGAAGAAAGGGATTTATCACGTATTAGAAATGATTATAAGAATAATGTTAATTAATTCAATCTCAATCTTTATCACACAATCTTTATCAAGATTGACCAGGATGGTACCATTCTAACGAATGGCACGTTAGTTCCTATAAATTTCTATTTATTTCTGTTTTTGCTTTTATAAGCTCCTACTATTTTTTTCTTTAGATGATTTTGATTTCGACACTCTTTAGGTTTTTATTTTCTACTCTCTTTAGGACTTTGTCTTATTCGAAACTTAGAAAAAAACTTTGTTTTTTTCAAGGTGAGAAATCTTTTGATTTCACTAACCTTTTAAATCTTTGATTTAAACAACATAAAAAACTCTTTGTTTTTCTTCGCTTTGAAAACTCTGCTTCAATTGTTTTAAAATCTATGATTTTATTCACTTTTAAA
>CAZXZL010000054.1:0-4916 GCA_964645415.1 uncultured Methanosarcinales archaeon | reverse complement strand
ATAATTTTCTATTTATTTCTACTTTGTTTGAATAATTTTTATTTTTATCTACGCTTTATCCTAAAGAAAAATAGAAAATTTTTTCTTCTACAAAAAAGAGTATTCGTTTTAGCTAAAGAGTGTGTATTCGTTTTTCATCTAATTAAAGTTTTATCGGAATTTTATACTCTTTTTATCTTTTTTTTATTAGGTTTTACTTCTGTGAAAAAAATCAGCAGATTTTTTACTTTAATATGTTTTTAATCATGTATAAAATTCCTCTTCAAGTAATCACCCAAATGAGATATATAATTAAAAATTATTACTAAGAAAAGATAACAAACATTTTTTATTTAACAAGTTGATTTTTTTATGTGATTAATAATGATAAGAATTGCAATTAATGGATTTGGAAGAATCGGAAGGATGGTTTATAGAATTGCCTCAAAGAATGAAAATATTGAGGTTGTTGCAATAAATGACTTAACAGATACTGAAATGTTAGCATACCTTTTAAAACATGATTCTGTTCATGGAACTTTTGATAAAGATGTAAAGTATGATAAAAGTCATTTAAAAATTGATGGAAAATTAGTTCATGTTTATAATGAAAAAGATCCTGAAAAATTACCTTGGGGAGATATTAGTGTTGATGTAGTAATTGAAAGTACTGGAGTTTTTCGTCAAAGAGAACAAGCTGCAAAACACCTAAAAGCTGGTGCTAAAAAAGTAATTATCTCTGCTCCAAGTAAAGATGCTGATTTAAGTGTTGTTTTAGGAGTAAATCATACTTTATACAATAAGGATGAACATGATGTAATTAGTAATGCTTCATGTACAACAAATTCTTTGGCTCCTGTAGCAAAAACTTTAAATGATGTATTTGGTATTAAAAAAGGTTTATTGACAACAGTTCATAGTGTTACAAACTCTCAAAATATGCTTGATGCACCACATAAAAAGAAAAGAAGATCAAGAAGTGCAATTACATCTATTATTCCTACTACAACTGGTGCTGCTGAAGCAGTTACCAAAGTAATTCCTGAATTAAAAGGAAAGTTAGATGGAATGGCAATGAGAGTTCCAACTCCAGATGGTTCTGCTTCTGATTTTGTTGTAGAGCTCGAACATGATATTACTGTTGATGAACTAAATTATGCTTTGAAAAAAGCTTCCAAAGGAGCTTTAAAAGGGATAATGGAATATTCTGAGAATGATTTAGTAAGTTCTGATATTATTGGAAATCCTCATTCATCAATAATTGATGGGAAGTCTACAAAAGTAATTGGAGGAAATATGGCTAAAATTATCGCTTGGTATGATAATGAATATGGCTATAGTAATAGAACTATTGATTTAGTTGAATATATAATGAAATAATTTTTTTCTTTTTCTTTCTTTTTTCTTTTCTTTTCAATAAAAAAACACAAAATATATAAATAACAAAAAGTAATTGTTATTATTAGTTAGTTACACTAGTTATTATTTTATACTTAATTTTATTTTTAAAATAATTTTGGGGGATTATTATGAAACTTAAATTAAAAAATAAATCAAAGGTAATTATACTTGTTTTAATCTTATCTATTTTTATTTCATCTTTAGTTTATTCTATTGGTGAAATAAAACCTAATGTTGATTTAGTTGACTATCAAATTTCAAATTTAGATAATTGGGAAGTTGAAGATGTTAAAATAAATATTACTTTAGAAAACTCAGGAAATGAAACTGAAATAGTTAGGATTCCTTTTAAAGTTAATAACGTTTCTGTCGAATCAAGAAATATTGCTCTTAGAGGTAATGAAGTGACTGAAATTTCTTTTGAAAGAAAATTTGAATCTGGTGATTATGTTCTATCTATTGCGGATTATAATATTGATGAGTTATCATTAAATGAAGGAGAAGATCCATTTACTGGACTTTTAATTGGTGGTACAGGTACTTTAGTTTCTTTATTTGTCTTAGTATTATTAATAATTGGGATGGTTATTTATTTGAAAAATAATGAAAAATAAATCATTTTATTTTTTTATTATATAAAAATTTATATAACTAAAAAGAGAATTCTAATTATATGATAGATAGATTTATACTAAAAGATGAATTAAATCATTCTTTTTTTAGATTATTTCTAGAATTTTTTTTAATAATACTCTTGTTGGGTTTAATTAGTTCTTTTTTTGGTGCTAATTATATCTTTTTAGTGATGATATCTGCAATATCTTTATCATATCCTGTTGTTAAATTTATTAAAGATCGAGAATCAAAAAAACTTAATGAAAATAAAATAAAAGATACTATCTTTTTTCTTGATGAACAAATTCTTATTTTTTGGATATTATTTTTGTCAGCAACTATTGCTTTTTGGATAGTTCTTCCATTATTGAGTAGTCATTCGTTTCATTCTAGTATTCTTGATTCAATCTTTATGAGTATTACAAATGTTGAATTTAGTTTTGGAGAAATACTTGTTAATAATTTATCTGTTGCATTAATTACTTTTTTTATTGCATTTATTTCAACTTCTGGAATTGTTTTTGTTTTAATTTGGAATGCTTCTATTTTATCATATGTTTTATATAATGTAGGGAACATTTTTGAGAACTTTCCTCTATTATTTGGTTACTTAGGTCATGGTTTATTAGAAATTGCTGGGTTTGTTCTAGTTGGTTTAGCTGGTTCCTTATTATCATATAGATTTGAATGGTTTCAAGAATTAAAAAAAGATACAAATAAAACTTTAATTAAAGACTTTCTTATACTTATCTCATTAGGTATTTTTTTAATATTCTTAGCAGCTTTTTTTGAAACTTTATAGTTTTCTTCAAAAACATTATATATCATTCTTTTTTTTATAATATATGATTAAACTAATTATTTTTGATTGGGATGGAACAATTGTTGACTCTTTTGTTTTTATAAGAAGTCTTGCAAGATTTATTATAAAGGAATTTAATTTAAATCTAAAAGAGATGTATGATTTAAAAAAAATAACTTATATGAAATTTAGTGAACTTGTTAAATTAATTTCCAATTTACGCAATCTTGATGAAAAATTAGTATATGATAAGATTCTTAATGCTGCACTTGAAAGATCATATAAACTGAAATATCGTCTTAATTTAAGACATATTAAAGAACACAAAGAAAACTTTAAGATGGGTATAATTACAAATAATGATTCAAAAATACCTAAAAAGAAATTATCTAATACAAATAAAGATTTTTTTGACTTTTTAATTGGATCAAATGAGATGGATAATAAAGCTCAAGCAATTAAAGATAAGCTAAAAAAATATAATTTAAAACCTAAAGAATGTGTTTTTATTGGAGATAGTCCTAGTGATATGGAACATGCTAATAATGCTGGAGTTCATAGGGTTTGGTATCCTAATATTTTCTTTAATAATTTGACTGTTAGAAAACATTTTGATCATAAAATAAAAAAGACAGATGAGTTAATTCAATTAATATATGGTTTTTAGTTTTCAAATTACTTTTTCTAAATTTATTCTTCTTTTTTAATTTGAGATGAAATTTGTTTTTATAGTATCAAAAAACTTATATATTCTTTGCTACCTTTTAGTAATATAATGGAAAGTATTTATGATCCACATACTGAACCTGAAGAATTTGTTGAGCATACATTAAGTCACCTTAAGAAAAAAGATAGAAAATTAGGTAACTTTTATGATAAAGTTTTTACTAGTCTTTATGATATTAATAGTTCTTTTAATGAAGATGATTTTGAAGTATTAGAAGATAAAATTGACAGTTATTTTAGAAGAGAGATAAAAAATAAATTTCCTGGTTTAAATAAATCATTGGTTGACATTAGAAGAACTAATCCTGAGATTGAGACTATGAAAAGTTATTATGTTCACATGTTGGTAGATATTTATTTATATTCTTTTACTAACGATGAACTTCCTGATTACTATAAATCTAAAAAACCTATTTTAGAGTTATATAATGATTTAAAGAGTACTTATTATTGATAACTTTATTCGCAATATTTATATATTTAATATTCTAATAGTTTTTATGTCTAAAAAGAATAAATTAAAACTTTCTAGTATTTTTAACATTCATCTTATATTTTTATTTTTCTTAACTATAATTATTGGATTAGTTTCTTTTGGTGGTGGTTATTGTTCTATGAATAGTTGTAGGGATATTATTTTTCAATACAATATGAATAATAGTTCTAATGATTATAATGAGTTATTGTTTTCTTATGATTCTTTTAGTGGAATTTCTCCTGATTCACTAAGAAAGTCTCTTGAAAAAGAAGAAATTATTGTCATTGATATAAGGACTTATGAAGAGTATGTTGAGAGGAGAATTGATGATGTGATGTTGATTGATTTTTATGATACTAACTTTGTTTCAAAGATTAATTCTTTAGATAAAAATCTCACTTATGTTTTATATTGTAGAACAGGTAATAGAACTAATCAAACATTAGATTTAATGAAATCATTAGGTTTTAAGAATGTTTACCATCTTAGTGGTGGTATTGAAAATTGGCAGAAAATGGGTTTTGATATAATTTCAGGATAATTATTTTTCTTTTTCATAAAACTTTTTTATAAAATTACAATTATTATAAGGAGACTTTTTTAAAAAAAGTCGACAAAATTTTCTTAGATGATTTACCCTCAAATTTTATCACACTTTTAAATTTGTAATTTAACAAGTTCTAAACTTTAGTTTAGTAATTTGATAAGGATGGTACCATACTTCGTATGGCACGGTAGTTCCTATAAGTTTCTATTTCTTTTTGTTTCATTCTTTTAAGTTCCTTTTCCTTAGATGATTTTGCCCTACACACTGCACTTAAACGAATACACACTCTTTAGCTTAATACTTTTACTAATTTTTTTTAAGAAGTTTTAGTTAATACTACTATAAGATAACAAATAACATAATATTTA
>CAZXZL010000053.1:0-4934 GCA_964645415.1 uncultured Methanosarcinales archaeon | reverse complement strand
AGTTTATAAAAAACAAAAATAAAAATGAATAGAATGTTGATTATTATTATTATTATTATTATTATTATGAGATAAGACACATAAGAAATATAAAGTAATTAATTATTTCTTTTAATATGGAAAAGGAACTTATTAAGGAAGGAAGTGCTAATATCTATGAATATCTGGGAAAGGTGAGTAAGGAATTAGATGTGTTCTATAATCCTAAGATGGTTTCTAATCGAGATATCTCTGTGCTTTTTACTAATGCTATTAATAAACTTGATGATAAAAAAATATATGATAAACATATGAAAACTATTAGAAGAGTTCATTTACCTATGTCAGCTTCTGGGGTGAGAGGTATTAGAATGATTAATGAATGTGATGTTTACTCTCACTTTAATGATATCTCTGAGGATGCTTGCTCCCTAATTAAGGAAAATCTAAATCTTAATAAGATTAATGAAAACTATGAAATCTCAAATGAAGATGCAAGGTTGTATCTTTTGAAAAAAGAAAATAAATATGACTATGTTGATATTGATCCTTATGGCTCTCCAAATCCTTTCTTAGATTCAATCCTTCAAAGAATTAAATATGGATACTTGGCTGTAACTGCTACTGATACTGCTCCTTTGTGTGGAGCTTATATTAATATGTGTAAAAGAAAATACTGGGCAAGACCAATATATAATCATTTAATGCATGAAGTTGGATTGAGAATTTTAATTAGAAAGGTTCAATTAGTAGCAGCTCAATATTTTAGAGCATTAATTCCACTAGTTAGTTATTATAAAGATCATTACTTTAGAGTAATTTTCTTTTCAATACCTTCTAAAAAAATCACTGATAAAGTCTTAAAACAACATAAAACTTTTGATTATAATAACTTTGAAATCATAGATGGAAATAAATTTGGACCTATATATACAGGAAAACTAAATCATAAAGATGTAATTGAAAAAATGATAGAAGAAATTGATGAAAACATATCAAAAGATACAGAAAAATTCCTTAACTTAATTCAATCAGAACATGACTCATTAGGATTTTATCATATCCATAAAATTTGTCAAGAATATAAAATAAAAAGTGTTCCATCTTTTGATAAAATAATGAATAATCTTAGTAAAAATACATCAAGAACAATGTTTTCAGAATATGGAATAAAAACAGAATCTAATTTAAAAGAAATATTAGAAATATTAAAAAAGAAATAAAAAAAAGTTAACCGACAGTTCTTCTCATGTCAGCAACTTCAACAGATTGAACCTTTTCCATCTCACTTACTTTCTCTTCAATATCTTCAGTGTTTTCAACACTTTCATCTACAATAAAATAAATCATCAAAGCATTTAATCCAAATGCCATAGGTTCTTTTTTAGTCTTAGTTACTTCAGAATCATAATTCTTTAAAATATCATCTACACTTTCTACAATTTCATCCAAATCAACTTCTGGACTAGTTGGCATTACCTTATATGTTATAATCATTTCTCCCATTTTATTCACCTAAGGTCCTTCAAAGTTACAATTAGGACATTCATAAACTGCAGCAATCTTTCTACAACTAGAACATCTTTTAATCATATATTCATTACATTCAGGACATTTAAATTGAACAGAACCCTCATCGTTAATAAGTGGTTTGTCACATGAAATACAAGTTTCCATCATAATTCACCTAACTTGAGAGAAAAGCGAATTCTTTATAAATGTTACCATTATTTCATTTTATAATACTTCTAAGGTGATATATATGAATAATTATGAAGACTTATTAGATAAGGCAAGATCAGAAACAATTGATATTGAAGATATGCAAAGTAGATTTGAGATTCCAAAAGTTAGAGGTCATGTTGAAGGAAATAAAACAATTATTAGTAACTTTCATCAAATTGCAAAAAAATTATCACGTGATTCAAAACATTTACTAAAATATTTACAAAAAAACTTAGCAACTCCTGGAGAACTTTATGATAAAGGAGTTATTTTTGGTTCAAAATTATCCTCAAGTGATATTAACAAAGCTATTGCTAAATATACAAATGAATTTGTAATCTGTTCTGAATGTCAAAAACCAGATACAAAAATTTCAAAAGAAAGCGGAATTTATTTTAAAAAGTGTATGGTTTGTGGAAACAAAAAACCACTTAAATACAATCTATAATTATTTTAGAGTTGTTGATTAAAATGGAATTTATTGCAAAAATTCATGATGGGGAAAAAAGAATTCTTGCAGTTGCTGATAAAAATCTTTATGGAAAAGAATTTACTGAAGGAAAACTTCGTTTAAAAATTAATAAATTCTTTAATGGAGATGAAATCACAAAAAAAGAGCTTGTTAAACTCTTAAAAAATGCTGAAGTAGAAATAGTAAATATTGTAGGTAACAAAGTAGTTGAATTCTTAAAAGAAAAAGATTTTTTAGATGATTTTATAGAAGTTGATGGAGTAAAATACTCTCATATTGTTTTTAGAGGAGATAGAAAAAATGATAGAGACAACAATATTAGGAACAAGTAGTATGGTTCCAACCAAAAAAAGAAATCATACCGCAATAATTACAAATTTTCATAATGATGAATACATTCTATTTGATTGTGGAGAGGGAACTCAAAGACAATTAAGAATTGCTGGAATCAAACCAACTAAAATAAAAAAGATTTTCATTAGTCATTGGCATGGAGATCATACTTTTGGATTAATTGGTTTAATTCAAACAATATTTGCAACAAAATATGAAACAACAATCAAAATATATGGTCCACCTGGTACTAAAGAAAAAATAGATAACTTAATGTATACATTTAAAGAAGGAGAAGATATAAATCGCTCCGAAGAAGGAGAAAGAGTTGTATACAAATCTGAGCATGATAAAATGGATCTTCACATCCATGAATTCGAAAAAGATGATATTATAAAAGATAGAAAATACAATATTTTAGTAAAAAAACTAGATCATAGTGTTGATACATATGGTTTTAAATTAGTAGAAAAAGATGTAAAAAAGATAAAAAAATCATTCATAAAAAAAATTAACAAACTTGGAATAAAAAGAGGTCCTTGGTTAGAAGATTTGAGAAAAGGAAAAGATGTAACTGTAGACGATCATAAATTCAAATCATCTGATAGTATTATGAGAATACCAGGAAAAAAACTAGGATTTATCTTTGATACAAGACTTTGTGATAACATGTATGATATTGCTGAAGATGTAGACTTATTAATTGGAGAAGCAACATATCTTCACAAAGAAGTTGAAAAAGCAAAAGAATATGGTCATTTAACAGCCAAACAATTAGCACAAGTAGCAAGTGAAAGTAATGCAAAAAAATTAGTCATGATTCATTTTAGTCAAAGATATAAATCAACAAATGATCATGAAAGAGAAGCTAGATTATTTTTAAAAGACTCACATTCAGCTAAAGATTTTATGAAAATAAAGGTTTAAAATGGTTGAATATAATTTCAAAAAAAAATCAATTGAAATCAATGATACATTAGTTGTAAGTGATCTTCATTTTGGAATTGAAGATGAATTAAATAAAAGAGGTCATCTAATAAGAGATGTTCAAAAAGAACTAATAGAAGAATTATATGAAATGACTAAAGATAAAAATCATCTAATTATTTGTGGTGACATTAAAAACAATTATGATAGAGTTTCTGATTATGAAAAAAGAGACATAAATAACTTAATTAAAAAAATAAAACCAAAAATAACAATAATTCGTGGTAATCATGACACAATGTTAGATTTTGTAATTGATAAAAAAATTCACAACTATTATTTTAAAAATGATTTTCTTTTCATACACGGCGATAAATCAATCAAAGAATTATCCAAATTACCTAACTTTAAAAGTGATTACAAAAAAGCCAAAGTAATTATCATGGGTCATGAACATCCATCAGTCTCTTTTTATTATAATAATAGAAATGAAAGATTCAAATGTTTTTTAGAAACAGAGCATGATTCAAAAAAATTAATAGTTCTTCCTTCCTTTTCTGAAGCAGCCTTTGGTTATGATTTTACAAAAGAGAATTTTCAAAGTTCAATCCTAAAAAATAAAAAATCTTCTGAAATTAAAGTATACTTACATGAAGATAAAACATATGAATTTGAAAGTTTAAAATTCATAATTAATTCTAATAGATCAAACTAATTTTCATAAACATTTAAAAACAATTAATTATAAATAGAGATTATAACTTATAAGGTGTTATCATGAAAAATAAAATCTCACAAATAAGTATGAATTAAGTATGAATTTAGTTGTAATTGCAGTCATTGTTTTAATAGTCTTAGTAGTATTAGTAGCAATCTTTTCTGGTCAAATGGGTCAATTTACTGAAGGAGTAGATTCTACAACAGATGATTTAGAATTACTTAGAACAGCAATATCTACATCTCCAGTTCAACCTTCAGAAATGGATTGTACCGATTTTGCTGATGAATTAGTAAATAGGAATGTAATTCAAGACAGAGAAGGAATTGGTTATTCATTTAGAGGAATTGATATTAGATTAGATGGTTCAGGAGAAAGTGGAATATGTTTTTCAACAGAAGATACTGATAATTGTTGTTTTGTAACAGATTAATAATTAAAATTGATGCCCGAATTCATCAACACACCATTTCATAGACGGCTTTTGCCTTCTCAATGATGCTCTCTCAATGTCAGGCTGAGTAATGCAGTGGAGACTCTTATTTCATCGCTGACAATGTCAAGCTCTAAAGAGAACCCTTAAGGCATCTATCTATTTTGAACTCATAATAATTTATATAATTTTCTTACACCTTTATTAATTCTAGATTAAAAGTAATGCTAAAGAGAAAATCTACGTTTAATCTTCTTCGAAGTTAGTCCATCAAAATCATCTAAGAAAAAGGAACTTAAAAGAATGAAGTAAAAAGAAATAAAATCTAATAGGAACTACAGTGCCAT
>CAZXZL010000052.1:3173-4970 GCA_964645415.1 uncultured Methanosarcinales archaeon | reverse complement strand
TCAACACTATAATCAGAATCATTATAAGTCATTAAATCAAGGATTTCATAACGTTTAGGAATAACTTCATAATTAATACTACCAGAAATCATCTCAAAACCAGGATGATCAGCTTCATAATTAAGACGATATTCTCCTTCATCTTCAACTAAATATTTAATATTACAACCACCATAACTATCTGTGGTACAAGTTTTATCAGAATCTAAACCAGATAAACTAACTTCAACATCAGATAAAGGTTCACCATCAGATTCTGCACTAAATGTTACAGTCTGATAATTATCAACAATAACTCTAGAAAAATAAGTAACATCTAAATCAAAAGAATCTTCAATAACACTAAGAGTAAAACTAGAACTAACACTAGCATCATTACGATCATAAGCAGTTACTTCAAGATCACAGTCTTCAACAGTTAAAGCTTCAATTAATAAATAACTACCATCAACTTCAACATCTTGATTACTACAACCAGAAAAATCATAAGATAAATCATAACCTAAAGCATTATCTTCACGATCTCTAAAATAATTATCTAAATCAATAGATTTAGTAGATCCAAAGTTCATAGTAATATCATCTAAATCAGATAATAAAAACGGAGGATTGTTGTTTAAAAATACTTCAATCTCTTCTTGACCACCATAACTATAATCTAAATCAAATGCAAATACAACACTAAAAGATTCTCCTAAAAAGTGATCGGTTAAAGGAACATCTGTATTAAATCTTAAATAATCATCAACAGTCCCATCAAAATCAAGTTCTTCTCGATCACCATCACCAACTAAATAAGCTTCAGAAACATCAGGAATAATATATTCTTCTTCAATTAAATCCCAAACTCTAAAAGATAAATATAAAGAATCACCACGGAAAAAATCACTAGACTCAACACTATAATCAGAATCATTATAAGTCATTAAATCAATAATTTCATATCTTTTTTCAAGAACATCATATGAGATTTCACCATATACATTATCAAAGCTATCTTTTGAAACAACATAGTTTAAATTAACTTCACCTTCATCATCTTCAGGAATAACAATATTACATCCTCCACTATCACTAGTAGTACAGTCATTTGACCTATCACCATCAACTTCTACAAGAGCATCAGAAACATATTCACCATCTTGGTCAGTTATAAGAAAACTAAGTACTTGATCATTCCCTTCAATAACATGAGAATAATAAGATACATCAACAGATAAATAACTTTCATCTATAACAACATCCATAGACTTAGTATCTGAAGAAAATTCATCTTCTACATCTAATCTAATTTCATACTCTCCAGATTCTTCAAAAACGTGACTAAATTCATTATCATTTGAATGTTTTTGTTCATTATTAATAAACCATTCAAAATTAACAGTTTCTTCGTCATAATTAATTACATCAGAAGTAAAAATTACTTCTGAACCAGATCTTAAATCACCAATATAATCAATTGAAAGAATTTCGATATTTGGTCTTGGTTCTGTAGCAGTTAAAATTAATGAATCACCTTCATTAAAATCATACCAGTTTTCATCGCCAAAATAAATAGCACATTTATAATCACCTGGTTCATCAACAGTTATTGTAGTAGAAGTTTTTCTTTCCTTTTCTTCTGAAATAACTTCCCACTCTCCATTAACTTCTTCAAACCATCTCCAACCAGTTGTTGCCCAATATGAATAATCAGAATTACAAGTCAAAGTTAAATCATCAACAATTCCTGTAAGAGCACCATCAGGTGCGTCTTCACGACTAGCACTACAACTCACATCATCTCCATCATTCTCA
>CAZXZL010000052.1:0-3073 GCA_964645415.1 uncultured Methanosarcinales archaeon | reverse complement strand
TAATCATAAACATTGCCGTCTTCAATACCACAAACACCATCAATAGGATCAGGTGCGTCTTCACGACTAGCACTACAACTCACATCATCTCCATCATTCTCACCTAAACAAGACCAAACAGTCTCATCACCAGCTTCAGGAAATGAAGGATCAGAAGGATCAACATCACCTACTTCACAAAAATCATTAGTTTCCCAATCAGAATCATCATAATCATAAACATTGCCGTCTTCAATACCACAAACACCATCAATAGGATCAGGTGTATCCGGGTGGTCAAATTCTAATTCAGCAAAACCTTCTTCATTAAAATTATCCCAATTTGTATCTCCAGCATAAACTTCACAACGAAAATTACCAGAATTAGAAGGTTCATATTCAGTGTTTGGATGAGGATCATTTATGTCTCTTGTTTTATCTTCTTCAACAACTTCCCAATCTCCATTATCTTCTTCAAACCATCTCCAACCAGTTGCTGCAAATATACTCATATCCGGAGCTTCACAGTGTAATTTATTATCCTCTTCATAAATATTTACATCGACACTAGATGCCTCTACAAAACTTGTAGATACTAAAGAAATTACCAAAATTGAGATTAATAATATTAATATTTTTTTCATCCAAACCACCTTATTACTTAATGATAGTTACATAATAATAGAGATTATTTATAAAAGTTTTTATTATCGAGTAACAAATTTAATTTTTTCAAATAATATCATATAAAATCTATTAAAATATTATAAATATAGATAGTAAATAATATATTCAAATAATAATAATAATAATAATAATAATAATTAAGTCTTAAATGTCAAAAGGGAAAAAAAGAAATGTTTTATAATTTATATTTTTTATTTAAATCTAATATTTTTGCTCCCCAAATAATATCTTCTTCTGAAAAATATAAAAGTGATTTGAAAGGTTTTTTATTTTCATATAATTCATATAATGTTCCATATTTTAAAATAATATTATTATATTTTTTTAATCCATTTTTTAATTCATCTAAAAAGAAAGTTTGATTGGTTTTTTGATGAAATTTATTTAAGACATGAAAATAATTTATTCCTAGTAAAGTCCAAATTGGATCTGTTTCGTACCTATAACAAAAGATTGATTCTGCATGGTATTTAGGGATATTTGTTTTTTTAAACATATTAATAATATGATTAAAGATTGAATAGTTTTCAAATAACTCTTTTTTATGATACCTTAAAGGAATTGGATTATCTAATTTTTCTTTTTTCATTAGTTCTATTACTTTTTTTAGACGAGAAGGATTACTATCTAACCCTGTCCAAAAAGGAAAAATCTGAGCATCAGCCGAAATATAACTTTTTTTAGATAAATCATCATAATAATAAGAACCATTCCAAAATTCTTTAATGACATTTTTAGATATTTGTTTTGGAAAGAATTTTGGTTTTAAACCTAGTTTTTGAATTTCAACAGAAAGTAAATAGTGCATTGTATTAGAGTATAAAGAAGAGTTTCTAACTTTATGATCAGCCATTGATGAAAAGAATTTATTTTTATCTACAAATCCTTTATCAATATGATTATAAAATTCATTTATTTTAGATTTTAAAAATAACTTCTCTTTTTTATTAAGGTTATAATCAGATTTGTTAATACAATAAATTAGGTAAGGTAATGAATCAATTGCATATGTTGGAAAATCATATACAGAATTATTTTTTGTAATTGATGTTGTAATTCTATCATTTTCATAATAAGATTTTAAAACAAAAGATAATGTTTTATCTACTTCTTCTTTATAGTTAAGATTAATTAAAGAATCAATTACCCAAGCAAAATCTCTAATATAAAAATCTTCAAAATGACCTAGACCAGGGGAAAAAAAAGATTCAAAATTTTTATTTATTGACTCTTTTAATATTTCATTTACACTTTTATCTAATTTATGATCTTTTCTAAAACGATGATTCAATATTCTCCTTTTCAACATTAAATATCCTGCTCGTATGTGAAATAAAATATCTTTTTTCATGATAATTTTAGTTTACTTTTTGCTTCTTCAATCATACCGTCAATTGACTTTTCAGCATCAACTATTACTATTTCTTTTCCTAGTGATTTGTATTTTTCTAAGACAGGTAAAGTATTTTCACGATATTGATTTAACCTTGACTTAATAGTTTTAGGTTTATCATCATTTCTATGAATTAATTCTGAACCACAATTATCACAAATACCCTCTTCTTTAGGTTTTTTTGTGATTAAATGATAAGTTGAACCACATTCTGGACAAACTCTTCTTTTTGATAAACGTTTAATAATCTCATCATCAGAAACTTCTAAATCAACTATTTTATTAACAGGATAACGTTTTTCAAGTTCATTAAGTTGACTTACAGTCCTTGGAAAACCATCTAAAACTATTTTTTGAGATTCAATATTTTTAAGATGATTAAAAACAACTTTATCAACTAATTCATCTGGAACTAATTTACCTTTACTCATATACTTGTTTAACTCTTTTCCCAATTCTGTTTTTTCTTTCAATTCTTTTCTAAAAATATCCCCTGGAGCAACGTGTTCAAATCCAAAGTCTTCAATCGTCTCTGCAGTTGTTCCTTTTCCAGCACCAGGTGGACCAAATAAAACAATAATTTCCATAATATCACAACACCATTTCAGATAATTTAATTGAATCAATCTTTTTTAAGTCTCTTTTCAAATGCTCTAAATCATCATGAGTTCTCATTAAAAGCATTATGACTCCATCATTATTTTTTTCATCATGATGTCCAAATCGAGACATTATCATATGATTATATTTTGTTAATATTTTTTGAAATTCTACTGAGTTTTCTTTACCTATAAGTTTTACCCCAAGAATATTGTAGTTTACCATTTTATTATAATAATCAACACTTATTAATTATAAATATTACTTATAGATAAAAAGTTTTCATGAATCTTTATTTTATTCCATTTTATCTATTTTCTGTTTATATAAACTTCTACTTATTTTTATTTAATTCATATAATTACTTTTTTCTTAGGTGATTTGATCTCAAATTTTATCAAACAAATTTTATCA
>CAZXZL010000051.1:0-5116 GCA_964645415.1 uncultured Methanosarcinales archaeon | reverse complement strand
ATCCATTGGCAAAAGCAAAAGTATACATGACAATGGCATTAAATGAGTCATGGGAAGCAGAGAAAGAAGAAAGAATGGAGTATGTAGAAAAAGCATGGGAGTTAGTAGATGAATCAGAAGAATTATTTAATGATAAAAATTCAGAATGGTATCAATATCTAAATGATACATACGGAGAAAAAGGAGTAAAAGAGTTTAATAAACAATATATTTTAACTTATGCTTCTACATTACTTCCTACTGGTTATGCGAGAAATGGATTTGATAATGAAAGTTTAAATCAACATGAATTAGTAGATGAAACAAGAGAGTTTATTAGAGAAACTTTCCCTAGTAATTATCAAGAGATATTTGATAGAGCAAATGAAATAATATAAAAAATTAAAAATCATCTCTATCATCTTCTTCTAATTTAGTAGCTTCTAAACATTTACTTCCTTCTGGAAAATCAATTCATAAAAAGAAATCTAAAGAAAGTAGATTTAATTATAAATTGAGTGATATATTTTATTTAATTAAAAACAAATTTTTTTAAAAGTTTATTCATCTTCGATGATTGTATTCGTGTTTAGCTAAAGAAATTAGAAAATAAAAAAAAGTAAAATAAATAGAGTAAAATAAAATTAGGTAGAAATTTATGGAAACTAAAGTGCCATACGAAGTATGGTACCATCCTTGCCAACTTTGATAAAAGCTGAGAGCAAATCATCTAAAAACAAAAAAGAAGAATTTTATAAAAACAATAGCTTTTAATTTATTGTTCAATGAGTAGTAAAACTAATATTTACTATTTTTAATATTTTTTAAAAATACAAAACATTTATATAATTTTATTCATTCTATTTCTTAATGTCAAATAACTCTAATGAAAAGGAATCAATCATTAAACTTAACCATGTCTATAAAAATTACCAAATGGGTGAAGTGACTGTAAAAGTTTTAAAAGATTTTAATTTAGATGTTCATAAAGGAGAATTTGTTGTTATTGTTGGTCCAAGTGGTAGTGGAAAAAGTACTTTAGTAAATATGATTGGTTGTTTAGATACACCAACTGAAGGAGAGATTTTATTAAAAGGAAAAAATATCTCAAAATTGACTGAATCTGGCCTTGCACAATTAAGAGGTAAAGTAATCGGGTTTGTATTTCAACAATTTAATTTAATTTCAAATTTATCCGCTATTGAAAATGTAACTTTACCTATGATTTTTCACGATATTGCTCCAGAAGTTAGAATGAGAAAAGCAAAAAAGATTTTAACTGAGCTTGGTTTAGGTGAAAGATTAGATCATAAACCAAATGAATTATCTGGTGGTCAACAACAAAGAGTTGCAATGGCAAGAGCTATTTCTAATGAACCTGAAATTATTTTAGCTGATGAACCTACTGGTAATCTTGATACAAAAACAGGTGAAAATGTAATGGAACAACTAAATAAATTACATGAGAAAGGTAAAACAATTATTTTAGTTACCCATGATACAAGATTTACTGATGTTGGAACAAGAACAGTTAAAATTATGGATGGGAAAGTTACGGAGGATTCAAAAAATGACTGATCCTGATATTAAAAAATTAAAACAATCAATGGAGAAAAATTTAAAATATTTTGGTAAACCTTCATCTGTTTCTGACATTTTTGTTGAATGTATTTTATCAGAAAAACCTTTAACTTATGATGAACTATCGAAAAGAACAGGTTATAGTATTTCAAGTATAAGTTTAGCTTTAAAAGGATATATGCCTGCATTGAATGTTTTCACTAAACCTGGTTCTAAAAAGAAGTATGTTGAAGTAAACTTAGATTTAATTAATTTAAAAATAAATCAATATAAAATGATAAAAAATGAGATTATAAATCCTATGGTAGAATCTTTAACTTCTTTGTCAGAAAAAGAAAAGTATAAATCAAATCAAAAAGTTAGTAAAAAAATTAATTCTCTTAAAGATCAAACTAAAGTCATTAATGATTTAGTAGATCTTTCTTTAAAATATTTAGGTGATTATAATGAAAAGAATGAAGAAAAATAAGTTTTTAGTATTGGTACTTTTTTTATTTGGAATTTTAATGTTGAGTAATTTTGTAAGTGCTTTTGGAGATTTAAGGATAAATAAAATGTCTCAAGATCCTAATCCTGCGGCACCAAATAGATTACTTAATTTGAGATTGAAAGTTGAAAATGTAGGAGATGATTATATAGATGATTTAAATATTGAAGTTTTAGAAGATTATCCTTTTGAAATATATCGAGATAGTAAAATTGAAGTTGGATCACTTCCTCCTTTTCAAGAAGATGATTATGCTGCTGTTTTTAATTTTAAAATATTAATTAAAGATGATGTGCCTCCAGGAGAATATGACTTGAGAGTAAGATATTATAGTGATGAAGATAGACCAGTTACAAAAAATATTCCTGTTGAGATTGAAAATAAAGAAATTATTTTTGATATCCCTCAACTTAATTTAAACCCAAAAGAGATTTTACCTTCTGAGAGAGGTAGCTTAAATTTTTACTTGAAAAATGATGGAACTGTAAAAGCAAGAGATGTAGAAACTTATTTCCAATTACCTGAAGGTTTTTCAGTAATTGATTCAACAAATGTTAGGTCATTTCTTAACTTTGATCCTAATAGACAAAGAGAAATCTCTTTTGATTATTTAGTTCATCCTTCAACTCCTCCAGGAAATCATGAGGGAAACATTTTATTAACTTATAAAAACGAGGATAGAACAGAAGCTTTTGAAAAAGAATATTCTTTTAATTTCTTTGTTGATGTTGTAAATATTGTTGAAAGACATATTAGAAGAGCAGAATTAACAAAAAATGAAGAGTCTGATATCAGTGTAAATATAATCAATAAAGGAACTGAAGATATCAAATTTACAACTGTTGAATTAGCTGAATCTCCGGATTATGATATTGTTAGTGGGACTGTATTTTTAGGGGAAGTTGAAACTAACGATTATGAAACTGCAGATTTTACTATAATTCCTCATGAAGAAGAAGTTGAAATAGAATATAAAGTTGAATGGAATGATTTTTTTAATGATAAACATTCTGAAACTTTTACAAATTCTTTTAATGTAGATGTTCCTGCTGTGGAAGACAATGGATTGTCTGGAATGATTTTTAGTTTAGTTGTTCTATTAACTATGTTTATCTTCTGGCTATTTATGTTAATAGATGTTATTCAATCTGAAAGAGATAATAAACTTAAAAAGAATGTTTGGATTGGTGTTGTTGCTTTAACATTCTTTCTAGGAGCAATATTGTATTATCTTTTTGGAAGAAGTAAGTATCGTTAATAGGAGTTATGAGTTGATAAAAAATGAGACCTCTTGATTATTTTTTAATTGCCTCAAAGTATATTAGGCAAAATAAAGCACGTACTGTTTTAAATATAATAGGGGTCTCGATATCACTTATTTTAATTACTTCTCTTCTTATTTTAGGTTCAAGTTTATCTCATGCTGTGAATGATATGTTAGGTGCTTTTGGAACAAATACAGTTATGGTTCTTGGTGGAAGTGATGATATTATGGGATCAGCTTTAAGGAGAGAATTTGAAATTGAGGATTGTGACTTTTTCTATAGGCGAAGTGAAATCAGAGATTGTACATACATGATTTATAGTATGGCTTCAGCAACTTATGGTGGTGAGGAAGGTAGAGGTTATGTTACAGGGACTGATGATGTCTTTTATAGATATATGGATGATGGTGGTGATTTTGGTTTTAGAATTAATAAAGGTAGAGCTCCTTCTACTGATCGTGAAGTTTTAATTGGTTCTTTAATTGCTGATGGGGTTTTTGATGAAGTTGTTGAAATTGATGATATCTTAGAAATTTCTGGAAGAGATTATCGTGTTGTTGGTATTGTTGAAGAATTAGGTCATCCTGAAGATGATGCTATGTTTTGGATGACTCAAGATGCAATGAGTGATTTTTTTGATAACCCAGATGAAGTAAATATGTTAATGCTTTTAACACATGATGAACCAACTGATGAAATGATCGCTGATTTAGAGTATGATTTTGAGGATTATAAAGGAGATGATTATGAATTTATTACAATGGATAATATTCAAGAGATTGCAGGGGATATTTTAAATACTGTTAATTATGCTGTTTTAGCAATTGCTTTAATCTCACTTTTAGTTGGGTCAATTGGAATATCAAATACTCTTTTTACATCTGTCCATGAAAGAACTAAAGATATAGGTATTATGAAATCAATGGGTGCAAAAAACGAAGATATATTTAATTTATTTTTATCAGAAACTATTATAATGACTATTGCTAGCTATTTAGTTGGTGTTGGAATTGGTTCTTTAATTGCATATGGTGGAATTCAATTAATTAATGAATTTGGAATGTCACTAACTTTTGTATTTGAATTACATTATGCTTTAGGATTATTAGGTTTTTCAATCATTTTTGGAATTGTTTCATCTTTATTCCCAGCAAGGAAGGCTGTTAAATTAGACCCAGTAGATGCTATGAGGTATTAATATGATAATTAGTGATGGAATCGGACTTGCATTAAAAAACTTAAAAGAGCATAAATTAAGGTCATTTTTAACTTTATTAGGAATTGTTATTTCAATTATGGCAGTTTACTCTTTTATGCTTATGGGTGATGGTTTAGAAAATGTTATTGAAGATCAAGTTTTAGGTTTTGGAACAGATATAATTCGAGTCACTCCTCAGATGGGTCCACTTGATGAATCTATTTCCTTTAGTATTGATGATGTAGATGATATTGAAAGAATTTTAGGGGTTGATGTTGCAATACCGGGTTATATATCTAATCAAGAACTTGAATTTAAAGGTACAAAAATTAGAACTTCTGTAATGGGAACTGATGTAGAAAGATTATATGATCATATTTTATATGGGACTGGTGTTCGTCTTGAAGATGGAAATTTAGTTGGTAGTGGGGATGATGGTGTTGTTTTAACTTATGAAGGTTCTAGATCATTATTTTCTGATCGTGTGAGAAGAGGAGATGATTTATTGATAAGTAACATTTCTACTGAAGTTTATGGAATATTTGAACAGGGTGATGTTCAAGTACCAAGTGATGTTTTAGTTGATATTGATTATTTACATGAAAT
>CAZXZL010000050.1:0-5425 GCA_964645415.1 uncultured Methanosarcinales archaeon | reverse complement strand
GTGATAAAGATTGAGATAAAAAATAATAAATAAGAAAAGGATAAAAATATTATAAAATGGTTGAAATATCTAAAAAGAAAGCTATAACTTTTATTGGATTGATGATACTAGCAATTCTAATTTCTGTAATTATTGAATTAATTGCAAGAATGATAAATATAGAAATACATCCTGCAATAATTGGAGCAGTTATTGGTTTTGTATGTGTAACAGTTTATGATAGAATTATTGGATTAAATAATAAAAAAGAAAATAATTAAAATTAATATTTTTTCAAAATTTAACGAAACATATTTAAATTAAAATAGAATTTCAATACAAAATGCCAACAAGATATGAAAAAACAAGGATGATTGGAAGTCGTGCTCTACAAATTGCAATGGGTGCTCCTATTCTTATCAATCTTGATGAAAAAGAATTAAAAAAATTAAAATATAATCCTATTTCAATTGCTGAAAAAGAATTAAAAGAAGGTGTTAATGTTTTGAATGTTAAACCTTTAAAAGATTAAACATCCATTAAATCTTCTATACTTTCATCTTCTTTATTTTCAGTTTGATTATTTTCTTCTTCATTAGATTTATTTAAATCAACACCTAACTCTTTAAGAGCATTAATATGTTTTTCAATATAGCTATTAACAATATTTAAGACTTTTGTAAACTCTTCTCTCTCATTAAGAAGCGTATCTAAAGCTCCTTTATGATAACCTATCTTTTCTTCTTTTGACATTTCTTCTTTTTGCATTTTTAATCACCTTAATATTAAATTTTCATTAATTTAAGAGATAAAATTATTAGCTATTTTAGCCATCATTAATTCTTCATTTGTCTCAATCACATAAGATTTTACATTAGAGTCTTCTTTGGTTATAATTAACTCATTTTTTTGATTAGCTTCATTATCAATATCTATTCCTAAATAAGAAAGCTGTTTTAAAACAAGTCTTCTAATATACCATGCATTTTCTCCAATCCCACCAGTAAATGCGATTCCATCAATACCTGATAATTGAGCAACATAAGATCCAATAATACTAGAAATACTATTAACTAAACACTTCATAGTAAATAATTCATTAGAATCATTATCTGTTTTATGAATATTTTCAACATTTTCAATACTCTTATCAGATTCATATAAATCCTTTACACTATTTTTTCCAGAAAGTCCCAAAAGACCAGATTTTTTATTAAGAATTTTATCAACTTCGTCTTTAGAAAAGCCATTATCTAATAAAAATAATATAACTCCAGGATCGATTGAACCTACTCTAGTTCCCATTATTACACCATCTAAAGGAGTTAAACCCATAGAATTATTAAAACTCTTAAAGTTTTTTAAAGCAGTAATAGATGACCCATTACCTAAATGACAAATAATATGTTTGTTTCCAGACACATTCATTTCTTTTAATTTAGTCGCAATATATTGATGGCTTGATCCATGAAAACCATACTTTCTTACAGAATACTCATCATATATCTTTTTAGGTAAAGAGTACATAAAATTTGTTTTTGGAATAGTACTATGAAATGCAGTATCAAAAATTGCAATGTTTTTAGCATTAAATTTATTCAAAGCAATTTCAATTCCTTTTATATTATTTGGATTATGTAAAGGAGCTAAATAAGAATAATTCTTTAAATCTTTAACAACTTCTTTAGTTAAAATAGTTGGTTTAGAATATTTTTCTCCACCATGAACAACTCTATGTGCAATAACTTTAATATCATCTTTTTTTATTTCTAATTTTTTTAATAACTCTAATAAGTTATTAAGTGCATCATTATGGTTTTTTAATTCAATTGATTCTTTTTCTTTTTTTGAATCAAATTTATATTTAAGTAACCCATCAACACCAATTCTTTCATAAGATCCATTCAAAACTTCATTAAACTCTTTGTTAAAAACAGAGAATTTTAAAGAAGAACTTCCTAAATTTAATGTTAGTGTATAATTCATTTTAATTCCTCACATTGAAATGCTGTAATACAAGCAACATCAATAATATCATCAACTTTTGCACCACGAGATAAATCATTTGCCGGTTTATTTAAACCTTGAAGAATTGGACCGACTGCCTTAAAGTTTGCAAAACGTTCAACTAATTTATATCCTATATTTCCAGAATTTAAATCAGGAAAAATCAAAACATTAGCATTTCCTGCGATATTACTTTCAGGATACTTCTTCTTAGCAACTTTTTCACTAATCGCACAATCTAGTTGCATTTCACCATCAAATTCTGCATTTATTTTAAAATCTTTATTTCTTTTAATTGTCATATTTAATGCATTTTTTACTTTTTTTGCCATATGATGGTTAGAAGAACTATTAGTTGAAAAAGAAAGCATTGCAACCCTAGGTTTATCAATAAATAAACTTGCACTCTTTGCTGTTTGAAGAGCAATATTAGATAATTGAGATTCTGAAGGATTTGGATTCATAGCACAATCAGACATAAAATAAACTTGATCTTCTTTTTCCATAATAAAAAAACTTGAAACAAAACCATCAAAGTAATCTTTCCCTTTAATAATTTTTAATGCAGGTCTTAAAGTATGTTCTGTAGAATGATCAGCACCAGAAACTAAACCATCAATTTCAGAATCATGAAGTAACATTGTAGCATAATAAGTAGCATCTTTCATTTTTTCTTTTGAAACATCAAAAGATACATTTCTTAGCTCACTAAATTCTTTAATATATTTTTCATCAGAAGTATTATGTTTTTCTAAATCAGAAATATCTATTCCAAATAACTCTTTTTTTCCTTCAATATCTTTACCGATTAAAACAGGTTCTACTAAATCATTATCTTTTAAATATCTTGAAGCTTCAATTATTCTTTTATCTTCAGTTTCACAAAAACCAATCTTCTTCTTTTTTCCTTTTACTTTTTTTCTTATTTCTTTAGATATTATCTTAATCACCTATAGTAATTCATTAACAATTTTAGATGCTGTCTTCAAGCAAATTTTATTATTATCGAGTTTAGGATTATATTCAACAAAATCAAATGAATTTAATTTAATAAATTTTTTTAATTTAGAAATAAAATTAATTATTTCACGAGTATTAAAACCACCAGCTTCAGGATAACCTGTTGCAAAAGCAGTACTAATATCTAAAACATCAAAATCAAATGAAATATGTGTTTTTTTATTTTTTACATCTGGAATTATTTTTTCTAAAATAGCATTTAAATCATAATGATTATTCATATCAAACAGATTAATATCACTTTTATTTAACCATGATTTTTCTTCCTTACTTAAATTTCTAAGTCCAATATGAAAAATATTTTTTTCAGAAATAACATTTTTTTTAATTAAAGCTCTTAGAAAATCCTCATGAGTAGGTGGGGTAAAATCATCTTGACAATCAAGATGGGCATCAAAAATAATTAATACCTCAGGTTTAATTGCTGAAACAATTGGATAAGTTAAAGAGTGATCACCTCCTAAAAATCCAATTTTGTTAGAATCTTCAAGTTCTTTTATTCTCTTTTCTAAATTTTCATAGAATAATTCAATATTAGATGAATCTAGTTTTATCTCTTCATAATTTGTATTTACTTCTTCATTATTTTCATTAAGATAAAAGTCATTAAGAGAAGAATAAACTTTTTTTGGAGCTTTTCTACAACCTTCATTTTTTGAAATACTACCTTTTGAGAAAGGAATTCCATACAAATTAACACTTCTTTTCATCACAATTAAAATAATTTAGTATCTTAATAAATTTTTGCTTATTCTTTCTTTTTTTAGAAAACAATATAAATTATAATTTAAAGAAGTGGTTATGTTTAAAAGGTGATATATAATGGTTAAAGAAAGAAATGTTGTGTTAGTATATTTGTTTAGTATAATTACACTTGGTATTTATGGTATTTATTGGATAATTTCTACAAAGAATGAATTTAATAAACTTGGAGCAGAAATTCCAACTGCTTTTTTATTAATAGTACCTATTGTAAATATTTACTGGGTGTATAAATACTGTGAAGGATACTCAAACCATGTAAGAAAAGATAATAATGCAATTCTTTGGTTTGTAGTATATATCTTTGCTGGTTTTTTAATACCTGCATTTGTACAAATTGAGCTAAATAAATTAGCTTAATTTTTTTCTTTTCTTTTTTTTAGTATATATATTTCTATAAATTATTTATTTTAAAATAAAAGTTAGATACCGTGCAATTTCCACGTAATATTCTTTTTACAACTTATCAGAAATATCAATAATTATTTAAATTTAAAATAAATTTTAATATAAAATGAGAATATTATATATTTGTAGAAACAATGACATATTAAGTCCAGTGGCTGAAGCACTAACAAGAAAATTTAAACCTGAATTTGAAGTAGAATCAGCAGGAACACATGCATCAAATTCATTAATAAATAAAATAAAAGATAGCTTAGAAAAAGATGATTCTTTAAAATATTTAAAACCATCACCTGATCAACTAACACAAAGAGCAATAGATGAAGCAGATAAAATAATTACGATGAAAAGAAAGCAAAAAAATCACATTGTTAGATATCACGATGTCGATTCAAATAAGATTGAAGTATGGAATGTTGATGATTCAAGAAACCCAGGAATTAGTTTTGAAGTATCTTATATGAAATTAAAAAATAATGTAAAAAATCTATAATATTTAATGAAGAGTTCCTTCTCTATGAATTACATCATAGGAAAATAAAGCATAACCTATTTCAGAAACACTCAAATCACTATTTTTTGCTAACTCCCTGACTATTTTTATTATTTTTATATAATCATCAGGATTAAAACTTTCTTTTTCTTTATCAAAATATCCCATATTATAAAGAGTTGCCCAAACTCTAGTATCAATAACACAATGGTTATTAGGATTTAAACTAGTTAAAATTGCAGAAGCAGTTGGTGTTCCAACTCCTTTTAGACTATTATAAAGAACAATTTTAGAAAACTCATGATCAATGGAATATGCTATTTTTGTAACCTCTTTAACTCTTTTTTCTGGATTTTTCTTAACATGATAAGAAGATCTTGTAGAATTAAGATGAGCTAATTCATAAAGATGTTCTCTTTTCATAAAACCTAAATTATGATATCTTTTTCCTATTTCTAATAATTTTTGAGGGTACAAACCAGAAGTTTCTGGATACTTCTCCAGATACTTTTTAAAATCAATTTTTTTTATATTTCCCATAATAAAGTTAAATATTTTTAACTATATAATATTTATCAAAAGTTTTTAAGTGCAGCAAATCTTCGCATATCATCTTCGATTATTTTAGATAAAACCTTCTTCGAAATTAGTAAATCAAAATCATCTAAAGGAAAAAAATCATAAAAACAGAAACAAAAAGAAATAGAATTTAATAGAAACTAACGTGCCATACAAAGTATGGTACCATCTTGGTCAAGC
>CAZXZL010000049.1:0-5957 GCA_964645415.1 uncultured Methanosarcinales archaeon | reverse complement strand
TTAATAAATTGACCAGGATTGTACCATATTTCATATGGCACGTTAGTTTCCATAAATTTCTACTTAGTTTTATTTTACTCTATTTATTTTTACTTTCTTTAGCACAATCTTTATCAAGCTTTTAAATTTTTAATTTAATAAGTTCTAAAAACTATTTTTTTTAGTAAGTTGGCAAGGATGGTACCATACTTCGTATGGCACGGCTGTTTCTATGATTTTCTACTTTGTTAGAATAACTTTTATTTTTATCTACGTTTTACCTAAAGAATATGTATTCGTTTTTCATCTTCGATGGTCTTAGGGCAAAATCATCTTATAGTGTTTTATCGGAATTTTATACTCTTTTCTATTATCTTGATAAGTTTTTATTTTTTATAAGCAAATCAGCAGATTTTTACTTTGATATACTTTTAATCCGATATAAAATTCCTCTTAAGTAATTTTGTTATCTCTTGTTGTAATTTGTTATCTTTCTTTTTGATCTGTAATTAATCTTAAGTAGTATCATAAATTTAAAAATCATTATTAACATAATTAGTTATCATGGTATTTCTATTTGAAGCTTCTTGGGAAGTTTGTAATAAAGTTGGTGGGATTAACACTGTCATAAAAACAAAAACAAGACATATGATGAAAAAATATGAAAACTATATTCTATTTGGTCCTTATTTTGAAGATAATGCAGAAGTTTCTTTTGATGAAATAGAAGCACCTGATAAAATTAAACTTATCATTGATAAATTAGAAAAAGAAGGAATTAAATGTTATTATGGTGAGTGGCAAATTAAAGGCTCTCCTAAAACAATATTAATTGATTTTGATGGATTAAAACCAAAAATTAATGATCTTAAAGCAAAATATTGGGAAGATTTCAAGGTTGATTCGATTAGTGCATCTTGGGATTTTGAAGAACCAATGCTTTGGGCAACTGCTGTTGGAAAATTTGTTGAAGAGTTTAAAAAGATAAATGATAATGAAAAAGTGATATTACATGCACATGAATGGTTATCAGGATTTTCTATATTACATGCTAAATCATCAAAACAAAAAATTTCAACTGTTTTTACAACACATGCAACAATACTTGGAAGGACTTTGAGCGGACACAAAGAAAAGATATATAATTTATTAAATCAAATTGATCCTGATAAAAAAGCTAAAGAACTTGGAATTGGTGAAAAACATACTACTGAGAAAGCAACTGCTTTAGCAAGTGATGTATTTACAACTGTATCAGAGATAACTGGACTAGAAGCAACACATTTCTTGGGTAGAAAACCAGAAGTTTTAGTTCTTAATGGAATTGATACTGAAAAACATCATACTTTTGAAGAAACATCTATTAAACATACTATGAATCGAGAAAAAATTAGAGAATTCTGTAAATACTTCTTTTTTCCTCATTATTCATTTAACTTAGAACATACATTATTCTTTTTCACAGCTGCAAGATATGAATTTTATAATAAAGGATTAGATTATTTTATTGAATCTTTAGGAGATTTAAATAGAAAGTTAAAAGAAGAAAATTCTGAAAGAAATATTGTAACATTCTTTTTTATCCCAGCAGGTCATGATGGAATAAGAAGAGATGTTTTAGAACATAAAACACACTATTCACAAATAAAAAACTTTGTTAAACAAAAATCAGATGATATTGTTTCCAGAATTCTTGATGATATTATTACTGAAAAAGAATTTACTAAAAATAATATGTTACCTGAAGAGATAGTCTTAATGAGAAAAAAATTAGTAAATTCATTTAAAGATGTAGGTAATCCGCCATTATCAACTCATCATATAAAAGATGGAAATGATCCAATTTTAAAAGCATTTCATGAAAACAATCTATTAAATAAAAAAGAAGATAAAGTAAAAGTTGTCTTTTATCCAGTATATTTAGATGGAACTGATGGACTTTTAGATTTACCTTATGAGGATACAATTTCTGGAATGCATTTTGGTGTATTTCCGTCTTATTATGAACCTTGGGGATATACTCCTCCTGAATCTATGTCATTAAGTTGTCCTGCTTTAACAAGTGATTTATCAGGATTTGGATCTTTTATGAAAGAAAAAGTTTCAAAGTTAGAAAATCCTGGTCTATATATTTTAAATAGAAAAAACAAATCACATGATCAGATAAAAAATCAATTTACGAATATATTATATGATTATGCAAGTCATCATCGTCATGGTCGTGTTTTGAATAAAATCAATGCTAAAGCTTTAGTTGATAAAGTAAGTTGGGATCATTTATCTAAAAATTACTTTGATGCTCATGATATTGCTTTGAAAAAAGTTTATGAGGAATAGACATAATGGGAGAACTTAGAAAACATTATTTTTTAGAAAAATATGTAGAAATCTCTGAAGATAGAGGAAAGAGACCACACGAATATGATAATCATGGTCCTGATAAAAAAAAGAATCTTTCTGTTATTGATCATAATTGTCCTTTTTGTCCAGGTAATGAAAAAAGTGCTCCTCCTGAAAAAGGAAGAATTGGTAATCCTTGGAGAATGCGATGGTTCTCTAATAAGTTTCCAGCTGTATCAAAAGAAGGTCAATCTAAACTATTAACTGATAATAATTTCTTTACATATTCTTCAAACTATGGTGAACATGAAGTTATTGTAAATGTTAGAGAACATAATAGAGATATTTCAATGCTATCTATATCTGAATTAAATAAATTAATTGCGGTATATGAGTCTCGTATTGATGATTTGTCTTCTCCTGATGATATTGATTATGTAAGTGTTTTTAAAAATGATGGTGAGAAAGCAGGAGCTTCTTTAGTTCATGATCATTCACAAGTTATATCCTTAAATTTTCTTCCTCCTAAGATTAAAAGAGAATATAATTATATTAAAAATTATGATGGTTGTCCTCATTGTGATGTAATAAATATTGAAAAAAATTCACATAGAAAGTGTTTTGAAAACAATCATGCTGTTGCTTTTACTCCTTATGCATCTCTTTTTCCTTATGAAATTTGGTTATATTCAAAAAGACATATTAATAGATTTAAAGAATTATCAAGAGATGAATTAAACGATTTTTCATCTATTTTTAAAAAGATATTAAGGAAATTAAGATCGTTTCATTCTTCATATAATTACTATATTAAATATGGTGATGATGAAAACGATATGCATTCACATATAGTTTTTACTCCTCGTCTTGCACAATGGGCAGGATTTGAATTTTCTACTGGCGTGACTATTAATTCTATAAGTCCAGAAGTAGCTGCATCCTTTTATAGAGGAGATAATTCTAATTAGATTTTATAAGAGTAGTTAATTTTAAAAATAAACCTCTTTTGTGTGATATTATGATAAATATTTTAGTAGGACTTTTAGGAACTTTAGTGATTTATACTATAAAAACTCCTTTATTTTCTTTTATTGGTGGAACTTTAGTGAATCATGGTTCTGTAAGTTTTTCTCTTATTTTAGGTTTATCTTTATTTGGACATATTGCTGGAGATTTGTTTTGGTATTGGAGTTCACGTTTGTCACGTAAAATAAAACTAATAAAAAAATTAAAACATAAATTAGGTAGTGATTCAGATTTTAAATTTAAAGAAAGTTTAAAGTTGAAGCCTTTTAAAACATTTTTCATTGCTAAAGCAACACCTGCTTTACCTGTTCCAATGTTAATTTATATTGGAAATACAAAAGCTATTAAATTTAAAAGATTCATACTTTACTCTTCAGTTATCTCTCTAATTTTATCATTAGTTTTTATGTTATTAGGGTATTTTTTTGGAAATATATTATTAGGTTTCTATTATCGTTTAGAATCTTATTCATTAATTCTTTTTCTTTTTTCAATACTTATTGCTTACTTTGTTTATAAGAAAATGATAGTAAATAAACTTTAATTAAAACTTATCTACTATTTCTGTTTTTATTTTATCTAAGTTTCCAAAATTAGTATGAAAATTATATGCTCCAGCATTCTTTAAAACTAAATTTTCTCCAACGTTTAATTTTTCATTAAAATTAACTTTATATCTAAATATATCTAATGAATCTGGTGAACATCCTTTAATTAGATATTTAAATTTACCTTTTTCTACTTCTCCTTTAACAGGTAATCTCATATGCATTAGATATGTGTCCATATACGCATTGAATATTGAACAGTCAATAATCACATTGCCATCATATATATTGAGAATTTTTGCTTTAAGTCTAACTGATGGTGCTGAGATATATCTTCCTGGTTCAGTTATTAATTTGATGTCTTTATTATTTAGGAATTTCTTTAATTCCTTTATTTTTTTAAATATATATTTTAATTTTGGTTTAGAATTAATATAATTTGATGGAACACCACCACCAATATTTAATAAATCTATTTTATCTAATGTTTCTTTAGATAAAGCATCTTCGATATCATCTTTTAGATACCATTCTCCTATGTTTTGTGTCTTTCTATGGAAATGAACTCCTAATTTGTTTATGAATTTATTATCTAAATCACTTATTATTTTATTTGCTTTATTCCAAGCTATTCCATACACAAAATATTTTCCAGTATATACAGTATGCTCTTTTATTTTTATCCTAATAAAAAGATTAATCTCTTTTTTTTCTTTTTTTGATATGTCTAGTAATTTTTTTAGATCATTTTCATTATCAACGACAAACCAATTCAAATTATTTACTAAATTTACTATCTTTTCCTTACTTTCTCCTTGAAGAAAATATAAAATTCTATTTTTAGAAATTTCTTTAGAAACTTCTTCATAATTATTATATGAATTAATACCGAACATTGAATCAGAATCAAATAAAACTCTTCCCACATTTGGATTTGTTTTATAACTATATGCAACATTATCAGAGATTTCTTTCATCTCTTCATACTTTTCCATAACTTTATTTTTACTCAAAATAAATTTTGCCATATTATCACATTATTTTTCTAAGTAACCCATTTCATCAAGTTCATCAAAAACATATTGTGTAACTAAAGGAAATAAAATAGAAACATCTCCATTAACAGTAACTGCATCAGAATCATCTTTTACCTTTCCCCAACTTTTTGCTTCATTTGTAGTTGCTCCACTCATACTTCCTGAAGAAGATCTAGATGTTGTCATATATACTGCATAATCTGCGCCACCATTTATTACAGATGCTAAAATAGCATGATGTTTTGAAATACCTCCTCCTAAAGCAATAATCCCTTTTTTATCATCATGAGTTGTTTTTGTAATAATATCTGAAAAATCTTCAATTACATCTACAACAAAATCCGGATTCTTTTCTTGAACCATATAAAGGTGAAACCCTAATGATCCATCAGTTATTCCTGGACAATATATAGGTACATTATTTTTTGAAGCTTGGTGTAATATTGATTTATCATCATTTAATTCATTACCTATTCTATTTAATAATTCATTTACAGAAATTCTAGGTTTATCATTAGCTATTTTTTCTAATATTTTTACTATCTTTGCTTCAAATTTTACATAAGATTCATTTTCAATTAATAAATTACCTACTCTATTTCTTCCTTTTTCGTGTAGATTGACATCATCGGCATTAAAATTAGAAATTAGGAATTTTTCTCCTTCAGCTCTCATAATATCTTCTTCGATTCCTCCTGTTGTAGTAATTACTCCGTCTACTAATCCATATTTTATCCATTCTGAAAATAAACCTCTTAATCCAGAAGTAACCATATTAGAAGTGAAAGTAAGGTAAATATTAGCATCTTCCATAACCATTGTTTTAATAGCTTTTGCTGCTTTAAATAACTGAATACTTTGAAAACCATTTGTTCTAAATTGTTTCATTAAATCGTGAGCTGTTTTATTTTTTTCCCATGTAATATCTTTTACATATTCCATACATTTCTTTTGAAATAAAAGTTTATTAAAAATATTTTCATATCTGTATTTCAATTTTTAGCAATTTTATCACACAATCTTTTAA
>CAZXZL010000048.1:0-5961 GCA_964645415.1 uncultured Methanosarcinales archaeon | reverse complement strand
TGATAAAATTTGATAAAATTTGAGGGGAAATCATCTAAGTAAAAAACAGTTTATAAAAGAATAACCTTTAATTAACTAGATCTTTCTTTCAGTAAACTTTCTAAAAAAGAACTAATTTGAAGTATTAAAACTATTAATGTTAAAAATAATGTTAAATAACCAAAAAAATCAGGTCTGCCTAAGTTTTCTACACCAAACTCTGAAAAAAATTGAAAATATATAGTATGAGCAACAACTAAATAAAATACAACATAGGTTAAAGAATGAAGTTTCTTCCAATGTTTCCTTCTTAATAATAAAACTGCTTTTTTATTAGAAGTTAATGCAAGTATAACTGCCCAAATTAAAGCAACTAAACCCAAAAAATTTGATAAACTATAACCATCACCACCAATGCTAATTAGTGAAGAAATGTCTGTAAGAAATTCTGAAGCTATAA
Source organism: uncultured Methanosarcinales archaeon (assembly GCA_964645415.1). Classification (GTDB taxonomy): domain Archaea; phylum Nanobdellota; class Nanobdellia; order Woesearchaeales; family CAZXZL01; genus CAZXZL01. The sequence goes on along the minus strand of CAZXZL010000048.1, from coordinate 5,522 downwards.
AAAAGTGAATCAATCCAGTAATTGCAAACCAAATACCCATCTCACTACGCCAAAACCAAGGAGCTTTTAATGAACCAGAAATCTTACCTGGTTTTAATTCAATTAATGGACCTATTATTAATGTGAAAAATAATAAAATAAAAGATGTCCTTGCAAATGAAGAAGATAAAGAAACATCAAATAATTGGTTAAATATTAAAACTAATAATAATGAAAATAAACCAGTCAATATATGTTGAATCGGTCTGTTTTTTGTATCAATCATTTTACATTATAAAAAAATTGAGATATATATTTTTTATTATCTAATTACTTCACTAACATTGTTATTTTTCCTTATTTTTATCAAATGATCTACAAAGCTTTCTACTTTTGGTTCATGAGAGACAATTATTATCTGCTTAAATTCTAATGAGTCCAAAAGTACTTTTAGCTTATCAAGTTGATCATTACTAAAACCGTCAGTAGGTTCATCAAGTACTAAAAATCCTCTAGTTTTTACATCAGAATACATTTCATTTATAACTCTATTCAAAGAAATACGATAAGCTAAAGAAATGCTTGTTTTTTCTCCACCTGACAACATGTTAAAATCAATATCATGACCATCTAAGCTAATTTTAGGAGAAAATTCTTCATCAAGTTCTGCTTGAAAAGATTCATCTTCTAACATCATATTAAAGTACTTTTCAAAGTACTCATTAAAATAAGAATAAATTTTAGAATATACTTTTTTCTTCATAGAGGAAATTCCTTCTTGAAATCGTCCTTTTAAAAAATTAACAAGTTCCTTCATATCTTTAATTTCTTTTTTAATTTTATTATGTTTTTTCTTCTTTTGTTTTAATTTCTTAATTTCACTATTTTTTGTGCTAATTTTTGCTTTGGTCTTAGATAAACTATCATTTATTTTTTGATATTTCGATTTTAAATCTTCTTTTTTCTCTTTTAAATTATCATAACCCTCTAATTTATTTTTAATTTGTTTTATTTCTTTTTTCTTTTCTTCTATCTCTTTTTTTCGTTTTTTTAAGTTAGATTCTATCTTTTTTTGTTTTTTATTTCTCTTTTCAATTGAATCACTTAATATCTTTTTTTGTTTTTTCTTTGAAATATTGTCACTCACTTTCGATTTAATTTCTTCTTTTGATTCTATTTTCTCCTTTAAGTCTTTTAGATTACTTTTTTGTGATTTTAAACTTTCATTAATTTCTTTAATCTCTTCTTTTTTTGAATTAAATTTTTCTTTTAACTTATCTTTACTTTCTATTTTAAGCTCAGAAATATCTTTTTCATGATGCTCTATCTCTTTTTCTGTAGATTTAATTTCTTCTTTAATTTCTTTTAAGTCTTTTTCAGTTTTTTCTAACTTTTTTAATTTCTCTAATAATTCATCTTTTTTTGAAGATAATTTATCTACTTCTTTTGTTTTAATAGTTATATCTTTTTTTAATTTTTTTTCAACATTTGTTTTATGATCATCACATACATCTTGCAAACAAACAGGACACTCATCTAAAGAATCTATTTTTTTTATCTTCATCTCTTTTTCTTTAATTTTTGATTTATTTTTACTAAGGTTTAACTTTATATCATCGAGATCTTTTTTTAATTTTTTAATATTTTTTTGTAATAACTTAGGATCTTTATCTATTTTTTTTGTTAATATTTCTATTCTTTTCTTAAGTCCTTTGATTTTTTTCTTCTTTTTCTTTTTTTTCTTAATTTTTTCATCAATATTTTCTAATTTATTTTTTATATCTGATTTCTCAATCTCTTTACTTTTTATCATATTATTAATATTATCAATGATTTTCTCTCTTTTTTTTATTTTAGATTTATGTTTTTTTATGTCAGTCTTAATTTTATTCAAATCTTCTTTTGAATCACCATATTCTTTATTTAATTCAATTTTTTTCAACTTTGATTGATTATCACTTATCTCATTTTTTATCTCTTCTAAACTTTCATTTAACTCTTTTTTTGATTTTTTTAAACCTTTTAATTCAATAGATTTTGCTTCTAATTTCTTACTTCTTTTTTCAAAAACTTCTAATTTATCATCTAATTTTTTCTTCTTTGATTTTATCTCTTTATGTTTCTTTTTTAGTTTATTTTTTTCTTCTTTTAGTGATTTTAATTCATCTTTGATTTTAGGAATGTCTTTTAAATCATTAGTAAGAATATCTAGTCTTCCTTTCTTATTCTCAATTAATCTCTTAATTTTAATAGAATAATTATTGGCATTATCTAATATTCTAGAGTATTTTTCAATATTAAAAATTCTACTTATTGTTTCAATTCTTTTTTTAGAATTATACATTATTGACTTCATTTCTTCTTGTGGAGTAAAACAAGTATATCTAAAAAGATAAGGATTAGTTTTATCAACAACAGATTTAGGATAATTCAATATCTCAACAACCCTGCTTTTTAATTCAGTAGGTGTCAAATTCTTTTTAGAGTTACCTTCAATAATATAGCAATTACTTTGTGTTATTCTCTTTTTAGTCCTTTTAAGACTTCTAACGATAGTATAATCTTTAGAATCAACTTTTATTTTTAATTGAACATTCCCTTCATTTTTTCCATTTCTTAAAAGAGTTTCATAAGAAACATCACTACGTCTTCCAAATAAGGCAAACTCTATTGCTAATAAAATAGAACTTTTTCCTGCACCAATATCACCATTTAATAAAGTTCTACCATTTTTGAATTTAATTATTTCATCATTAAAACTTCTTATATTATGAAGTTTTATCTCTTTTACAATCATAATATAATTGATTATAATATATTTATTAAATCTTTTTATAATTATTAAAAGTATTTTTTGAACTAAAAAAATCTATTTAAGAAAATATGAATTTTAATAAAAAATAATAATAATAATAATAATAAAATAGAAATAAAAAATTAATTTTATACAAGCCTTATTGAATCTAAGGCTGCAGGTACATAAGCATCAGCTTTTGTTTTAGCTTTTAAAAATCCAGATAATTCAAAAGGACCAGATCCTTCACCATGGACAATTAAAATTCTATTTGGAGATGGTTTACAAGAATTAACAAATCTTTTTAATTCTAAAGCATTAGAATGACCAGATAGACCATGTAATTCATATACATTCATTTTCATTTGTACTTTTACTTTCTTTTTATTATCATTTAACATGGTAAAACGTTTTCTACCTTCTTGAATTTTTCTACCTAAAGAACCTTCTGCTTGATATGAAACAAAAATTATTGAATTTTTTGGATTTTCTGCTAATTCTCTAAAGTATTGAACAGAAGCTCCACCTACAAGCATACCTGAAGTTGCAAGTACAATATAAGGACCATCTTCTTGAATAATTTGCTTTCTTTCCTTATTACTTCCAACTCTATTAAAATGACTTGCTAAAAATGGATTGTTATTATTAAATATCTTTTTTCTAACATGATAGTTTAAATATTCTGGATAAGCAGTATGAATTGCTGTAACATCCCAAAGCATACCATCTAAATAAACTGGAACTTTAGGTATCTTATTTTTTTCAATTAAATCGTGTATCATCAACATTACTTCTTGAGCACGACCTACACCTAAAACAGGGATTAATACTTTTCCATCATCATTTACAGTATTTATAATATAATTTTTAAAGTTCCTTTCAGTTTCTCTTCTTCCAGGAGGAACTTTTTTAGGACTACCATAAGTACTTTCTAAAATCATTGATTCTAATCTTGGAAATACATTATCTGCTCTATCAAGTAGTTTAGTTCTTGAAAATTTAATATCACCAGTGTAAAGTAAATTATGAAGACCATTACCAATATGAAGATGAACCATACTAGAACCTAAAATATGTCCTGCATTATACATAGTAATTCTAACATCAGGAGTTATATCTGTTACTTTTTTATAATCTAAAGGAATAGTATGTTTTACCATTTCTTTAATATCATCAGATGTATAAAGTGGTTTGTTTCCTTGACCACGAACAATTTTAACTGAATCTAATTGAAGTAATGACATAATATCTCTTGTTGGTTCAGTACAATAAACAGGACCTCTATAACCCATTCTAAATAAATAAGGAATCATCCCAGAGTGATCTAAATGAGCATGACTAACGATTACTGCGTCTAATTCTTTTAAATCAAATTCAGGAGCATCAAAAATAGGATATGAATCTGGATTATCAGCATCTAATGCAGGATCAATTCCACAATCAAGAAGTACACGAGATTCAGGTGTTTGAAGTAAAATAGAACTTCTACCAATTTGTTTAGCACCACCTAAAAAAGTTGTTCTCACCCACTCATCTTTTCTACCTCTAATCCAACCATTGTAAATTCTTTCACCAACAGAGTTAAGAAAATTCTTGATTTCATCATTATTCTCATATAAAACAGATCTAATGTCTTCAATTAAAGGTGACCTAATTGCAGGTTTTCTTCTTACTTTAGGTGTCCAAAAAGTATTATTTTTAACTTCTCTTAAGTTTGAACCATTTTTTCCAATAGCTGCACCAGGTTTTTCAACTTCAATGGTGACTATAGATCTTTGAGGGTCAAATAAAATATTAGAAATTCCAGATTCTTCAGGAAGATTTTCTTTGATAAATTTCTTTGTATCTTCAGCATCACGAGTAATGGAAGGATCTGCTCTTAGTTCAATTCTCTTTTTAAATTCATTAACAGCCTTTTTGACACTACCTTTATCATTTTTATAGAAGTTTTTATCTTTAGTATATAAAACGATTTTTGCTCCTTCAAAACCTGCAAAGGTAATTTTTCCTTTCGGTAAATGTTCTAGAATTTCTTTAATAATATTTCCCATGGAACTCCCCTATAATAAAAAAACGAAAATAAGAAAATTAATTGTTACTTACATCAACAGAAACTTTTTTGTCAATTACTTTTTCAATATTATCTTTTTCAATAATAAATACTTCAACACCGTTTCCTGTAGCACTATCTCTTCTTAAAGAAGTATTAATTGCATTAAGAGCAAGGTCAGTTGCTTCTTTTTGAGACATATCTTCTTCATATTGTGATTCTAAAACACCATATGAGAAAACACTACCGCTACCACTACTTACAAAATTATCAATTTCAGTTAAAGATCCATCTGGAAAAACATCATATAAATGGATTCCTTTTGAATCATAACCAGCAAGTAAAAAATGAGTTACAGCCGGAAGAGGCCTCATTGCCCTAATATTAGAATAAACATAAGAAGATAACATACTTGCAACTTCTTTAACTAGTAAATCTCTATTTCTTCTATTTTCATTAACATTAATATTTGCATCTAATAACTTAATAACTTTTTGAGCATCAGAAACAGTACCAGATGTAGTTAAAGTAAATCTACTATTAATTGTATGAATTTTTTTCGCTTTTGGATTTACAATCATATTACCAGCAGTTGCTCTACGGTCTGCAGCGATAACTACTCCGTTTTTATACTTTAATCCAATTGTTGTAGTTCCTGTACTCATAACATCTTTATCTTTATTCATTTTATACACCAAA
>CAZXZL010000047.1:0-6267 GCA_964645415.1 uncultured Methanosarcinales archaeon | reverse complement strand
TTGATAAAGATTGAGGGCAAAACCATCTAAGAAAAAGTAACTTAAAAGAATGAAACAAAAAGAAATAAAATAAAATAAAAAAAATAAGAAAAGATTAGTAACTTTTAGCAAAATATGTGTTTCTTTTTGCTTTTTTATCACAATAAATACATTTGCCTTCTATATCTTTTTCAAAGGTCATGTTAAGTGATTTTGCTCCACCAGATTCATGCTTGATATGATCTTCACATTCTTCTGTTGTACACCATTTTGCTTTAACCATTTTTCCATTACTAATTGCTTCCTTAAATTCTTCAAAATCACTTGGTTCTACTGTATTTTTTTCAATGAATTTTTCTGCTCTGTTGTAAAGATTATTGTGAATCTCTTCTAATAATTCATTTACTTTTTCTTTAACTTCATCCATTTCAACAGAAGTTTTTTCACCAGTGTCTCTTCTTACTAATACTGCCTTATTATTTTTAATATCTCTTGGACCAATTTCTATTCTAATTGGAACTCCTTTCATTTCCCATTCATTAAACTTCCATCCTGGAGAATAAGAGTCTCTATCATCTAATTTTACTAATACATCATCATCTAATTTTTCTTTTAATGATTTACTTACATCTAAGACTTCTTTTTTACTATCTTCAAATAAAATAGGAACAATTACAGCTTGTGGATATGCAATTCTTGGAGGCATAATTAATCCTTTATTATCAGAATGAGTTATAATCATAGTTCCAATAGCTCTTGTACTTGTACCCCAAGAATTTTGATAAGCAAATTTTTCTTCACTATTCTCATCTGTAAAGCTAATATCAAAAGCTTTAGAAAAGTTCTGTCCTAAATGATGAGATGTTGCCATCTGAATTCCTTTTCCTGAAGGTAAAAATGTTTCTACAGATAAACTATAATCTGCTCCTGCAAAAGTTTCTTTTTTACTCTTTTCACCTTCTAATGAAGGTATTGCAAAAAGCTCTTTAAAGGATTTTGCATACAATGATAAAATATCTCTTACTTCCTCATCAGCTTCTTCTTTATTAGAAAAAGCAGAATGTCCTTCTTGCCATAAGAATTCTCTTGATCTTAAGAAAGGAGTTGGATTATTAAATTCCCATCTAACAATATTACACCATTGATGTAATTTTAAAGGTAAATCTTTGTGTGATCTAATCCAATCTTTGTAAAAATCATACATGATTGTTTCAGAGGTAGGTCTAATTGCTAACCTTTCATTTAATTTAGAATTACCACTATGAGTTACCCATGCTACTTCTGGCGAAAAACCTTCAACATGTTCTGCTTCTTTTTGTAAAAGGTTTTCAGGTATTAACATAGGAAAATAAGTATTTTCTACACCTCTTTTCTTAATTTCTTTATTAAAATAACCTTTGAACTCTTCCCAAAAATGAAACGCTCTCGGTCTTAATACATGACAACCAGATACTTTTGAATAGGATATAAGTTCTGATTTAGTTATTATCTGAGTAAACCACTCAGAAAAATTCTCTTCTTTTTTTGCATTTAATCTTTCTGGTTTATCATTTGACATAAGACCACCTAAGTAGAAGAAATTTTAAAAATTTATAAACTTAACGATTTTACAATAAAATATGAACAATAAAATGTGTAAAAGATGTGGTTCTAATGTAAAAAATAATACTAGTCAGTTTTGTAAAAATTGTTTTAAAAAGTTATTTGAAAAAAAAGTTTTAAACTTTCTTTATAACTCACCATATAAAAGATTGTATGTTTTTTCTGATATTAATGAAGATGTTTTTAAGTATATTTTATCTAAATACTTTAAGAAAGTAAAATATGCAATTAAAGGAAATAAAACAAGTAATGATGCATTTATTATATCTAAAGAATTATTTTCAGCAAAGGTTTTATTTGATCTTTCAAATATTTCAGAATTTAATGAAGAATATTTTTTAGAAAATATCTCACAAGATAAACCAATTAAAACAAAAGATTATGATTTTAATTATGATTCTCCTTTTAAAAAAATATCTAAAAGAGAAATTGAATTCTATTATAATCATTATTATGAAAAAAATTACAATGAGGATATTTTTAATATTATTTCAAAGAAAGTAATAAGGACAAATGTAGAAGATAATGAAATTTTTAATGAAATTATAAAAAAAGGTTATCTAAAGTTAATTGAAAATATAATTAAAGAAAATGAAGAAGTAATTTATTCTTTTATGAGTTATTTTAATGAGTTAAAAATTGATTAATTTTAGTTAAATATAAATATCACTTTCACTAATGAATGCCAGTATGAAATATAATAAAAAAGATGAAGGTGGATTAATTAAAATAGTTCATGGGATGATTGGCTCAGATGTTCATGCAATTGGTAATTCTATAATAGAAACTATTCTAAGAGATTGTGATTATATAGAACAAGTAAATTTAGGTGTTATGAATTCAAAGAAAGAATTTGTTAATGCTGCACAAGAAACTGGTGCAGATTCTGTGTGGGTATCAAGTTTATATGGACATGCTGAAATGGATTGTAAAGGTTTGAAAGATATGTTTGTTGAGAAAGGTCTTGATGATGTTATACTTTATTTGGGTGGGAATCTTACAATTGGAAAAGACTTAGATTCTGACTCTTTAATTAAAAAATATAAAGATATGGGTTTTGATAGAGTATACCCATTATGTGCTTATAAAGATCCAAAAGATATGCCTTTACAAGCTTTAAAAGATGTTTATAATGATGTGTATTAAATTACTCAACCAATAAACCATCTTGGGCTTTTCTTTCAGTCTCAAGTAAAATAACACTTCCATTAGATTGAATTACCCCTAAGATAAGGCATTCAGAAATAAAGTTAGCAATTTGTTTTTTTCCTAAATTTGTTACAGCAACGATTTGTTTTCCAATTAAATCTTCTTTTTTATACAAGTCTGTTATTTGTGCACTTGATTTTTTTATTCCAAATTCACCAAAGTCTATTTTTAATTTATAAGAAGGTTTCCTTGCTTTATCAAAATCTTTTGCTTCAATAATTGTTCCAACTCTCATATTAACTTTTTTAAAATCTTCCCAATTAATCAATTTAAATTTAGTATTATAATAGATTTATAAATTTTTTTAATTAATTCATTAGATTTATAAATTATTTAAAGTATTTTTTTCTATGAAAAAAGATAATGTTAGTTCAAAGAAATATTACAATGAAATTTCTTCTAGTTATAATGAATTGTATGGAGAAGAGCAAAGAGAAAAAATAGGAGTTATAAAAGATATATTAAAAAAAAGAAATATTTTGAAAGCAAATGAAAATAAGAAAGCAATAGATTTAGGATGTGGTACAGGTATAAGTAGTATTTGGTTGAAGGAATTAGGCTATGAAGTATATGGTTTTGATATTAGTAATAAATTAATAGAAATTGCAAAAAGAGATTATCAAGATATTAATTTTATTGTTTTTGATGCTGATAAATTAAATAAATTAAAGTTTAGAAAAAATTCATATCATCTTGGAGTTTCTTTAAGTGCTTTTCAAAATTTTAAACAGCCAAAAAAAGTATATAAAGAATTTAAAAAGATTTGTAAATATTTTATAATAACTATTCCAGAAAAAATTAATAAAGATAGTATTGATTTTTTAAAAGATAAAAAAGAATTAGAACAATTTAATTGTGGAAAAGATATTGGTTTTATTTATACTCCATGATAAAAACAATAACACTCACCTACATTTGATGCACTTGAACCTACAATTAAATGATCTTCTTGATCGCCCCAACTAGAACATTTTTCTTGACATTGTCTATGATCAGGTGCTGGAACACAATTAAATACACAAAAACGTGGTGGTCTGGTATATTCTGTATCATTAAAAACTTCTATACTAAAAGCCTCTTCTTCTTGTCTTTCAAGTTGGCTCTGTAATCTTCTATCTTCTTCTCTAAATGCATAATTATGTACTGCAGAAAGTCCAAAATATGTGATTAAGATTGAAATTGCTAATGCTATAATTACATTTTTTAATCCCATAATTAATATTATAATTTTAATTTTATATAATTTAGTTGCTACTTTTTAATAATAATATACGTTGTTGTGATTGATATTTTTATTTAGATATAATTAAGTTTTTTTAGAATTAAAATCATTATTGCAATAGATAATATGAATGCTAATAAAAATAATATCTCTTCGTTTCTAAGAGTTTCAATACCTGAACTAAATTCAATGTATCTATCACTTGATGCACCTTCTACTAATTCTGGATCTAAACCTGTGATATATAATTCTCTAGATTCATAATCACCTTCTCCACGAACTTTATATCTTGTATACCATGTTGAATCAAAGTCATCCCAGCCAGTATCATCTCCTGGTGAAAGTGATGAGTTAATGTTATAATCATTGTTATTATAATTTAAAGACCATTTTAACATTTCTCCTTGAAAGTCTCCATCAGTAGTTATAGAAAAGTTATCATATTCTGTAGTATAAACATTACTTAATGTATCAGAATAAATTGATTGATTTTGAGTGTCAGTTAAATTTGTTACTAATTCAAAATCGCTTGGTAAATAATCAAATATTGAAACTGGTGAATTAATTGGAGTCCATTGATTACCTCGATTCTTTACCCAAACTTCAATTAAGTATGTATCATTTCCTATTGAAGTTACGTTTTTTTCAAGTGATAACCAATAATCAAGTATCATAAAGATTTGTCGATGAAATAAATCTTCACCATTTTTTGTTTCATAGTGTGTTTGTATTTGAGCTGATTCTGTATCTCCTGTTCCTTCTCTAAGTAAATAATTGTTGACTAATAATTCGAAGTCAAATTCTAAAAAAACAATTGGAGATGGATTGTATGAATAATTAAATGACCAGATACAATCATTATTATTTGATGAGGAGAATGGATTTTCTGATGTTAATATTTGATCAATACTACAATCTTCATTAATTGATGATTCGGTATACATTCCACTCCAGTTATATTTTACTTCTAATAATTCATTTGAAACAGAATCATGATCAATTGATTGAATATCTGTTTCAATCTCATTTTCTGGTTCAGAAACCCACATTGTTACTTCAGATAAATTATAAGATATACTTTCAAGTTGAGTAAAAATGTTTGATGTTACTTCCCAAGAAACATTTTCATCATTTATATCTGATTCATTTGTAAAACCTATTACTTCTTGTGATAAGTTAAAGTCAATTCCTTCTGATTTTGCTTTTACATCAATTACATTTATATCAGATATTGTTGAGTTAATTAAGTATTCGATTTCTGTTTCAACAAAGTTATAACTGCTTGTTTCAGATATATTGTCAGGTGATTCTAATTCATAATTTAAATCAAAGATATCTTCATTTTCAATACATCCTTCATTTGATAAATCAAATAAAAGAGTATAATCATCAATTAAATTTGCATAAGTATCATGATTTCCATCTATATTTCCTGTAAATGAGAATTCATATGTTGGATGATTATCGTTATTATTAATTGCATTATGAGTTAGTTGTAAGTCATATATACAATTATCATGATATTGATTACCTTCAAAGTTTGATTCTACTGTGTCATAAACAGTAATTGTTTCTCCTGGAAGAATTCTATCTTGACTATAATCAGTTTCTATACTTATTGGTGGTTCTATAATACTTGGATCTATATTGTAGTCTATTGTTATGTTTTCATTTGGATTTAGTAATGGAATATATATTAAAATTGAATCTCCTTGTTGATTTATTGATACTTCACTGTTTTCACTGTCAATTGATTCTATGTAATATGTGTCATCTATTTCAATGAATATATCTCCTAATGAAGAGTCTGTCCAATCAGAGTTAACATTTTCAATGATAATTTTTCCATTAGGGTTGTAATTAGATTGATTTTGGCTTTCAGTAATCCAATCAGGATTATAATCACTATGAGAGTCATATAAAGGATTATATGTTATTTCTTGAGTTATTCTTTCATCAATAGAAATATTTAGTTGAGGTAATTCGTTAGAATAAACACTAGAAACTAGCAAAATGGAATACAATAAAATCACTATAAAAAACTTCTTCATCTTTAATACCGATATCTTAAATTTTTATGTTTATGTATATTTATAAAATATCTATTTTTACTATAAAAAGGTTTATATTAATTAAAAAATTACACATTTACTTTTTTTTGTTCATTAAATTAATTTAAATTTAGGAGGTATTTTATACATAATTAAAAACTTATAAAAACAAAAAATCTGTTGATTTTTTTCAATTTTTATCAA
>CAZXZL010000046.1:0-6788 GCA_964645415.1 uncultured Methanosarcinales archaeon | reverse complement strand
AAATTGACTAGGATAGTACCATACTCTGTATGGCACGGTAGTTTCTATAGTATTCTATTTCTTTTTGTTTCTATTTCTATTAGTATTTTTTTTAGATGATTTTGACTTCTACATTATCGAAGATAAAAAAATTTCTACTTCCTTTAGCTAAATACGAATACTTTTTTTGAAAAAGATAAAACGTAGATTGTTTTACTTTAAATGAAAATATATAAAAAGAGTTGATTTTAATATTAAGTATGAATGTTAAAAAATTTGAAAGAAATTTAATGTATTTTATGCTGGTCTTTTTGTTTGTTGCTTTTATTTTTTCAATTATTAATAGAACTTATTTACATTCTTTTCTTATTTTTCTGAATATTGCTATTATTTCTTTACCTACTTTTTTTAAGAAAAAGTTTGATTTTAGTTTTCCTGCTGAGATTAATATTGTTATAATTTTTTTTGTTCTAGGAGGAATATATCTTGGTGAAGTTAGAGATTTTTATGAAGTTTTTTGGTGGTGGGATTCTGCTTTACATTTAATATCAGGTGTTTTACTTGGTGTTATTGGATTTATGCTTGTTTATTCTTTTAATAAACAAAATCTTCTTGTTGAAAAGAAATCTGATGGTAGTAAGGTTACTGGTGTTATGATGAGTCCTTTTTTTGTTGCTTTCTTTGTGTTTTGTTTTGCTGTAACTATGGGTGTTATTTGGGAGTTTTTTGAATTCTTTGTTGATACTTTTTTTGGAGCAACTATGCAACCTAGTTTAGAAGATACTATGAAAGATTTAATATTGGATGCTATTGGTGCCTTTTTTGTGTCTGTTTTAAGCTATTTTTATCTTAAATTTGATAAAGAATCTTTTGTTTCTCGTTTGCTTAAAAGATTTATTGAGGATAATATAGAATAATTAATTGTTTGTTTTTCTTAGTTTTTCATTGGTTTCTTTTATCTCTTTTATTAAGTTAATTCCATCTTTTTTTATTTCAAATTCATATGATTTTTCATTTATTTTTGCAACTCTTTTGCTATCTTCTAATTTGTTTAATTTTACTTTATTTTTTATATCAAACTGACTTGAACCATATAGTTTAAAATCTTTTGAATTCATTACATCATATACGTCTCCAATTACTAATACTAAATTATTTTTTGATAATTCTTTTAGTATTTTTAATTGAAATGTGAATGATAATTGATTATTTTTATCTCTTTTTTCAAGTCTGTAAAAGTGATTTATTGAATCAATTACAATTATTGATCCTTTTAAGTTCATCTTAGTGAGTTCTCTTATCATTTTGTCTTGAAGTTTGAATGATTCAACTCTAAAGATAAATGAATTTTTGATTAGTTTATCTTTCATTCTAGAAATTTCTAATGTATTTTTTGTATCTAAATACATTACTTTTTTTTCAAATGAATTAATTATGTCAATACAAAAACTTGTTTTTCCAGTACCATTAGGCCCATATATTACCCAAATTCCTGAATTTATTTTTTCACTAAGATTCATGTTATCATAAAGTTATACTTCATTTTAAATGTTGCTTTATTTTAATTATATAACTTATAATCTTTTTATTTTTAATTGAAATTATTCTACTTTAATTAATCAATAAATTTATAATTGTAATTTATTTTTAATTTATAATATGTCAAAAAAACATTATTATTTTATTACTTTAACAAATGCTTATGTATTTGATGAAGATTTAAGAAAAGTTAAAGATGAAGGAATTAAGTTTAATTTAGATAGTTTTGAATCTATTAAAGAGAAGAAAATTTCTGAGTTTAAAGAGGAATTTGAAAATATATCTAAACCACCTATTAAAGAATTAAGAAGGATTCTAAATATTATTAGAGGTCAGGATAAAAAAGAGATGAGAAAACGTTTGAGATCGTTAATGAAGAAAAAAATCTCTGAATCTTTTGGTGATGATGATTTAATTAAACTAACTGTTACAACAATTGAAGAGATGGAAAAATCCTTTAATATTATATTTTCAAGATTACGTGAATATTATAGTTTGTATCTTCCTGAAATTAAAAATGTTAATGATAAAGCGAGATATATTGATTTGACTTTACTTGATAAAAGTGAGATTTTAAAGAAATTAGGTCTTGATGATAGTATGGGTGCAGATTTAAATGAGGAAGATATTTCTGAAATTAATTCTTTATCTAAAATTGCAAAAGATACTTTAGAAAATATTAATGATAAGGAGAATTATCTTGAAAAATTAATGAAAAAAAATTATCCTCGTTTTACTAAATTAGCGGGGTTCAAAATTGGTGCTAAGTTATTAAAAAGGGCAGGTTCTGGTTTAAGTCTTGCAAAATTACCAAGTAGTTCTATACAAATTTATGGTGCTGAAAGTGCTTTATTTAAACATATGAAGTATGGTTCAAATCCACCAAAGTATGGAATTATTTATAACCATCCAAAAGTAAATTCTGCTAAGAACAAGGGAAAGGCTGCAAGAAGACTTGCTAACGATTTATCAAAAAAAATAAGAATTGATGTTTTTAGAGATGAGTAATTATGGTTAATAATCTTAAAAAAGGAAAAGTGTATGGTGTTTTTCGTGGTGATGATAGTAATATCTATACTGAAAATTTAGTTTGGAATCATAAAACATATAATGAAAAAATTGTTGAATTTGAGGGTAAACAATTTAGATTGTGGGATCCTTATAGAAGTAAAATTGGTGCTTTTATTAGAAAGGGTAAAAAAGTAAAATTTCATAATCGTATGAATGTTTTATATCTTGGTGCATCTACTGGAACAACTGTTAGTCATATTAGTGATATTATGACTAAAGGAAGAATTTATTCTGTTGAATTTGGAGTTAGAGTATTTAGAGATTTATTTTTGGAAAGTAAATATAGAGATAATATTTTCCCAATACTTTCTGATGCTAATAAACCAAAAAATTATTTAGATATTGTTCCAGAAGTTGACTTTTTATTTCAAGATGTTGCTCAGAAAAATCAAGTTGAGATTCTTTCTAAAAATGCAAAATTATACTTGAAAAATGGATCTCATGCAATGATTGCTGTTAAAGCAAGAAGCATTGATGCATCTGCTAAACCAAAAAAAGTTTTTAAGAATGTAAGAAAGAAACTTAAATCATCTGGTTTCAAAATTTTAGATAAAGTTTCTTTAAACCCTTATGAAGAAGACCATGAGATGGTTTTATGTGAATATAACTTTTCTTAAAATCAGAACTATTTGTAATTTCTATATAGTAGTCAATATCTTTTGTTATTTGTAAATATTATCAAATGTTTATATATTTTCTAATTGAATACTCTTTGAGTCTTATTTAAAGAGGGTAATCTATGAAGGTATTAATGTTTGGGTGGGAATTTCCACCAATGAGTTATGGGGGTTTAGGGACAGCTTGTTATGGTATGACAAGGGCATTAAATGATATGGGTGTTGATGTTACTTTTGTAGTTCCAAGGTTGCCTAAAAAATATGAATGTTTAGATACACATGTTAATCTTGTTGGTTGTAATGAGAAAAAAACAAAATTTCAAAAAATCAAATTAAATACTCTTATTCGTCCTTATGAAACTGAAGAGAGTTATAAAATTCTACGTAATAAAATTGAAGAAGAAGAGGATGAGTGTGATGTTGATAAAAGTCTTTATGGAAAAGACCTCTATGATGAAGTAAGACGTTATGCAAAAAGAGCTGGTGAGCTTGCTAAAAATTTAGATTTTGATATTATTCATGCTCATGACTGGTTAACATATCTAGCTGGTGTTGAAGCAAAGAAAGCAACTGGTAAAAAGTTAGTTGTTCATATGCATGCAAGTGAATTTGATAGAACTGGAGAAAATCCAAATCCAACTGTTTATGATATGGAGTATCAAGGACTTCATTATGCTGATAAAATTATGGCTGTTAGTGGTTATACTAAAAGCATTATTGTTAATAAATATAATATTGATGAATCAAAAGTTGAAGTAGTTCATAATGGAATTGAAATTCCTGATGAGGATATCAAAGTTGATAAAAGTATTCCAAAGATGGTTCTTTTCTTAGGAAGAATTACTCGACAAAAAGGACCTAAATTCTTTTTAAGGGCTGCAAGAAAAGTCCTTAATCATGAACCTGATGCTTATTTTGTTATGGCAGGATCAGGTGATATGCTTCAAGAATGTATTGATTATGCTAATGAATTAGGAATTTCAAAAAATATATTATTCCCTGGTTATCTTAAGGGAAAAGATGTTAATAGAGCTTATGCTATGTCTAATGTTTTTGTAATGCCTTCTGTTTCTGAACCTTTTGGTCTTACCCCACTTGAAGCGATTCATAATGGGACTCCTGCTATTATCTCAAATCAATCTGGTGTTTCTGAAGTTTTAAATCATGCTTTAAAGGTAGATTTTTGGGATGTTGATGAGATGGCAAATAAGATTTTAGGTGTTTTACGTTATGATGGTTTAAGAGAAGAATTATTACATGGTGGAAAATATAATGTTGATAAAATCTCATGGGATAATGCTTCAAAGGATGTAAAAAGAGTTTATGAAAGTGTAATTAATGGTGATTACTAATGGTGAAAAAAGTTCATATTAATTTTAATATACATAAACCTGTATATTTACGCCATTTTCAAGTTTTTGATATTGGTAAATCTAGTGATTATTGGAGTAAGAAAAGAGAGAAAAATAAATTCAAAAAACTTTCAAAATTATCTTATAAACCTATGATGAGTTTACTTGAAGAGTTTGTTGAATTATTTGATTTTAAGTTTAGTTTATCTTTTAGTGGTCTCTTTTTTGAATCTTGTGAAAAATTCAATTCTAAGTTAATTAAAAATGTTCAAGATTTATCTTCTTTAACTAATAATGTTGAAATTATTGGTGGTACTTATTTTCACACATTATCTTCTTTGAAGGATAAAAGTGAATTTAAAAAAGAATTAAAGTCACATAAAAATAAAATTAATGATTTATTAGGTTGTAATCTTGTAACTTTTAGAAATACTAATTATCTTTATCATGATGATTTAAGTAAAATAATTTCTGATGTTGGCTATGAAAATGTTTTAGTTTTAGGTGATAAAAAATTATTAGGTGATAAATCAAGTGAATTTATTTATTCTTCTAATGATGAAAATCTAAATTTATTCTTTTCTAATCTTAATTTATCTAAAGATATTAATCATAAGTTTTCTGATAAAAATTGGATGGAGTATCCTTTAACTTCAGATAAATTCATTAATTGGATTAAGTCTTTAAATGGAGATATTCTCAATTTATATTTAGATATGGAATCTTTTGGTTTTGTTCATGAAAAGGATTCAAATATTTTCCAATTCTTTGAAGAGGTTATAAGTAAGATTAGTGATTCTGATGAGATTGAATTTGTAATTCCTTCTAAGACTGAGTCTGTTCCTAAAGAAAAATTAAATGTCTCTTGTGATGATTTATTTAATTTAGATGAAAATAATTTATCTGAATGGCTTGGTAATAAAATGCAACAAAATGCTCATGATGAAATTTATAATTTAAAAGATCTTGTTTTAAAAACTGAAAATGATGATCTAATTAAAGATTGGAAAAAACTTCAAGAAAGTACTAATTTTCACTTTATGAATAAAAGGTGGGCTGATAATGAAAAATTACATCGTTTTTTAAATCCTTATAACTCACCTTATGATGCTTTTATTAATTTTAATAATGTTTTAAATGACTTAATTTTAAGGTCAAAAGAGTTAATTGAAGATTAATTTTCATTTATTATTAAGAGGTGTTTTTTATGGCTAAGAAAAAAAATACTAAAAAATCAAAGAAAAAAAGACCAAAGAGTGGACATTTGAGAGTTAGACGAAAAAAAGAAGCAGATCTTTTGAAGAAATATAAAAAGAGAATTAGAAAGTACAAGAGATTTGAACTTGCAAATGGTAATGAGTTGAAAACTGTTTATGATTTGGTTAAAGCTTTAAAAGAAATGGATGATGAGACTTTTCATTATCATGTGAATGATGAAAGAAATGACTTCTATCATTGGATTAATGAAGTATTTTTCAGAGATGATAAACTTGCAAAGTTAGTTAAGAAAAGTAAAACTCGTGTTCAAATGAGGGAAAATATTATTTCAAGAATTGTTGAGTTACTTGAACTTAGTTTTTAATTTTAAAATTTTATGGGTGTGAAGAAGATGAATTATAAAAAATATTTACAGGATTGTTCTGATGAAAAGGCTTTTGTTTTTTCGGATGGTACTAAAATTCATTCATTGAATGAACTTTATGGTTATTTAGAAAGTGTTGGTGAGGATGTTTTTAGACAACATGTCAATGAAGAAAGAAATGATTTTTATGGATGGATTAAGGAAGTAATTGGAGATGTTTCTTTTGCTGAAAGAATTGAATTTACAAGAAAGTATAGTCTTTTCCTTAAAAAATTAAAACATAGGGTTGATTTTCTTGAAAGTAAGGTTTCTAAAACTGAAAAGGTTACTGAGGAAACTGTATCCATTGATGAATCTCCAGATGAGGAAGTTTATGATGCAAGTGAAGCTCCTGAAGAGTATGGTCTTGCTGTTGAGTATATTCAATCTGGTATGAAGGATTTCCTACTTGGTTTAATTATTGGAATTGTTTTAGGAATAGTGTTACTTCAAGTGGTTTGATTCAATTTTTATCAAAATTGGTTAGGATGGTACTATACTTCGTATAGCACGACAGTTTTGATTAGATTTTATTTCTTTTTATTTCTCTTTCTATTAGTATC
The DNA here is from genome assembly GCA_964645415.1 of uncultured Methanosarcinales archaeon. Taxonomy (GTDB): domain Archaea; phylum Nanobdellota; class Nanobdellia; order Woesearchaeales; family CAZXZL01; genus CAZXZL01. Next base: position 46 of record CAZXZL010000046.1, on the reverse strand, counting down.
TTTTCTTTGGATGATTTGCCCTCAATTTTTATCACAGCTTTTATCA
>CAZXZL010000045.1:0-6903 GCA_964645415.1 uncultured Methanosarcinales archaeon | reverse complement strand
TAAACTAAAGTTTAGAACTTGTTAAATTAAAAATTTAAAAGTGTGATAAAGATTGTGTGATAAAAATTGTGGGAATGAAAACATTTTTAAATAAATACATGATTTCAAAATTAGGATATGTTGGGTTTATCCTCACATATACCAGTAGGTGATTTATATGGCAAGAATGCATACAAGAAAAAAAGGAAAGTCAAGTAGTACCAAACCATTAAAAGAAGAAGTTAAAACATGGGTAAGGTATAATGAGAAAGAAGTTGAAAAATTAGTTCTAAAATTAAAAAAGAAAGGAATGTCACCATCAAAAATTGGTTTAAAACTTAGAGATCAATATGGAATTCCTTCTGTCAAAGCAGTTACTGGAAAAAAGATTACAAAAATTCTTGAAGAAAATGATGAAGAATTAGAGATTCCAGAAGATTTAAGAAATCTTTTTGAAAAATATGTTTCTGTTGTAGAACATTATGAAGAAAACAAACAAGATCAAACTGCAAAAAGAGGAATTACTCAAACCAAATCAAAGATTAATAGGCTTGTCAGGTATTATAAAAAGAAAGGAAAACTTGATGAAGACTTTAGATTTACTTTTGATATTGCAAAGAAGATGATTGCATAAATCATCTCTTTTTTATTTTTTTATTTAAGATGCTTATAGGAATTGTTGGAAAGCCAAATGTAGGAAAAAGTACTTTCTTTAAAGCAATGTCTGCAAGTGATATTTTAATTGCTAATTATCCTTTTGCAACAATTGATGCAAACAAAGGAATTGGTTATGTTAGAGTTAAATGTCCTGCCGAAAACTTTTTTGAAAAATCATGTGACCCAAGACACGGTTACTGTGTTGATGGAGAAAGATATGCTCCTGTTGAATTAATGGATGTTGCAGGTTTAGTTCCAGGTGCTCATGAAGGAAAAGGAATGGGTAATGAATTCTTAGATGACTTAAGAGAAGCTGATGTTTTAATTCATGTAGTTGATGCAAGTGGTTCTACAAATGAAAAAGGAGAACCAGTAAAAGTAGGTAGCTATGATCCAAAGAAAGATGTTAAGTTTTTAGAAGAAGAATTAAATCAATGGTACTTTGGAATTATTAAAAAAGGTTGGAAGAGATTTTCAAGAAAAATCAGTCAAGAAAAGAAAAGTGTAAAAAAAGAATTAGCAAAACAACTTTCTGGATTGAAAGTAAGACCTGATGATGTTACCAAAGCTTTAGACGATTTAAATCTTCCAGAAGTTCCTGAAAAATGGACAGAAGATGATTTATTTAATGTCGCTAAAGAATTACGTGAAAAAACAAAACCAATTGTAATTGCAGCAAATAAAATTGATTTAATTGATGATATAGAAAAGGTATATGAATTAGGTGATGATGTTATTCCTATTTATGCTGATGGTGAACTTGCTTTAAAAGAAGCTTCTAATAATGATTTAATTGATTATCTTCCTGGAGATGATGATTTTGAGATTAAAGGAGATTTAAATCAAGCACAAAAAAATGCTTTAAAGAAAATAAAAGATAAAATAAAACAAAATAATGGAACTGGTGTTCAAAAAGTAATAAATCATGCAGTTTTTGATTTACTAAATTATATTGCAGTATTTCCTGGTGGTGTTAATAAATTAGAAGATAAAGATGGAAATACATTACCTGATTGTTTCTTAATACCTAAAGGTTCAACAACATTAGATTTTGCATATAAAGTTCATAGTGACTTAGGTGATAACTTTATTCGTGCAATAAATGTAAAAACAAATCAATTTGTTGGAAAAGATCACGAATTAGAAAACCTTGATGTTATTGAAATCGTTGCTGACAAATAATTATTCTTTATTAGCAATATGTTTTACTTTTCTAATCACTTCATTATTATAACCATGATCTTTTAATCCTTCAATTATTGTATTCAAATAACTCTCACTTGGCTTAATAAAATCATTCTTATTAACTACTTCAAAAGTCTTTGCACTAATTATTTCTTCATTAACTAAAACATTAACTTCCTTTTTTTTATAACGTCCACTCATAAGACCTGTCTTTTCTACTTTTTCATAATCTTTTTTTGGTATTAAATAGATTGCACCATAAACTTTATCGTTTTCACTTTTAATAATATCAGCAACTCCTCCATTTCTTGCATCAGAATAAATATTAAAAGTAAGCTTATAATCTTTTAATATAGCAGGCTTACTTTTTTTATAATCATTAATTCTTTCAATTACTTGTTTCTTATTTAGATTAGATCCGTATGCAAAATACCAAATATAATCCATTTTAGTTAAATATATTCTTTAACTTTATCATAAACTTTGTCAGATATTTCTTCAATAGATAAAATTTCTTCATCTTTTACACAATCAATTCTTTCCCAATCAAATTTTTTTGAAACATATAGATATGCTAATTCTGACTTTTTTAAATGATCTAAGTCTTTTTCATGTATATCTCTTTTTTTACCATTTAAATATTTTCTACTCTTTTTCTTTTCTATTAATTTATAACCATACTCACAAGGCATATAAAGTAATATGTTTAAATCAGGTTTTGGTATTTCAAAAATATTATATTCTAAATTATGTAACCAATCTAAAAACTCATCTTTTTTCTCTTTGTCTTCTATTTTTCCTGCTTGATGTCCCATATTTCCTGAAACATATCTATTACATATTACTATCTTTCCTTCTTTTAGCCATTTTCTTATCTTAAAAGATGCATCATACCTATCACATGCAAAGAAAATAGATGCCCTATATGGACCAACCTCATCGGATCCACCATATTTTCCATTAAGATAGTTTTGAACTAATCCAGAACTTTTCTTATCATATTGAGGGAAATCTATTGATTCTACATCATAACCTTTAGAAATTAATCTCTTCTTTAAAACCTTAGTTTGTGTTCCTTTTCCTGATCCGTCTGTTCCAGCAATTACAATAAAAGTTCCTTCATATTTTCCCATCTTTAATCATTATATAATCTTAAAAATCGTATATAAATTTGATTTTCTTATATTATATATTACTTTAAATGTGTATTTGATTATAATCTTTATTAGTTGTAATTAGTTACTCTTTAGTAACATTTTTAAACTAGTTCAGTTTTTCTATTTTATGTCAAAAAAATCATATCTTGGGAATATAAAATTATATGATAAAAGTGATTTAAAATCTCTTTATAATAAATATGTATCAGATAATTTAGAATCAAAAGACTTTTATAATGTTTTAAAAAAAGATTCAAAGACTTATAATGAGATTTATGATTATAAGAACTTAACTAATCTTGAAAATATTATTAATGATTTAAATCATAACTACATTTCTAGTTTATCTTTAGATCAAAGCACAAAAAAACATAATTATCTTTCAGATATTAATGAGGATGAAATTGAGTTTTTTGCTCTTGATGATCTTAATATTAAAAAGAAGTTAAGGATTAATGATATTATAACATTTACAAAGAAGTATAATTTAAAATATGATCTTAAAAAAATGATTGATACAAATAGTGAAGATGAGCACTTTAAATTTACAGATGAATTACTAAAAAATTTATTCAAATATAAAGTTATATATTCTGCTTCTTTTAAAAAAGACATTGATGATTATATTAGTAAAAAAAACGTAATGGAGTTTAAACTAAATAATATTGATAATATTTCATCTAAATTCAAAGAAGTTTATGATTACACAAAATCTAACTTAAACTTTGAACCTAACTTATTATTTTTAGAATCAAATCCTGAATATTATAGAAAAATTGCTTCCATTGAATGGAAATACGATAATGATGATGTTTTTTCAAATCATCTCTATAATTCTTTATATCTAAATGAAGATAAAATTTCATCTTTTGATGACTTTAAAACTTGGTTAGATTACATGTTTGAAAATAAAAGATAGTAATCTCTTTTTAATTTAATTCTTTTTTTACTTATTTTTAATTTATTGAATATTTTTTTGTAAATACTTAATTTTTATTTTATTTTTCTTTTATACCTATTTTTTTAAACTCTTCTTTAATTATATTGTTGGTTTAATGCTCTTTTTAATTTTAATTGACAATTACTTGCCTTTTAAGTTTGTTTTAATTGTTTTATTTTCTTTTATGTTAGTTATAAACCTCTCAATATAGAAATATATATAAATTAGATTAGCATACCTAACTAGTTTAATCTGAAATATCTTCAAAAAAATATTGGAGATATGAGGTGAAAAAATGAATTTTAAAAAAACAATTAAAGGTATTGTAGCTTTAGGTAGTGCAAGTATTTTAATGGGTTCTACCTTAGTTGCTGGAGCAATGGATTTAGGTAATTATCCATCACCATTTACTGAGGATGGACATTTTGATGGATCTATTGTTGTTGGTGCAAATGCTGCAACTGCAGATGTTATTGGTGCTGTTGATGTTGCTGCAGGATTACAAGCAGATAATGTTAGAGAAGAAATTATTTCAATTGAAGGAATCGGTGACATTTCAATTTCCGTTTCAGATGGTATCGCTTTAGAGAGTAGAGGAGTTAAATTAAATCTTGGAGATGTTATTAGTGCTTCAAGAAGTAGATATGACTTTGATTCTTTACCTGAATTATTATCTGAAAGTGAGATTGTTGATGATACCGGAACAAATGGTGATATTGAATTTTCAGAAAGATTAAGATTACCAACTGATGGAATGAATATCACTTTTGGAAACGTTGAAGTTGATGATGAAGATATAGTATCTGAATTTATTTACTTTTTTGGAGAGAATGAAATTAATTTAACAATTGACTTTGATGATGAAGTTAATTTTTTAGAGTATGATGAAAGTGAAGAAATAGTTATTCTTGGAAGACCATATGTAATTGCTGAGCAAGATGATGACTCAGAATTAGTATTATATGGTTCTACACAAGAAGCAGCTTTAGAACTTGGAGAAAGCAAAACTTTTACTATTGGTGGTGAAGATGTCACTATTGAACTTGTAGGTGGAACTACAGATAGTGTTGTTTTAGATGTTGATGGAAGAAGACGTAGTAGAGGAATTGGTGATACAATTAGAGTTCATGGTGAAGAAATCAGAGTAAGAGACATTATGTATTCTGATATTGGTGACAGAACATTTATCATCGTTGACTTAATGCTTGGAAGTGATGAATTAATTTTAAGTGGTGGTGAAATTGAGTTAAATGGTGATGACATAGATGGTGTTGGTTACTACATTGATGAACCTGGAACAATTACTGGTTTTGATAGTGTTAATGATTTGGTATTTACATTTGATTTTGTAGAAATTATGGAAGATTTTTATGATTTTGAAGAAACCAAATTATTACCAAATGAAAGAATTAGTGATCCAGTATTTGGTCAAATTACATTAGCATTTGATGGTCTCAAAGGAGAATTTGAAAGTGGAGATTATGTTAACTTTGAGATTAGAAGTGATGATCTTTTGAGAATAGACTTTGATAATTATGATGGTGACAGTGTTAGAATTGAACCAATCAAAGCAGATGATAATGTACATAAGTTAAATAATTTCCTTTTAACTAATGACATTAATTTGAATGATGATAGTATGTTTAGTAGAGGAGACAAATTTTTACACAACGAGTATGTAGGTGGTGGAGAGTATTTAACAAGATTATTTGAAATCCGTAGTAGAAGTAGTAGTGTTGGAAATGATGATGAAGTAATTATTAGAAATGTAATTACTGGTAGAGAAAGAACTTATGAGGCTGGTGATTATTTTTACGGAGATGATATGGACTTAGTAAACTTTGGTTCAGAAATAATTGCAAATACAATCCACACAAGAGATGGGATGGAAATTCAAATTAATCAAGACAACTTAGATGATTCAGATGATGTAGTTATTACATTAGTTGAAGAAGATATGGATTCAATTGAATTAAATTTATCAGTTGATGATGGAGAATTAGAATTTGATTTAATTGACATTGAAACATATAGTTGGGAAGATGATGACGATATTGGTTATGGGTTAACTGAACATGGAACATACTTCATAGTTGATGAAGATGATAACCATAGGATTGAATTATACTATCCTGGTGAAGACGCAAGAGAATTTGCTGCTGCACTTGGAAATAGTGATGTAGAAATATCAATCTCACATGGTGAAGAAACAGAGTACACCTATGATCAAGTAGTTAGAATTGGTTCAGGAATGGCTTATCTTGATACAGAAATTAACATAGATAATAGAGATAGAAACATTATTTCCGTTGGTGGTCCAGCTGCAAATGATGTCTCAGCAGATTTATTAGGTGAGTATACAGGACCAGAAGGATTTGGTGAAGGACAAGCTTTCATCAAATTAATTGAACATGGAGACTATGTTGCTATGGTTGTAGCAGGTTATGAAGCACAAGATACAAGACATGCATCAAAAGTATTAGCAGATCATATGGATTATGATCTAAGTGGAGAAGAAGTGTTAATAACTGGAACATCAATGGCAGACTTAGAGATTTCTCCAGTTGAGTAAGAGTAGCATACGTCACTTCATAAGTGGCGTTTTTTCTTTTTTTTTCTTTACATTTTCTTTATTTTTCCTAAATTACTAAAGTAAATCTTTCTAAGTTCAAAAAGCTTCGTTTAATCTTCTTCGAAAAATAGTAGGGCAGAGTCATCTTCGATAGCATAGAAATCAAAATCATCCAAAAACAAAGTAATGGAAGTTTATAAAAACAATAATAAATAGAAATAGAAATTTATCGGAACTACCGTGCCATTCTTTAGAATGGTACCATCCTGGTCAATTTATTAAACTAAAGTTTAGAACTTGTTAAATTAAAAATTTAAAAGCATATAAAATCAAAGATTACTAAACTAAAGTTTAGAAGTGTGTAATATAAAATTACAAACTTTTAAGGGTGTTTAATCGTAGATTAAAAACTT
>CAZXZL010000044.1:0-7110 GCA_964645415.1 uncultured Methanosarcinales archaeon | reverse complement strand
CAAATTGAATATCAAAACCATCTCTTAATTCAATTCTTTCTGTTAAGTCTTTGTCACTTGGAGAAGAGTCACTATATAATGTACTATCACTTAAAAGTTCTGGAAGAGCATCAGAATCATATACACTTCTTACAGAAGCTAAATGATTATCTAAGTTTAATTCTCTTCTTCCTTCTAAGTTGATACCGTCTTCTACATCAACGGTGTAATCACCAGATGCATCAACAGTTACCATCTCTTCATCAACGTTAGCTGCTTGTAAAGCACCAGCAACGTCAACTGCACCAATAACGTCTGCAGTTGCTGCGTCAGCACCAACAACTAAATTACCATTAAATTCTCCATCCTCCGAATAAGGAGCAGGAAAATCTCCTAAAGTAGCTCCTAGAGCAGTAGAACCCATTAATAGAGCAGCACTACCTACAGCTACAATACCTTTAACAACTTTCTTCATTTGCATTTTTTCACCTCAAATTAAAATACTTAAAATCATAAACTTATGGCCTAAAGCCAAAATTACTTACTTAACAACACACTTGATTTATAAAGTTTTTCATTGTTTTCACCATTAAAAAACCACTCATTTTCAATAGAGACACTATAACACCTATAAAAAACAAACACAGAGTTTCACTACAAACAAATAACACCAACACCAAAAACAACCTCATGTAAATGAAACCTCTTAAAAATCACTTAAAATCACTAAATAACTAAAATCAAGTCAATTAATAACAAAAAAACAAAAATCATATAACAAAAAAATTCAACTAATTTATAAAAGTAACTATTTAACCTATATTTTATAAAAATAACTAAAAAACACCACAAAAATCAAATAAAAACATAAATAAAAACTAAAAACACACTTAAAGTAAAATTAAAGCCAATACAAAATTATTTTATTGAATCCTAATTTATGTCACATTATTGTATATTAATGTATTAATAAATAAACCAATTCCTATTTGAGTGACGTGATTTTCACGGATTTTCATGATCTTTTAATCATATCAGAATAATATTATTGGGTTCCCCCAAAACACAACAACCTTGTTTTAGTATATCTCATTTATAAAATTATCTTAATAATTAGGAAAAAAACAAAAAAAAATTAAAGATGACAAGTCCAACCGCCATCAATAGTAATTACAGATCCAGTCATATAACTACATTCATCACTAGCTAAATATACTGCAAGTCCTTTAATCTCATCAGCATCAGCAGTTCTTTTTTTAATTACTGAACTTTCAATAAGTGCCATCATCTCATCAGTCTTAACCATATCTTCAGTCATAGGAGTAACAAAAACACCAGGACAAACAACATTAACATTAGCCTTATCAGCAAACTCCATTGCCATAGACTTAGTCAATTGAATAACAGCACCTTTACTTGAATTATAAGCTGCAGAATTAAAGAAAGCATGATGACCTGCAATAGATGCAATATTAATAATTCTTGAATCTTCATTCATATTTGGATAAACCTTTTTTGAAACAATAAAATAACCATCAACATTGATTTCCATAAGATTCTTCCACTCACTTAAATCAGTATCAACCATAGGTTTAGAAAAATGAACACCAGCATTATTAATTAAAATATCAATTTTTCCAAACTCATCAACAACAGAAGAAACTGCATCTTCTACACTCTCTTCATTAGTAACATCAACTTGATAAAATTCAGACTTAGTTTCAATCTCAGAAGCAACATCACTTCCATCTTTAACATCAAAAATTGCAACATCAGCACCTTGCTCAGACAAACCAATCGCCATAGAACGACCAATTCCACCACTTGCACCAGTAACAATAGCAACCTTTCCATTTAAATCAAACATATCTATCACCTAAACAATTAGTCGAATTAATACTAATAAAAAATTACTTTATCACTTAATAGTAAAAAATATAAATAAACGAAAACTACAATATATATGAGATATAAAAATAAAGAAATTAATGAGTATCTTAAAATAAGAAACAATCTTAATACTGAGTTTTCTGATTATCTTCTTGAAAAAAATAAAGATACACTAGAAGAAGTTCTTTACTCAAATAAATCAGCTCTTGAAAAATTAATTGATATCTCATTTATAGAATACTATAGTGAATCAGAGGAAGAAGAAATAGTAGGAATACCATTAGATGAATTTTATAATAAAGATAATTACTTAGAAGATAAAATAAATAACTTAGCAGATATTTCAGTTAAAAATAATCATTATGAATTAGCAAAAAAGACATACAAAAAGATGAAAAATCAGTATGGAATGGAAGATATTTTTAAAAACTACATTAAAGAATATATTAAAGGAGAAAGAGATATAGAAGAATGTTTTAAAATAACAGATGAAATTAATGATATACAAAAGCAAAAAAAAGAATATGAATTTAATTATTTTAAAGGATTAGCTTTTCTTGGAGATCAAGGTTTTGAAAAAATAGAAGAGATTATAGAAGAAAACAAAGATTTACCATTAAAAAATAAAATAAAACAAATTAAAAAATATCACAAATTAGCAATTATTTCTGAATATGAAAGTGAAAAAATAGATGAATTAAAAGAATTAAAAAACACATATAGAAAAAAAAGAATAAAAAATAAAATAGAAAGAGTAAAAGAATTCTTTAAAGACATAGGAACAAAATCCTGGAAATAAAAATAAATAAATTTTATAAACTAAATTATAATTCTTAAAAGTAACATGTTTAATAGAATAAAAACATTCATCCTACTTGGATTAATGTCAGCCTTACTTTTATTTATAGGCTCATTATTTGGAGAAAGAGGATTATTAGTTGGTCTAATAATAGCTTTAGCAATTAATATTGTGAGTTATTGGCATTCAGATAAAATAATTCTTAAAATGTATAAAGCAGAAGAGATTAGAACAGGTAAAATTAAAGACATGGTAAAAGAAGCTGCATTAAAAGCAAACATACCTGCTCCAAAAACATACATTTCTGAAATGAATTTTCCTAACGCATTTGCAACAGGAAGAAATCCTAAAAATTCAGTAATTTGTGTAACAGATAAATTAGTAGATAAATTAAATAATGAAGAATTAAAAGGAGTAATTGCTCACGAAATATCTCACATTAAAAACAGAGACACTTTAATTTCAACAGTTGCCTCAGTAATTGCAATGACAATTACATACATGGCATTCTTCCTTAGATGGGGAGCTATTTTTAGTAGTGGAAAAAGAGCAAGTAAAGGATTAGGATATATTATTGCAGCAATATTTATTCCATTAACAGCAACAATAATTAGAATGGCAATCTCAAGATCAAGAGAATATCTTGCTGACAAAGGAAGTTATGAAATTACAAATAATCCAGAAGGACTAATTAGTGCATTAAATAAAATTAATGAAAGTCAAAAAATTAGTGCAACAAAATCACAACATGTAACATCAAATATGTTTATAATAAATCCATTTCAAAAAGAAAAAATGCTATCATTATTTAGTACACATCCAAACACAGAAGAAAGAATAAAAAAATTAAAAGAATATAAAAATTAATTTTGATACCAACCATTCTCTTTTATTTTAACATAATTAATAAAAGGAAGAATAATTAGTTTCTCTTCATCATCTTCTCCTTTTAATGCATTTCTAATTTGTGTCGATGAAAAAGAAATAGTCGGATCCAATCTTTCAATATCAATTTCAGGATCATCAATATTTTCAAGGTTCTCTTCAAATTCTTCTTTATCTCTAGCATTAAATAAGCCAATAACATCATGTAAATCAGAATTAAAACCAAACATAGAATCATCAATACATTTTTCTAAATGCCCAACAGTATCTAATCTTTTATTACCATCATCATCTTCAACATATCTATTTAGATGATCACTACCAGCAAAATAATAAGCAGTAATATTACTATCTTCATTTAATTTAAAAAATCGAAATAAAGTATATTCTCCAATCATAGGAACATCTTCATCAAAGTAAGGTTTTTTAGCAATTTCACTAAATTCAAAAAAAGGTGAAAATAAATCAACAACATCTTTAACCAATTCATATCTAACATCAACAGGCCTTAAAGTATCTTTTCTTGGATCATCACCATTACTAACAAAAACAACCTTATCAGCTTCATAATCAACTAAAGCATCAAAACCAGCCATAATATGTCCCCAATGTGGAGGATTTCCAGAAAAAGCAAAAAATACTATATCAACATTATCATCAACAGGATCATTATTATCATCAAGATTAAGATTTAAATCAAAATAAGGATTAATACTACCTTCTTCATATAATTCTTTCAACTTAGAAACCTTATCTAAAAATTCTTCTTTTAATTTAACATCAGAAACATCTTCACATACATCATCAAAATCACAAGAAAACTCCTCTTCCATTAAATCAAATTGATCTAAAACCCTATTTTTTAATTTATCAACAGCATCCATTATAAGACTCACCTATCAGATAAATTGAAAATGTTACTATATAAATGTTAAGAAAAAAAGAAAAAGAAAGAAAATTCACTCAAGATATGAGTGATTTTCAACAATAAAATCAACTAAACGATCATAACCAGAATTATCAGAAACAATATTATAAAAATTATCTAACTCATCTTCACTACTTGAATAATTTCTCTTTCCATAAAAATCAGCACCAATTTTATTCATGTTTTGATTTAAAAATTTAACAAGCTCACTTTCATTACCATTAAAAGAACTTCTCATATCACTAAGAGCAAGATTATAACTAACATTATCATAAGAACTACCTCCTCTCTTACTACTATCAATAACATCAATCATAACTTCAAGAGCTTCACTTTCATGCTCCTCAAAATCATAACCTTCAACATACTGAGTAATTTCTTCTTTTGGAGAAAGATGATTCTTATAATCATCATATAAACTATAAGCAAAAGCACCACAAGCAATTAAACTTGCAACAACACCTCCAACAACTAACTTTTTTAAATTTGAAGAATTATCATTCTTTTCATCATCAGAGTAAATATCCATATAATTTTGATTATATTTTGACATTGTGTTACTGAGAAGTTACAACTATATAAAAATGTAACGATTTTTAATCAATCTTATGGAAATCTACATCTAAAGATTCAGTATCTAAAACACAAACAGTCTTATTTACAGAAATAGTTCCATCTCTTAAAGCACCAGGATTTACAACAAGAGTACTATTTCTCTTTCTATTTTTTCTAGTATGAGTGTGTCCATGAATAACACAATCAAATAAACCATCATTAATCATACGATTCAAAAATAATCTATTATCGCCATGAATAAAAAAGAATCTTTTACCATCATACTCATGATCATAAGAATTAGAAAAATTGTAATCATTTTCATCAAGAAAATCTTTTAATTCTCTACTATCACAATTTCCAACTAAGAAGTAAGATTCCTCTGGAAACATTTCAGCAACATCAGGACTAACTAAATCACCCAAATGATATATCTTATCAACATCTAATCTTTCAAATAAAATTAAAGCTTCCTTAGTTGATTTTAAATTATTGTGTGTATCTGAAATAAGACCAATTTTCATGAAACCACCATAAAACATTAACAAAAAAGAGGAATTTATATTTTTCTATTACAAAATAACTATATTCAAATAATATAAAATATATTCAAATCTTTTTAAGATAATTTTATTAAAATTAACTAACTTTCAATAGTAAACATGAAACAAAAAGAAGGATTATTTTATTATCCAACTAGGAAAGAGATATTAGATACATATTGTGAAAAAAAAGAAGTTCAAAAAGATTATAGAATAAAAGATACATTAGATAATCTTTACTCACAAAATCTAATAGATGAAAGTGAAAACATAAACACAGAAAAACTGAATATATTTGATAATGAAATTCCTTATCCAATGAATCAAATAATTTTTACAAATCCAAAAATAAAAATAAACGAATTAGAAAAGAAGATATTATTTTATGACGGTCTTCAAAAACTAAAATCAAAAAATTATGATATAGACAACTTACAAAATACAGACAAATTAATTGAATTAATATTAAACGAAAGAGATGAAGATAAGATAAAAAAATATTTAGACATATATGAATCAAAAGAATTTGATGAAATCTTACTTTATTCAAAGAAAGTATTAAGAAATTGTGGAATTGAAAACTTCACAAAAAAAGAACTTCTACAAAATAATATAACATTAGATAAAATTATAGATTCAGTTCAAGAAGCATATTCTAATGACAAGCATAACTTATTAACATTAAAATACAAAACACCAAACAATCAGTACATAAAACAATCAATTGTTGAAAACGAATGTGGTGTTTCTCTATATAATTTTAGAAAAGATCAAATAACATATAATGGACCATATAATGATTTAGTAGTTGGAAAAGTACCATCAAGAAGAAAACATAAAAAAAAAAATCAAGCATCATTATTTTACATTCCTTTAACAAAAAAAGAAAATGACAAAGAATTAAATTGTTATTATTGGAGAAAGTTTTATGGTTTTTCAACATCAGAATTCAATCAATTTTTTCCAGTAATTGAAAGAAAAGAAGAGAAAAGAAAAAATTCATCATTCTTTTTAAACTCAACAGTTTCAGCAATATATACAAAACTAATAAGAGACTTAGAAGATAAAAGATATAGCATTAAAATATCTCCAATCATATATCCTTCAAAATCATTAGTAAAAAAGATTGACAAATTAAGATATCAATCATTAATGTATGATTCTTTAAAAGACACATATAGACCATTAAATAAAACAGAAATGGAAATATATGCAACAAAAGAAATGTTAAAAGACAGAAAGAACATGATAGTAACAGGATTTTAAATAGAAAGTGCCGAGAGGGGGACTTGAACCCCCGACCTCCACGTATCTCAGTCGAGTATGCATCATCTCGCATACGATCATAGCTCATAAACTTATGAGCGTGGTGCTATAGCCGACTAAGCTACCTCGGCTAATACTTATCAAAATTAAAAATAAAAGCTCATTTAAATAATTTACCAAAACAACAAAATCTTAAAAATAAATCAAAAATATTCTAAAGAATATAGAAAATAAAAACCTAAAGAAAAAATAGGGCAAAATCATCT
>CAZXZL010000043.1:0-7181 GCA_964645415.1 uncultured Methanosarcinales archaeon | reverse complement strand
AAATCATCTAAAAACAAAGATACTAATAGAAATAAAAATAAAAACAAATAGAATTTAATAGAAACTACAGTGCTACAGGTAGTATAGTACCATCCTGACCAAGCTTGATAAAGGTTGAAACAAAAAGAAATAGAATAATATAGGAACTAATAACTAAAAAAATAATTAAATATTATATAAAAAAGAGATAAGAATTAAGATAAAACTTGATAATTATTATAAATAATCTTTTAAATACTTACCAGTATAACTATTATCTACTTTAACAAGATCTTCAGGAGTTCCTTGAAATATAACTTCACCACCATTATCACCACCTTCAGGACCTAAGTCAACAATCCAATCAGCATTTTTTATAAATTCCATATTGTGCTCAATAATCATTATAGTTCCACCTTTATCTACTAATCTATTAACAACTTGAATTAACTTTTTTACATCATGAAAATGAAGACCAGTAGTAGGTTCATCTAAAATATAAATAGTATCTTTATTAGACCTTTTCGAAAGTTCACGAGTTAATTTAATCCTTTGAGCTTCACCACCAGAAAGAGTAGTTGATTTTTGTCCTAACTTAATATAACCTAAACCAACATCTTGAAGTAATTTTAATTTTCTTTTAAGATAAGGTATCTTTTCAAAAAACTCATAAGCTTCATCAACACTCATATCTAATACATCAGCAATATTTTTACCCTTATATCTTACTTCAAGAGTCTCACGATTGTATCTTTTTCCTTCACATTCATCACAAGTAATGTGAACATCAGCTAAAAAATTCATCTCAATTTTTACCTCTCCTTTCCCACGACACTTCTCACAACGACCACCTTTAACATTAAAAGAAAACCTTCCTTTATCATATCCTCTTAATTTAGCTTCAGCAGTTTTAGCAAAAAGCTCACGAATCTTACCAAAAGTTTTAGTGTATGTAGCAGGATTACTTCTTGGTGTTTTTCCAATTGGAGATTGATCAATAATTACAACTTTTTCAAAATTATCTACATTTTTAATACTGTCATGATCACCAGGAGAAACTCTTGAATTGTAAACTTTCTTTTTTAAAGATTTATATAAAACTTCATGAAGTAAAGTTGATTTACCTGAACCAGAAACACCAGTAACAAGTGTTAAAGCAGACTTTGGAAATTTAACATTAATATTTTTTAAATTATGTTCTCTTGCTCCTTTAACTTCTAAAAAACCTTCAGGATCTCTTCTATTATCCCTTACATTTATTTTTAGTTCACCAGATAAATATTTTCCAGTATATGAAATACTTCTTTCTTCAATCTCTTTAGCAGTACCTGAATCAACAATATCACCACCATATCTTCCAGCATCAGGACCTAAATCAATTACATGATCTGCTTTTCTAATAGTTTCTTCATCATGTTCTACAACAACTAAAGTATTTCCTAAATCTCTAAGTTTATGTAATGTTTTTATAAGCATTTCATTATCTCTTTGATGAAGTCCAATACTTGGTTCATCTAAAACGTATAAAATACCAGTTAAATTAGAACCTAATTGAGTTGCAAGTCTAATTCTTTGAGACTCTCCTCCAGACAAAGTACCTGCCGCTCTAGAAAGTGTTAAATATGATAGACCAACATTATTTAAAAATTTGAGTCTAGAAGTAATTTCACGTAAAATAGGACCAGAAATTTTCTTCTCACTATCATCAAGAGTTAAATTATCAAAGAATTCATAACTTTTTTCAACAGATAAGTCAGTAACATCAATAATATTTTTTCCATTAATCAATACATTTAATGATTTTTCTTTTAACCTCTTTCCATTACAAGAAGGACACTTCTTTTTTATCATAAAATTCTTTAATTTTTTCTTCTTATAACTAGAATCAGTATTGTAATAAATTCTTTCAGTTTGAGGTAAAATGCCTTCAAAACCATCTTCCATGCTCATCTTAGCACCGGATGGCCAATTAGCATCAATAGATTCATTAGAACCATATAATAATACGTTTAATTGATCTTCAGTAAAATCTTTGATTGGAGTAAATAAATCAAATCCATAAATATTTCCAACTTCTCTAAGTTGTTTTGACCTCCATCTTAAATCTCTTTTATTATAAACATCTATTGCTCCATCCATAATAGATTTAGACTTATCTGGAATAACAAGATCATAATCTGCTTTTTGTTTATATCCTATTCCATCACATTCAGAACAAGCTCCTTGAGGAGTATTAAAAGAAAACATTCTTGGTTGTAATTCTTCAAAAACAAATCCACATTTAGGACAAGACATCTTTTCAGAAAATAATTTATTATTTACTTTAATAAGACCTTCACCCATATCAAGACCAACTTCAATAGCTTCTTGAATTCTATCTCTTTCATCTTCATTAACTTCAATTAAATCAATTAATACATCAATAGAATGTTTTTTATAACGATCAAGTTCAATTTCTTCATCAGTAGTTATTCTTTTTCCATCAACAATTGCTTCAATAAAACCGTCTTTATTTAAATCTTGAATTAAAGTTGAATATGTTCCCTTTTTATCACGTACAATTGGAGAAAATATTTCTATTTCCTTACCACTAAACTCATTAATAACTTCATCAGTTATCTTAGTAGGAGATTTTCTCTCAATTTTAATATTGTGTTCTGGACAATAAGGATCACCAACTCTTGCAAATAATAATCTTAGATAATCATATATTTCAGTAACTGTTCCAACAGTACTTCTTGGGTTATTAGAAGTTGTCTTTTGCTCAATAGAGATTGCAGGAGATAAACCCTCAATTGAATCTACTTCAGGTTTTTTCATTTGACCTAAAAACTGTCTTGCATAACTAGATAAACTTTCAACATATCTTCTCTGTCCTTCTGCATATAAAGTATCAAAAGCAAGTGTTGATTTACCAGAACCTGAAACACCAGAAACAACTGTTAATTTATTTTTAGGAATATCAACGTCAATATTTTTTAAATTATGATCCCTTGCTCCTTTAACTTTAATAGATTTTCCCATCATATTAGTGATTAGTTTTTGTTATATAAATCTTTAGAAGATGTTCATAAAATGAAAATATTTTACACTATTAATCATATGTAACTAAAGAGTAGACACAAAAACAATATATTTAAATAATAGTTTCTAATCTTATAATAATAGAATGAAAGATAAAAATTATAACGGATTTGAAGATATGATTTCTAATTCAAAATTTACTGAAGATTATTTTAATAATAAAAAATCTCAATATAGTTTGGACAATAAAAATTTGAAAAAGATATATGAAATTAAAGAAGATTATAATACAAATAATCAGACTATATTTAGATTAATGGATAAAGGTTATAATATTAATGAAGTAGAATTAATATATTCTGCAAGAGAATTATCCAAAAAATCACCTATTCAACCACATAAGTCTAATAAAAAATTTGGTGAACAACATCCTAGTTTAAAATCACTTTCAAAAATTTATAATAAATTTGGTGCTTCTGGTTGTGATGATGAAGATTTAGCATTAATGGCTGAAGAAATTCATAGAGAAGTTGGATCAAATAATTATAATAAAAGTATTGAACAGATTTTAGAATTTTCTAATAAAATCCCTTATAATAACTTAAATCATGTTTTAGAAGAGTTTAAAGCAGATAGAAATAAAAAATTCTTTTCAAGAAGTAAGACATTAGATGATTTCTTTTAATAAAAAATATGATAAAGAAGATGTCTTAAAAGAAAAGTATGATATTATTATAAAAAATAGAGATTTCAGTTATGTAAATAATTTAATTAGAAGTATTAATTAATTTACTTAAAAGATTAATATCTGCTTTACCTTGTTTATAACTACGACCTCCAAATCCAACTTTGTTTTCTTTTAATTTTTCTTCAAGATTATTATCATTAACTACAAAAAAACCATCTGAGTTATATATTAAAAAATTATCATCAAAATATTTTTCAGCTACCTTTCTTAAAGAATTTACACTTAAGTTAACTTTCCCATACTTAATATCAATTTCTGAAATTACTTTTTCTTCATTATTTTCTAAAATACTATTATATTTTTTCCATAAATTAAATATTTCTTTAACAAATTGATAAATGGAAATATCTTTATTTAATGAAGGATAATTTACTTCTAAATTATATTCGTCTTCTAAAAATTCAAGTTTACTTTTATTTTCATTAATTTCAGTAGTAAACTCTACTATTTTTTCAGCTAATTTTTTTCTTGAAATATTTAATAGTTTTGTTGATTTTTTAATTAAATAATTTAAATTTTCTAAAGTGTTATAATTAGAAATCTTTGAATTATTATTTTGTGCAATTTTATTAAGTTTATCAAATATTTTTTTGTTTTCAACATCAATATCATTAGCTCTTTTTCCAGCAACATATTCAATTCTAACAACACCATCTTGAATTCTTGTTGAGTTAATAATTCTTATTGAATCTGCTTCAGATGTTCTATTAAGATGAGTTCCACCACAAGCTTCTATGTCATAGTCACTTATCTTTACAATTCTAAGTTTACTTCCTGGAATTGCACCTCCTTGATAAACTCTCATCCCATAATTTTTCTCAGCTTTGTCTTTGTCTTCAAAGAAAGTATCTATTTTAACATCTTTTTTTATTAAATCATTTGCAATTCTTTCGATTTCTAATTCATCAAGTAATGATAAGGATTTATAATGAGTAATATCTAATCTTCCTTTTTTTACAGTTTTATGAGCACCTGCTTGCCAAACATGTTTACCTAAATATTTATGTGATGCATAATTTATAATATGAGCTCCGGTATGATGTTTTGTTAATTGATTTCTTCTTTTTTCATTAATTACTCCTTTAATTTTATTATTATCTAATTTATGAACACTATCACTAACATGAAATACTATTTCATTAAATTTAATTACAGAATTAATCTTTATCTTATCGTTATTGTAAATAATATATCCTTTGTCACTTTGTTGTCCACCAGAAGTTGGATAAAAATAACTTTTATCTAAAACAATATATGTTTTTTTATCATGAATAAATGAATTTATTATTTTAGCACTGAATTCTGTTTTTGTATAATCATTAAAGTATAGTTTTTTTGTTTTAGGAATTTTTTCAAAACCATCAAAGTTTTTTAAGTAAGAGTGTTTATGTGATTTTTTAGAAGATTTAGATGAGTCCTTATTACTTAATTTTGAATAAAAACCTTCTTCTTGTAATTTTACATCTTTTGAGTATTTTTTTATATCTTCAGGAGTAATTCCATTTGATTGATATAATTTTTTTAAATCTTTAAAATTAAATTCATTTTTCTTTTTAGTTATTTTTTCTACTTTTTTCTTTGTTTTTTTTCTTGTTTTCTTATATTTAGAAACTTCTTCTTTTATAATTTCTTGAACTGATTCTAAGTTTTCAGATAATTCTGGATACTGTGGTTTTAAAGATTCAGCATGTAATTCAAATAATTTATGAATATCAATATTGTAATCATATTCATTAATGAAGTCTAATGTTCTACGTAATATTATTCTTAAATTATATCCTCCTCCAACATTACTTGGTAATGCACCATCATTTATTGCGACTAATAAACTTCTTGTATGATCAGAAATTGCATATAAAGCTGAATTTTTAGAAACTGTTGTTTTTAATTTATCTTTATCAATATCTATTTTATTAGATATTTTTTCCCATTCTTTATCTAAGTTATCTGTTTCATCATCATTTAGGTATGAAGCATATGGTTTGAATTTTTTCATTATATCTGTATTTCTATTTATTCCTGTTTTTGTAAAAACATGATCAACTACTGTTGGGAAAGTTGTTTCATAACTATTTTTATTTGGTTGAGTAAACCATGCATTCCTCTCTTGTCCCATTCCCATATCTAAAACCATCTGATTTAATTTATTATAACCTGTATTGGTTTGTTCAAATTGCATATAAACTTGATTTCCTAATTCAACTCCTCCTGCAAAATATTCCATACAAGGACCAAAATTTCCACCACCTGCCCAAACATCTTCATGAAATACAATTTCATCTTTATTTAGTCCAATACCATTATTAAGCCATTTATTTATATCTGAAAAATACCTTTCTTGATCCCACTCTTTTTCAGGAACAAATGCATGTTGTCCTATCATTACAAAACCAGTCATGTGAGATCCTGTTCTCCCAACATTATCAATATCATTAAAACGTAATGAGAATTGAGGTATTGTTAATTCTTTTGCGGGTGGTTTAACTTCACCACTTACAACATATGGTTGAAAGGCAGCAATACTTGCCATAGTAAAATCTGTAGTTGGATTCCAACGAGAAACAACTGGATATCTTGGAATTGATTTATAACCTAATTTATCAAATTTTTTAGAGAAATTTTTCCAAACATCAATATAAGTCATCTTATCTACATTAAAATCTTTTAGATTAAGACCACCTTGACAATTTGCATCTCCACATACTTCTCTTTTATTATTAGTTGTCCAAAAATAAAGACCACAAGAATTACATTTTTTTCTCATGTAACCTTTTTCTTTTAAATATTCAGTAGCATAGTATTTTTCAGGGTTTGATGATGCTTTTTTCCTAAATTGTTTTTTTAATTCTTTATCAGATAACATTTTTTTATATTATACATAAAAATGAATTCAAATATATAATACTTATCATTGATACTTATTTTTTAGATATTATTTCTTTTTTAAATTATTCTTTAAAGCTACAACTTAAGAGGAATTTTATACATAATTAAAAACACATCCAAGTAAAAAATCTGCTGATTTGCCTATAAAAAATAAAAACTTATCAAGATAATAGAAAAGAGTATAAAATTCTGATAAAACAACAAAAGAGGATTTTGCCCTACACACTACACTTAAACGAATACACACTCTTTAGCTTAATACGAATACACAAACTTTAGCAAAATACGAATACAAACTTAGAATAAAATAAATTTTACCTAAAAAAACTTCTCTAAACCCTTTCCAACAAATAACAAAAAATAAGATGAAAAACAAAATATGACTAAAAAAACAAAATTTTATAAATAAAAAAAAAAAAAAACTAAATTACAATAATTCAAAAAAGAAAAATATTACTCAAGAATAGTAAATAAACAAAAACAATATAAAGGATTAATTTATATTAGTTGTAACTGAAAGGTAATCAAAATGGAAAACCAAACC
>CAZXZL010000042.1:0-7421 GCA_964645415.1 uncultured Methanosarcinales archaeon | reverse complement strand
TGAAATCAAAAGATTTCTCACCTTGAAAAAAACAAAGTTTTTTTCTTAGTTTCGAAGAAGATTAAATGAGAAAAAATAAAAAAAATTACTATTTTTTAGAATTAATTAAATTAATTATACTCTTTTATCTGTATTATAAATTTTCATATAATCTTTTGAAAAAAATTCTTCTTTTTCTTCTTCTTCAAATTTGTAATATTGAACAGATTTTAAATCATAATTATCAATGATCTCTTTTGAATCTAAGTTTACATATTCACATTTACTTAATGAATAAGCATCTGCATCATATGGAGCAATACACTCAATTACGTTTTTTAAATCAGAATCTTTCTTTTCTGTAAGACTAATTGGATTTCCAATTGGTTTTGCTTTATACTCATTTCCCTCTTCATCTTCAATTATTCCTTCTAAATTAACATCTATTTTTTTGAGTTTCATTGTAACTATGTAGTAGTGTTTTTATTTATAAATTTTTCTTAATTACTAAATTATTATTTTTTCTAATAAAATTTATAAATCAATTTATCAAAATATAATATATGAAAAAGATTTCTCTTAAATTAATGGTTTTAATTACATATGTTGTGATGATATTTGTAAATTGGCTTGCAAATGCATTACCAATTAATAATATAACTCCTTCTGAAGTATCTGATATGTTTTCTAATCCTTTTGTTCCTACAGGATTTACATTTTCTATATGGGGTTTAATTTATTTGTTCTTAGGAATATATGTCATATATCAATTAATAAAAGATCATTCTTTATTTGAAGATATCTCAAAACTTTTTATTGTTACATCTATTGCTAATGCATTATGGATTTTTTCATGGCATTATCTATATATTGGTATTTCTCTTATTTTAATGATTATAATTCTTTTATTACTAATTAAGATTTCTTTAATTATTTCTAAAAGTAATTTTACAAGAAAAGATTTTTTCTTAATTAAGGTTCCATTTAGTGTTTATTTTGGTTGGATAACTGTTGCAACAATTGCAAATGTTTTTGCTTTTTTAATTAGTTTAGGATGGGAAGGTTTTGGAATTAGTTTATGGATTTGGACAGTTATTTTAATTATAATTGGAACAATAATTGGAATATTAGTTAGTTTAAAAAATAAAGATATCCCTTATTGTTTAACATTGATATGGGCTTTTTTTGGAATATTATTTAGACATATTTATGAATTAAACCTAAAATATGAACCAATTATTGTAATTACTTTAACTTCTATTGTATTATTTATTTCTACTATTATTTATTTAATATATGAAGACATTAGATAAATATTTATACTTAAATTTCTAAATAAGTTTTATGTATGAAATAGAAAAAAAATATAATGTTTTTTTGAACAATATAAAAAACTTAAAACTTCTTAGAGAATATTATATAGAACAAAATTATATTTATTATAAGGATGATTTTCAGATTAGATTAAGAAAAGTCAAAATTGAAAATAATCATAATTATATTCTAACTATTAAAAAAGGTAAAGGGGAGATTAGAAAAGAATTCGAATTTAAACTATCAAAAAAGGAATATAATAAAAAAGAAAGATTATTACAATCTAAAAATTTATCTCCTATTAAAAAGATTAGAAGAGAATATGAATTTAATAATAAAGTAATTGAAGTTGATATCTTTAAAAATCCTAATAAATATACTTTTGCTGAGATTGAATTTAATTCAATTGATGATATGAATAAATTTGATAAACCAAATTTTTTAGGAAAAGAAGTAAATATTAGTAATATTGATATTTGGAAAAGTATGAATGATTTAAATTAAGTTTAATGATTGATTAATTTTTTATTATACCATGTTCCTTTAACTATTACAAAAACCGAAATAATTACTGCTATTAGTTCAGAAATTGGAAAAGATAACCATACACCTATTTCTTTTAAATTTAACACATATGTTAAAAATAAAACTAATGGAATTCTAACAAACCATAATGTTATTATTGTAATATACATTGCTGTTTTTGTATCTCCTGCACCTCTTAATGTTCCATTTATAATTACTTGTATTCCTAAAAGCCATATTGAAAAAGATATAAATCTAATAAATGTTGATGTTTGCTCTATTACAGGAATTTCATTTGTAAATATTGAAGCAAGTGAAGATGAAAAAAGAAATAAGATCACTCCAAGTGAAATTAGAATGTAAAGAGAATATTTAATACTCTTCTTAGTTGATAAAACAGCTCTATCTGTCTGATTTGCACCAATATTTTGTCCTACAATCGTAGTTGTTGCTGTAGATATAGCAAAAGCAGGAATTGTGACAATATTAAATACTTTTGCACCTATTCCATAAGCTGCTGTTGTAACAGTTCCAAGATTTGTAATTATAAAAACTAATACACTTGTAGCAAGTGCTCTTGCTGTTGTTTCAAGAGAAGAAGGTATACCTAATTTAATTACTTTTTTTATTATTTTTAAATCGAATTTATAATTTTTTAAATCAATTGTAATTTTATATTTATTAGAGATAAATAAAATAAAACATAAAATAGCACTAATAGCTTGGCTAATAATTGTTGCTAATGCTGCGCCTCTAACTTCAAGAGCAGGAAAAGGGCCTAAACCAAAGATTAAAATCGGATCTAATAAGATATTAAGAATAACAGTAATAGTTATAATAATTAAAGGTGTTTTTACATCACCTATCCCTCTCATAATCCCTTGAGACATACCATACATGAATAAAAAAACTAATCCGATAAAGTAAATTCTCATATATTGAAGTGAGTAATTATAAACAAGAGGTTCTAAACTCATTAATGAAAGTATATTCGGTGTAATTATATATCCAATAAAACCTAAAATTAATGATAAAAATAATGTGAAGATAATAGTTTGAGTTGCTACATAATTAACTTTTTTATCGTTATCATTTCCTTTATGTTGAGAAATTAAAATATTTCCTGCAATAGCAAATCCAATACTAAAAGAAACAATTAAAAAAAGAATTGGAAAACTTAAAGAAATTGCAGCAATTGCTTCTTTACCTAATCTTCCTACAAAAAATAAATCAATAAGTTTGTAAGAAACTTGTAATAAATTAGCAAAGAAAACAGGTATTGATAGTCTAATTATAATATTTTTTATTGAACCGGTAGTAATATCTTCTGGATTTTTAAAAATGTCCATAAAATCAATAATATTTAATCACTTTATAATTTTTTTGAAAATTAGACATAAAGTTTATATTTAAATTAAATTCTATCTCTTTATGAAAGAAATTATTGATGAAATTAAAGACAGGGCAAAAAATCATTTTAAAGATAAAAGAGGAAGTCATGATTTTGATCATACAATGCGTGTTTATAAATTATCATTACACATTGGAAAGATTGAAAAATCTGATTTAACAGTTTTAAAAATAGCTTCTTTACTTCATGATATTGGAAGAGAACATCAAGATAGAAATAATGGTGATATTTGTCATGCAGAATACGGCTCAAAAATAGCAAAAAATATTTTAAAAGATTATAATATTAAAAAAGAGAGATTTAATAATATAATTCATTGTATTAAATCTCATCGTTTTAGAAATAACTTTTCTCCAAAAACAATTGAGGCAAAAGTACTTTTTGATTCTGATAAACTTGATTCAATAGGAGCTGTTGGAATTGGAAGAGCATTTTTATTTGCAGGAGAAAATAATGCAAAACTTCATGATAAAAATGTTGATATAGAAAATACTTCTTCATATTCAAGAGAGGATACTGCTTACAGAGAATATTTAGTAAAATTAAAGTTTATTAAAGATAAAATGATGACTGAGGAAGGAAAAAGAATGGCAGAAAAAAGACATAAATTTATGGTTAAATTTTTTGACCGTATAAATAAAGAAGTTGAAGGTATAATTTAATAAAAATCATAATTTGACTTATTTAAATCATAACCAATATGATTTTTCTTTGATTCATACTTAAAAAAAGGATTATAATCTAATTTATTATCATATCTATTATTTATAATATCAACATTCAATTTAACTTCATCATATTCATCAATAATTTTTTTTAGATTCATTTTAACCAGTATTTTGTAAAATTTATTTTTATTTTAAATCTTTTGATAATTTTTTTTTACTATGTTAACTTTTTGTTAAAAATAAAAAATATTATATACAAATAAATACGTGATGTTATATGGAAAGAAAAATAGGCTCCCTTGATTTAATTTCAGGAAGTATTTTTTTTAATGGTGTTATATTAGGTATTTTTTATGGTCTTGGTATAAAGTCAACATTTAATTCAGTTTCAAGAATTTTTCTAGATTATGTTTGTAAAAATATTACAAATAATAGTTTTTTTGGAAGTTGTGCAAATTATTATGCTTTACTTGCAATTCCATTAACATTGATATCAATTTATATTACTTCATATTTTATAAAAGAAGAAAAAATTGAAAAAACACATGCTGAATTTTTACACTTTCTTGGAGCAATTATATCTTCATTTCTTATAATAATTTTCTTTTAGAATTAAGTAAATTAGAAATAAAATTAATTGTACTTTCTTTTGATTTTTTCAATATATTCTTTGTTAGATTTATTTAAAAAATAACTATTATCTTTTATTAATTTTCTATTAGATTTATCTAAACTTAGGTAATTTTTAATATTTTTTTCTAATTCAATAACCATCTTTGGAGAAATCTTCTTTCCTAAAGGGATATAAAATTCTTTAGAGCTTAAAATCTTTTTTTCAATACCTGAATTTGATAAAGCATCAAGTGTAGAAGTATTATGAATTATATCAGCAAGTTTAACTCTTTGAAAATCAATAGATGAATTAAGTAACCTTATTCTATAATCTCTTTCAGATATTTTCTTTTTACCTTCTTGAATGTTACCTTTATTTCTTGAAAGCACATATACTCCTCTAGCAATATAATCACCAAATAAACTTTTAATTTCTTCAATAGTTAAATCAGTATCCTCCACAGTATCATGTAAATATGCTATAGATAAAACAGATTCATCTTTATATCCATATCTTTTTAGAATTTTAACTACACTATAAGGATGCATATAATAAGGGATATTATCTTTTTTTCTAATTTGGCCTCTATGATACTTTTTTGAAATCTTTTTCGCTAAGTTTATTTTATTCATCTTCTTTTGAATTTTTTAAACAAATTTATTCATATATAAATATTTTTGAATAAGAACTAAAATATGTAATTTTTTTTTAAAAAATAAATAAATTATTAGGTAAGTATAGAAAAATTATATAAATAAAAGAAGATTTTAGTTGATGGTGAAAGTTATAATGGTTAAAAAAATCAAAGAATTTGATGTTATTGAATTGGATTATATTGCTAAAACAAAAGAAGACAAAGAAGTTTTTGATACAACTTATGATGAAGTTGCTGAAGAAGAAGGAGTTCAAAATCCAACAGACACTTTAATTTTTCCTGTAGGAAAAGGTTATGTTGTAAAAGGATTAGATAATCAACTTATTGGAAAACAAATTGGTAAAGAACATAAAATTGAAGTAAAAAAAGAAAATGCTTTTGGAAAAAAAGACGCATCAAAAATTAAAATGATCCCTCATCGTGTATTTAAAAAGATGGATGTTGATCCTCGTCCAGGAATGGCTTATGAAATTGATGGTCAAGTAGGTGTAGTTAGATCAAGTGGTTCAGGTAGAGTTATTGTTGATTTTAATCATCCTCTTTCAGGTCATGATATTATATATGAAGCAAAAATTAATAGACTTGTTGAAGATGAAGAAGAGAAAATTAGATCTACATTAAAAATGATGCATATGAAAAATCCAATTGTAGAAATAAAAGATAGTGAAGTAAAAATTGGTTTAGAAGGAGATGGTCTTCCTAAAGAAATTGTAAAAAAGATTGAAGATGAAATTAAAGATATTACTGATATCAAAGAAGTAAGTGTTTTATCAAAAAAATTACTAAAGAAAAAAGATGATAAAAAAGATAAAAAGTCAGATTCTAAAGATAAGAAGAAATCTAAAAAGAGTAAATCATCTGGTAAAAAATCCAGTAAAAAGGAGAAATCAAAAAGTAAAAAGTCTGATAAAAAGAGTAAAAAAAAGAAATCAAAATCATCTAAGAAGAAAAAAAGTTCTAAGAAAAAGTCAAAAGGTAAGAAGAAATCAAAAAGTAAAAAATCTAGTAAAAAGAGTAAATCAAGTAATAAAAAAAGTAAATCATCTAGTAAGAAGAAGTCAAAAAGTAAAAAAGGTAGTAAGAAAAAAAAATCTAAAAGTAAATAAAAATAATATTTTTTAGAAATGAAAAATAATCTTACTGTATTAGGAATAGAAAGTACTGCTCATACCTTTGGAGCTGCTTTAATAAAAGGTAAAAAGTTGCTTTCAAATAATAAAGACTCTTATAGTAGTGATGACCATGGAATGATTCCTTATGAAGTATTTGAACATCACAAAGAAGTATATTTCAATGTGATAAAAAAGACTTTAAGTGATGCTAACAAAAAATTATCTGATATTGATTTAATATCCTTTTCAAGAGGACCAGGAATGGGTCATGCACTAAAGGTTGGTTCTTTTACAGCTAAATCTATTTCTTTCCAAAATAATATCCCTCTTGTAGGAGTAAATCATTGTATAGCACATTTAACTATAGGTAGTTTTGTTCACAGTGATATTAAAGATCCTATTTTACTTTATGCATCCGGAGCTAATACTCAAGTAATAGCTTATGAATCTAAAAAATATCGTGTATTTGGTGAAACATTAGATATTGGAGTCGGTAATTTTTTAGACACTTTTGCAAGATACATTGGATTTGGATTTCCAGGAGGTCCTAAGATTTATGAAGAATCATTAAAATCTGATAAATTTATTAAATTACCATATGTTGTAAAAGGGATGGATGTTTCTTTTGGTGGGATATTGACAAATTTAAAACAAAAATTTGACTCTAATAAGTATTCAAAATCAGATTTATGTTATTCTCTTCAAGAAACGGTTTATTCAATGTTACTTGAAGTAACTGAAAGGGCAATGGCTCACACTGGAAAAGATGAACTAATATTAGGTGGTGGAGTTGCTTGTAATAAAAGACTTCAAGAGATGGCAAAAATAATGTGTGATGAAAGAGATGCAAAGTTATATACATTAGAAAACAAATTTAATGTAGATAATGCAATAATGATAGCTTGGCAAGGATTATTAGAACATTTATCAGGAGAAAAAGTAGATTTAAAAATTAAACCTTATGAAAGAACAGACGACATTGAGTTCAAGAATAATTTTTCTGAAATTGCATCAAAAATATAATTGAATAGAATATCATAAAAATACCGTGCCATTCTTTAGAATGGTACCATCTGGTCAATTTATTAAACTAAAGTTTAGAACTGTTAAATTAGAAATTTAAAAGTGAATAAAATCAGAGATT
>CAZXZL010000041.1:0-7511 GCA_964645415.1 uncultured Methanosarcinales archaeon | reverse complement strand
ATCAAAAGATTTCTCACCTTGAAAAAAACAAAGTTTTTTTCTAAGTTTCGAAGAAAATAAAATATAGATAAATATTTTTAATCAATTAAAGACTTATTATTAACTTTTTTCACATATTTTTTCATATCAAATTTTCTATCAAGACCTGATTTTGACATGTATCTAACTTTCCCATATACTTCTCTTTCCCTAAAAGCTCTATCATGAACGCCACCAATCGCCCAAGAAACCCCTACGAAACCATTTGGGTCTCTTCCATCAAGTGAATACTTATCATTAAGATAAATCGCAATTTTAAATGCTTCTTCTGAGTTAGGTGTCCACTCTAATATTTTTTTTGCCCAATACATTCTCATATAAGAATGTATCTTTCCTCTATGTAGTAATTCTTTTTGAGCAGCATTCCAATATTCATCATGTGTCTTTGCATTTTCAAAGTCACTAAGTGAATAAATATACTCTCTGTTATCACCTTGATGTTCAGATAAAGTCTCTTTTGCCCAATCTGGAAAACCTTCGATAGAATCATAATTCTTTTCAAAATAACAATAATTATCAGTTAATTCTCTTCTAACTATTAATTGCTCTAAGAAATCATCTTTATTTTTTACTAAACAATCATTTTCTAAAACATCAAGGGCAATTCTCTGAGCAGAAATTTGACCAAAATGTATGTAAGGAGATAAATTAGATAAAACATTAAAAGAAGGATTATTAGAATTTTCAGAATAATTCTTTAATTTATTTTTAATAAAGTCGTAAAGTATTTTTTTAGCGTTAGAGTATCCTGGTTTTATCCAGTTTACTTTTTTAACAGAATTATCAATATTTAAATTTTCAATTTTACCCCAATCAATAGAAGATTCTACTTTATTATCTACTTTTTCAAGGTTAGGAAAATCGGTAAGATATTTATCTAATTTAGGATTAATTTTTTTTCTAATTGTATAAGCAGCATATTCTTTTTTAGATGAAGCAATCCAAATAGGTACAATATTGTGAGAGTCTACTTTATGAAAAGGGATATTTAATTTTTTTTTAATTTTATTTTCCCAATTTAATTTTACTTTTAAAGGAGAAAAGTCTGTAATTAAAAAACCAATATCAGATTTTTTTATAAAAGAAGGAATTTTATGAATCGGATTTCCTAATAAAAAATGAAATTTAATACCTAAATCAATTAATCTTTTTTCTACTTCTTTTAATCCAGAAATCATAAAATCAAAATTTCGTTCATTAAGAAATTCATATTCTTTATTTAAACAAAACAATACTTCAATTTTTTTATTATATTTTTTTGCTAACTTTTGAGCATAAATTAATGACCAGTTATTTTTTACTCTTTGGTCTCTTGACATCCAATAAAGAATTTTTCCATTGTTATATTCTAAGTTATTAATCTTTTTTAATCGGTCTTTTAACATTTTTACCTAATTTTTACTTTCATCTTTTGATAGAAGAGCTAAAAAAGAATTAATTTGTATTTCAGTTGAACATCCTTCATTTAAACGATATTCAATATCTCCTAAATATTGATAAGCTTTTTTTATTAATTCTTGATTCTCATCATCTTTAATTTCTTGTAAAACATTACCAATCTGTTTCACTAAGTCATAACCAGAAAGACCATATTTGTAAATCATATCTTCTAATTGACTTTTTGCTCTGAAAAAACGACCATCAATTGCTTTTTCAATAATAGATTTTAATTCTTTAGGTTCAACAATTCCTACCATTGAATAAATCAATTTTTCATCAATATCTTTTGAGATAACAGAACAAGATTGTAAAACATTAACAACTCGCCTTGCATCACCACTTGATATTTCAACAAGAGCTTCTTTTGCCTTTTTAGATAATTTTAGTTCTTCTTTTATAGATACTTTATCTACTATTTTTAATACTTCTTCATTTTTTAGTTTCCTAAATCTAAAAACAGCACATCTACTTTGTATTGGATCAATAATTTTTGAAATGTAATTACAACTTAAAATAAAACGAGTAATTGAACTATATTCTTCCATAATTCGTCTTAAAGCTTGTTGAGCAGAACTTGTTAAAGCATCACTCTCATCAAGATAGATTATTTTAAAACCTTTATTAGGAACAGTTCTCGCAAAGTTCTTAATTTTATCACGAACTACATCAATCCCTCTCTCATCACTAGCATTTAACTCTAAAACATTTTCTTGCCAAGAATCACCATATAATTTATTAGCAATTACTTTTGCTAATGTTGTTTTCCCAGTTCCTGCAGGACCAGAAAATAATAGGTGAGGTATATCGTCTCTTTTTACAAAAGCTTTAACTTTATCAACAACCAAATCCTGACCAAAAACATCATCAAAATCTTTAGGTCTATATTTCTCAAGCCATATCATTTTATCACATTAATTATTTGTATAACGAAAATAACATAAATTAATAAAAATACTTATTTAAAAAGTTGATTATTTTTATGAAGAATCATCATGATTATTGTCATTAATGTTATAATCTTTTTTCTTAAACTCATTTATCTGATATAAGTTATTTTTTTTATGATTATTATTATTATTTATTGAATCTTCTAAATTATTATCTAATTCATCAAATTTATTGATAAACTCTTTTTTATTTTTCTCTAAGAGTCTTTCAAGAAAAGATTTTTCTATATTTGTGTTATTTTTATTATAATTATCATTTAGATATTTATAAAATTCAACCTCATTATCAATACTTAAATAATCATCAAGAGACATTTTATCATCAAATAAAATTCTACCATAATTGTTTTTTTCATGATATGCTTTTTTCTCAGCAAGAATTTTTTTCACATACCTATTATCAATAACTTTATTCTTTAAGTAATTCTTAAAAGTCCGATAAAAATCATCAATAATCAATATAAACACCTATGTTAATGTTATTTCATTATAAATTAAAAAGAATTAAGAAATAATAAAAAAGAAATAAAAAGAAAAAAGTTAATTTTTTACTTCTTTTTTTGGTTTTAACTCCTTAAAAGGAAGATATTTATGCAATACTTCTGGTATCTTAATAGTACCATCTGGTCTGTAATTATTTTCAAACATCGCAAGTAAAGTTCTTTGAATAGCAAGACCAGTACCATAAATGGTTGCTACAGGATTGGTATCAGCACCAGGATGGTCCCAATATCTTATTTTCATCCTTCTAGCTTGCCAACTCATAACATTTCCAAAAGACATTAACTCCCTAAACTTTGCTTGTCCTGGGAACCAACCTTCCATGTCATATTGTTTTACTACTTTTTTATCCATATCTCCAGTACACATTAAAGAATTTCTATAAGGAATATTTAACTCTTCAAGCATGTTTCCACTATTTTCAACTAATTTTTCCATTTCTCTTTCTGCTTCTTCTGGTTCACAAATAATATACTGTTCTACTTTATTGAACTGATGAGTTCTAAATATACCTTTTGTATCCTTTCCATGACTTCCTGCTTCTCTTCTAAAACAAGGACTATAACCTGCCAATCTTTTTGGAAGCTCCTCTGTTTTTAAAATTGTATCTTGGAAATATGCTGCAAGAGGATGTTCTGAAGTTGGAATTAGATATAGATCATGATCTTCTACTTTATATAAAGTATCCTCAAAAGCATCCATTGATGTACCACATTCTTCTACCCACTTTTTTACAAGAAATGGTGGCGTCATTAATTGAAATCCTTTATTATGAAGTTTTTCAAGAGCATAGTTTGATAAGGCAAGATCTAATAAAGTAAGTTCATTTTTTTGATAATAAAATCTTGAACCACCAACTTTACCTCCTTTATCAGTATCAGCAATATCAAAAACATTAACTAAATCTGCATGATGAATAATATCTTCTGAAACTTCATAATCAACAGATTCATCGATTTGTTCTTTTAACTTAGATTCATCTTCTTTCCTAACCTTTGGAATACCATTAAAATCAACTGGTTCATTATCAGATTCATCTTCACCATAAGGAACATCCTCATCAACTAAATTAGGGAGTTTCATTAATATTTCTTCCCTCTTAGTCTCTAATTTAGATAATCTCTCCTCTTTCTCATCTAAATCTTCTTTTAGGACTCTTACTTTTTCGATAAGGGGTTTTTTATTATCACTAGAAGAAATTTTCTCAGAAAGAGTATTTTTTTCAGAACGTAAAGAATTAACTTCTTTTAAAATAGATCTCCATGATTTATCTACATCATAAAGTTCATCAACTAAATTAACAAACTCTGGTTCATTTCTTCTTTCCATAGCCTTTTTTACAAGACTTTTATTCTTCCTAATTATATTTATATCTAACATTTTAAAACCCCTAATATAAAAAATAAAAAATAGTAAAAAAGAAAAAAATCAAATAATATCTTCTTCAGAAATAACTACAAAATCACCAATAGCAATAACTGCATTACATGGAATTAACATGTTTCCCTTAGAATCTTGTTCAAGTTCAAGTTTATCAGAATAACTAGTTGGATTTTTTAAAACAATATGAATTAATTCACCAGAACGAGTTTCAAAAACGATATCTCCTACTTCACCATAACGCTTTCCGGTCTTACTAACAACAGTTTTTCCTACAATTTGCTTTGATAAATGTCTTTCCTCATTAGCCATAATAATTTAACACCCCATAATAAAAAGAATATTCTCTTACTTTTATGTCTTTAGAGTAGTATATAAATGTTTTGTTAAGAAATTCAGTTTCCTGAATCTCTCAACATAATAGTCTTCTGATCAGATACTCTATAATTATAATCTAATGCGATTTGAATTGTATCCTCAGTGCCTCTCTCACTGGTAGATTCATCAGTGGTATACTCACACCTTACAGAAGTTCTATCTCCACCGTAAAGACTTACAAATCCAATTTTATCATTTCCATCTACTTCAAAATTATCACCACAATCAATATTTCCTTGACCTGCACCAACAATTTTTACTTCTACTTTATTTCTATCGCTTCTTTCAACATCGAAACAATCAGCATTAACATTAACCTCAGGGTTAATAATTTCCCCACTACTCTGATGAACAACATCAAATGACATTCTAATTCTATCATTACTTAATGGTCTTTGTTCAAAATTTCTAACAGAAACAGGAGCTGAGGATGAATCAACATCTTTAGCACCACTTACCTCACAAGCACCATCAGAAATATCTAAAGGATTTCGTTTAACACAAAAATCAGTAACCAATGCATTAGCACCATAATTATAACACAATCTAGCTCTAAGATTTAATGGAATATTTGTTGAAACACTTTCATGATAACCTAAATCTTCAAACTCAATATAACTAATATCACCTGGTTCTTCATCACCACCCTCTCTCAATTGCCTTCCTCTTATTGAGTCATCCAATGTTTCAATTAAATAGTCTGCATCTGTACCTGTTAAAACACTAGGATTAACACCTTCTATTTTTGCTGCTGCTTGTGTAACATCACTTTCACCTTCATTCTTTAATTGTAAAGAAATATCAAAAGATGTTTCACCCGAATCTAATATTTCACTAGGAGGACGATTTTCCATAAAAGAAATTTCTAGTTCACCACTACCTCCAATATAACTAGAACCTATCCTCATTTCATCCTCTTCATCAGGACTTTCAAATTCACATCCAACTAATAAAAAGCTAATTGCCAAAATAATTAAAATTGATTTTATTTTTTTCATCTTTTTTCACCTTACTCTCTCAATGTAAAATCTTTTTGAATTGTTTGATAATAGTTAAAGTCAATGTTAATATCAACAGGAACTACTTCATTTAAATTATTATCAATTCCTTCAACTTGACAAGAGATAAATCTTTCATTGTTATATAAACTCACTAAACCACTCTGAATTTGGCCAGGGCCTTCTTCATCAGCAAAACCACAATCAATATCTTTTTGAGGTGAGTTTAATTCAAGGAAGACCATATTTTCTTGTCGAGTTCCTTTATCAGTACAAGAAACATCCCCACCATCTTCAGAATTATCTAAAAAACGACCTGAGCCTTGATGAGAAACCATAAAATTGAAATTAATACGTGAACCAGATAAAGATTGCCTAAAATTATTTACTTGAATAGGTGAACCGGAGTTAATAATTTCTGGATCATCATTTGGATCACAAACCTGATCAGGATTCCTATCATCTCCAACTAAACATAAGCTTGCAACAGAATCAGTCATATACTTAAAACATAAACCACCTTTAACAGAAAATGGCATACCACCAGCGGGGATACTATCTACCTCTGGTCTAATATCATCTTCAATAACAAATTCTCTCCTATCACCAGGAGTTTCATCACCATCTTCAACAAGCATACCCATAAAATCTTGTTGATTATATTTTATGATTTCTGAGTTAGAAATATCAAATCTTGAAGAAGGTAAATTCCAAACAATAAATTTCATTTCATTAGGTTGAATATTATATTCTCCTAAATTCTCAGCTTCAAAGATAATATCAAATGAATCATCAGAATAAACTGTTTCTGGAGGTGAATCTCTTTCGAAACTAAATTCAATTGCATCAGTTCCTCCAGCAAAATCACCTAAACCAAAAATAAACTGCTCCTCTTCTTCTTCTCCAGTCTCAAGCTCACAAGAAGAAAGCAATGAAACAACTAAAATTAAAGATATAACTAAGATAAATTTTTTCATTATAAATCACCGTACGTAGTAATATTTTTAAAGCATTCTATATAAATTTTTTTATAATGGAAAAAAAAACAATACGTGAAAAAAGGACTTATATCCTAATAAAAACAGAAAAAAGCTTAACTGAAAAAGAATTATACTTTAAATTAAAAAAAGAACTTAAAATAAATTTTGGAAAACTAATTTATTCCGAAATGAATTTTAAAACTATAAAACCCTGGAAAAGAAAATACAAAGGAAAACAAAAACATTATTCTAATATAAAAAAAGAGATGAAAGAAAATAATTTACATTTAATTAGTTGTAAAAGAGATTTTGAAAAAATGTTAAGATTTATTCTTCCAAGTTTTAATATTAGTAAGAACAAAAAAAATAATTTAAAAACTATTAAAACAAGTCACAATATACAACCAATTAGAAAATATATCAATGAAATAAGTTAATAATTAAAAGAAAAATATTTAATATACAATTATTTTCTTCATTAAGAAGCCGAGGTCGCATAGTCTGGTATTGCGGTAGCCTGCTAAGCTACTGGGCGTAGCCTGCGTGGGTTCAAATCCCACCCTCGGCGTTTTATTTTCTTAAAACCATATAAAAAAAGAGTTATTTTTTTATAGAAAAGTGCTAAAGATTATATCTTCTTTAAAGTGCAGTGTGTAGGGCAAAATTTTCTTTAAAAAATAATATTCGTCTTTAGCTAAAGGAATTAGAAATCTCTTTTTATCTTCGATGATGTAGAAATCAAAATCATCCAAATTAAAAAAAAGGATTTTATAAAAACAAAAATAAAAACAAATAGAATATTATAGAAACTAACGTGCCATTCTTTAGAATGGTACCATCCTGCTCAA
>CAZXZL010000040.1:0-7679 GCA_964645415.1 uncultured Methanosarcinales archaeon | reverse complement strand
TAAGAGAATTTTCTTACAGAAAATTCGACATTTTGAATTAGATGATTTTGCCCTAAAAACATCGAAGATGATAAAACGAAGAGATTTTATTTCATAAATTTTATAAAATATATTTTATATTAACTATTGTTAATAGTAATAAGATTCAAGTTGAAATATCTGATTTAAGAAGGTCTTTTTAGATTTCAATAATTTTGAAGGTTTTATATATGGAAAAAAAACATAAAATAGTCTTTGTATTGGTGGGAGTTTTATTTTTATCTGTTATTCTTTTCTTGTCTTTTAGACCAAGAACACCAGGTGCATTTGATGAATTTGCAAAATGTCTTAATAGTGAAGGTGTTGTAATGTATGGTACTGAATGGTGTGATTTTTGTCAAAGGCAAAAAGATATGTTTGATGGTTCTTTTGATTTAGTTAATTATATTGATTGTGATAGAAATACACCTGAATGTAATGCAAGAGGAGTTGAAGGTTTTCCATCATGGGATATTGAGGGAGAATTATATTCTGGAATAATGGATCTTGGAGAATTATCTGAACTTACTGGTTGTCCACTATATTAATTTGAAAACAATTTAAAGTAAAAATGATCATTTTAAGAATTTATAGTTTATAATTTCTTTTCCAAAATATGTTTCTTTTTTTAGTATTTTAATTAACTTTTCTTTATAATCAGTGATAATCATTAAAAAAATAGCCTTATCTCCTATAAACTCAAAGATACGTACTTTTTCACTTAAATAGATGTTATGTGTATCTTTTTTATGATTTATTTCACTATTTTTTTTATTTATGTTATATTTTTTAAGTAATTTAGTTATAAAATTAAGATAGCTGTTATTTTTTTCAATTTTAAAAGTGATTATGTTTTGATTTTGATTTAAAGATAAAATCTTTTGTCTTTTCATATTATCACCTTTTTATTTTTTATTTAACTTTATTTAAGTTTCTTGCTATATACTTTTATAAATAAACCAATTGTATTAACTCAAAGTTTATAACTTAAATACTTTTGTTGGTGCACTACAAAACAACAATTTTATAAGTTTAGAATTATAATATACAATATGAAACCAATTGATCATGACAAAAATATATTAGAAGAAATTGGTCTAACTGATGGAGAGATTAAAGTATATCTCTATTTACTTAAATTTGGTACAAAGAAAGCAGGTGAGATTTCTAAACATACAAAGCTTGATAGGTCAAATATTTATAGAATTATTAAAAGATTGAAAGAAAAAAATTTAGTTTTTTCATCAAAATTAAATAAAGTAAAACACTTTTCTGTAACAAGACCAGAAAGAATTAAAGAATTGTATCAAAAGAAATTGAATAAGCTAAAAGAAAAAGAAGATAATATTAATGATTTCATAAAAAAAGCAAATAAGATTTCTGAAGTAAGTGTTCCTGAAAATGAATTTAGTGTCGAAATATATGAAGGTAAACGAGAGATGAAAAATGTTTTAGAAAGTATTTTAAATTTAGAGAAGGGAGATACTGTTCATGCATTTGGTTATGAAGATTTGTTTGAAAAAACATTTTATTATTGGTGGAAAAAATTTATTAAAAGGAGAGTAAAGAAAGGGATATTTTTTAAAGGAGTTTTTAAATGGCATGGGGGTGCTAGTTCTGCTAATTCAAAACTAACAAAGGTTAGATATGCTAAGTTTAAAGAAATGGGAGAGATACTAATTGCTTTTTCAAATAATAAAATTTGGGTATTTAATTTTGATTTTAAAAATGATAAACCAAAAGTAATATTTATTAGAAGTCCTATCATTGTTCAAGGATTAAAAAATTATTTTAAAATGATCTGGGAAAATTCAGAGGTGCCTTAAATGAAAATTGGAATTATTGGTCCATCAAGAAACTGGAAAGATAAAGAAATAATTATTTCTAAAATTTCTAAGATAATTGCTGATACAGGACATGAGATATTAATTACTGCAGATAAAGGTTCTTCAAGTGAACATCTTGCAAAAAATTTTAAAGAAAGTAATGGGAAAAAAGTTTATCAAATTATTCCAGAAGATGATGAAGAATTTGGTTATGACTGGGTAAATATAAACTTAGGAGAAACAATTAACTGTGGTACTTGGAGAAATCAACCTGAAAAATTAAATGAGGTATCAGATTTATTTATCTGTATAGGATATTCTGTTGGGACTTTAGCTGAAATATCTTACAGTAGGTGGTTTAATCCAAAAGGTATAGAAAAAAAACAGATTTACATAATAAATGAATTAATTAGTAAA
The DNA here is from genome assembly GCA_964645415.1 of uncultured Methanosarcinales archaeon. Taxonomy (GTDB): domain Archaea; phylum Nanobdellota; class Nanobdellia; order Woesearchaeales; family CAZXZL01; genus CAZXZL01. Next base: position 5,418 of record CAZXZL010000040.1, on the reverse strand, counting down.
AAATTACCTGATGAGATAAATGAAAGATTAAATATAAATTATATCTCTTGGAAAGAATTAAAAGAGATACTTGAAAGTTAAAATGTTGGAAAAAATTACTTATTTTTCAGGACCAAGTGGATGTGGAAAAACAACTTTAATTTCATCTTTATTAGAAAATAATGATTATATTGAAGGGAATCCTAAAAAATTGAAACAGGTTGGAAGTAAAAGAAAAAAAGAAAGGATTAAGGAATTATACTCTGAAACTTCTAAATATGCTCTTAATAATATGTATAAAAGGTTGAATAAAGCAAAGTATCATAAAAAGTTACAAAATAAATCAAATAAAATAATATTAGAAGATCGGTGTATGCATGATACTTTATCTTACTTGAAAGCTGCTTTTAAGTATGGAGATATCTCTAACAAAGAGTATAATTATCTAGTAAAGAAACAAGAAGAGATTCATCCTGATAAATTAAAACCAAAAAATATTGTTTTCATCGATTTACCTTTGGAAGATATTTTAACTAATTTAGAAAAAAGATGGAAAACTGAAGGAAAAGGTTTTAGAGAAGATGATAAAAATTATCTAAAAACAGTAAGTGAATCTTTTAGAGAATATTATGATACATTAAATGCTGAAAATATCTTAAAGATAAGGAATAGAGATGAATTAGATTCTAAATATATTAATGACTGGATTAAAAATTCTATGAAAAAACCTCTTAAGTATTATATTTTTATTCTTTAATTTAATATCATAAACTTTAAATTAAATTATTTAATTTAATTCTAAGATGAAATTAAAAATATTCTTTATTGTTTTAATGGTTAGCTTTTTGTTTTCTGGATGTCAAGATCAAGCTCTTTTTGAAGATGAATTTTTTGAAATTGAAGAGGGTTTAAGTGGAAGAGTTATGAATGATTTATATGATTATGAAGAATTAATTGATGAATTTAAAGATAATAGATTTGTTTTATTAGGAGAATCAACACATGGAACTTATGAGTATTATACTATTAGAAAAGATATTTCTAAAAGATTAATTGATAAACATGATTTTGATTATGTTGCTGTTGAGGGAGATTGGAGTGTTATGTTAGAATTGAATGATTATGTTAAACATAGAACTGATGATGATTCTAGAGAAGTTATGCAAAGTATTGAAAGATGGCCTCAATGGATGTGGAAAAATGATGTAATTCTTGATTTAATTGAATGGCTTAGAGAATATAATTCTGATAAAGATTATGAAGATATGGTTGGAATTTATGGTTTTGATGTTTATAGTGCTGAGGGTAGTTTTGATTTACTTTCTAATTTAATCGATGAAAATGAATATTTAGCTGATTTAAGAGAGTGTATGAGCTTATTTGGTTTTGATTTTGATTATTATCCTAATTTTGTTATTAGTCAAAATGATGATTGTGAAGATGAACTTAATGAGTTTGGAAATTATTTATATGAAAATTATGATGATGTTTCTAATAAAGATAATCTTTTAATTTTTCAAAGTTTAAATGTTTTAAAGTCTGCTGAAGGATTTTATAGAAAATCTGCACAAGGAGATCCTGGTTCTTGGAATGTTCGTGCTGAGCATTTTGCTAGAACTGCTGAGAGATTAAACAGATACTATGGAGAAGACTCAAAGGGAGCTTTTTGGGCACATAATACACATATGGGTGATGCAAGATTTAGTGCTATGGGTAATCAAGGTCAATTTAACATTGGTCAATTACTTAGAGAGTGGTATGATGATGTTTTTATATTAGGTTTTGCAAAGAATACTGGTAAGGTTAGTGCTGGAAGTAGTTGGGGTTCTAATAAAGAAATTATGGATGTTCCTGAAGCTATGAGAGGTAGTTATGGAAATCTTTTTAGCAGTCATGGTCTTGATAAAGCATTATTTATTTTTAATGAAAGCCGTGATGATGTGTCTCAAATGACACATAGAGCAATTGGAGTTACTTATAATCCTAATCAAGAGAGAGGAAATTATGTTCCTACATTAATTTCTAGAAGGTATGATGCATTGATATTTTTGAATGAAACAAGTGCATTACGTGGTTTGAATTGATTTTTTATTTTTATTTTATTTTAATTAGATGAAAAACGAATAATACAATCGAAGATGATAGAACGAATACTACCTTCGAAGAAGATTACGAAGAGACACTTAACTTTAATTGAGATATTCAAATAATTATAATCTTTAATAAAAAGTAATATCAATAAAGAGAATTATAAAAAGTTGTTTAGAGGTGAAAAAATGAAATATGAAAAAGGACAAATTGTTGAGCATAAACTTGATAAGGAATGGCTAATGGTTCTTGAAGATAAGGGTGAAACTATTGTTTGTAGAACTAAAAGTTATGATGTTATTGAGTTCAATGATTTTGAATTGGCTGAAAGATAATTTTTTATTTTATTTCTTTTATTTTTTATGAGTAGTTACATTTATAAATAATTCTTTTTTCTCGTTTTTATTATGAGTTTAATTGATAAAATTAAAAATCGCTTGGGTTTAAATAAACCTGATGAAGTTGAGTTATTAAAAGAAAGATTGGATTATCTTGAAGAAAGTTATCTTGAAGAGAAATCAATTGATAATAAAATTAAATCTTCTTTAAATAAAAAGAATTTAGAATCTAAGATTGATGAATATTTAGAAGATCAAGATTTTAATATTAATGAAAATAATAGAAATGATTTAGAGGTTTCTTTGAAAGCAAAAGATGCTGTTGAAGAGTATGGTTTTGAAAAATATGTGACTCCTAAAAAAGATGTTTTGAAATCAAGAGTTACAACAACTAAAGATTATAAGGAAAATTTACCAACATATGCTTTTAAATTGAGTAAAGGTTTTTTAAATTATCCTATTGGTTTTGATGTTGAACATATTAATAATTATATGTTTGATAAGTTTGGTAATTTAAGAATAGAACTTGATTCTCCTTATAGTAATCGTGGAACTGTTTATATGAATTTTGATATTCTTTTAGATTTAAAGAGAGATGAATTTTTCATGAATGATTCTAAAAGACATGATGAAATTCGTGATTATATTTTTAAGGTTTTTAATTTTTCTGATTTAGATGCAACTAAGCGAAGATATGATAAAAGTGGTAATTTAGCTATTGATACTGTTGATTTTTTAAAAAATTATAATGGTTTAGTTAATTTAATTAAAGATGTACCTAATGTTAGAAGGGAAGGTAAAGAAAATGCTTTGAAAGGATTGAGCTTTGCTTATGGGACATATAAAACTATGATTGATTTAATGTTAAAATCAGAAATTAGAGATCCATCTTATCTTTTAGAAATGGAGGATAATTATGATATTAGTGGTTCAAATAAACCAGTTGAAAATAATCTTGTTGATATGATTCGAAATTCTTTACTTGATAAACCAAAAGGATGTAGTGATAAGGAGTTAAATAAAATTTTATCTATTGAATCAAAGAAATTGTTTAGAGAATTGGCTCAAAAAAGAACTAGAGATATTATTCTAAATGATAAAAAGATTGGTGGTTTGACTGATAATATGGGTAAAGATATTGTTGATTATACTGCTGGTGAATCTATTATTTTTGCGACTTATTTTGCAAGAAATGTTATTGAAGAGTATGCTACATTGGATGATTATGTTGAGGGAACTTTTAATCAAGATAAATTATCTGGGAAATGTTCTGATTATGCTGCAATTTCTGCTCATTATCTTAATGATTATTTATCTCATTTAGATGAAGATAAGTTTAGTAATTGGAGATTTGGTGTGGAATCTGATGTTATTGGAGATTATCGTCATGCTTATTTGAAAGCTTTGAGAATTAATCCTGATTATTCTACTGATGTATTCTTTTTAGATCCTACTAAGTTATCTTCTAAAAAAGTAACTTCATTGAGTAATCCTGAGGAAGTTGTTAAGTATGCTGATTCTATGGATTTACCTTTATTAATTGATAGAACTGCTGAAGATATTTTATTTAGATAGTTTTATTCTTTTTATGTTTTTTAAAATAAACAACTACAAGATAACAATAATATTTAAATAATATGATTCTAATTTTACTACAAGGTTAAAAAAAACTAGAATAATTTTACATCTTTGGTGAAATAGAATGGAAATAATTGAAAGGGAAATATTCTCTGATTTAAAATCTCAATTAGATGATAGAAAAGTTTCTTTAATTATTGGACCAAGACAAGTTGGTAAAACTACTCTATTAAAAGAATTATTTTCTTTAGTTAATGATGATGTTTCTTTATTTTTAGATTTAGATATTTTCTCTAATTATGAAAAAGTATCTGATTATAAATCTTTTATCAATACTCTTAAGTTAAATGGATATAAGGAAGATGGTAAGAAATTTTATGTTTTCTTAGATGAATTTCAAAGATATGATGACTTTTCAATGGTTTTGAAAAATGTTTATGATCATCATATAAATATTAAAGTCTTTGCATCTGGTTCTTCTTCTATTTTGATTAAAGATTCTATTCAAGAGTCTCTTGCTGGAAGAAAAAGATTGAATTATCTTTATCCTTTCTCTTTTTTAGAATTTTTAAGGACAAAAGATAGAAAATTTTTAAAAATATATAATAATATTAATTCTATTTCGGGCGATGGTTTAAATAATGAACTTAATGATTTATATGAGTTATTATATGAATTCATGATTTTTGGAGGTTATCCTGAGGTAGTTTTATCTTCAAGTTCTGATGAGAAGATTAAATGTTTAGAAAGTATTTTTGATCTTTATTTAAAAAAAGATATTATTAATTATATTGAGCCATCTAATGTTAGTATTATTAAAAAGCTAGTTGAGTTTCTTGCTGTTAATAATGGTGGTAAATTAAAATATAATAATGTTTCTAACAGGTTAAATATTAATTATAAGATTACTAAAAAGTATGTTGAGATTTTAAAGGAAAGTTATTTTATTTTTAATTTGAGGCCTTTTTTTACTAATAAAAACAAAGAGATTACAAAAACTCAAAAATGTTATTTTTTAGATACAGGAGTAAGAAATTATTTTGTTAATAATTTTAATGAGTTATCTATTAGAAATGATACTGGAGAGCTATTTGAGACATTTATTATTAATGAATTTATTAAAAGAGGATATAGTAATTTGAAATATTGGGAGGATAAAAACCAAAATGAGGTTGATTTAATTGTTGATTTGGTTTCAAGACAAATTCCTTTTGAGATAAAATTTAAGGATAGATTGAGGAAGAGTGATTTTAATAGTTTAGAAAAGTTTATTTCAAAATATGCTGATTTTGGTTATCTAATTAATAAAAGCGAGCAGGATTTAAACCCTAATATTAAGAGAATTTTACCTTTTTATGATTTTGGTTCTAATTTATTTACTAATTGATAGAACTGCTGAAGATATTTTATTTAGATAGTTTTATTCTCTTTTCAT
>CAZXZL010000039.1:0-8367 GCA_964645415.1 uncultured Methanosarcinales archaeon | reverse complement strand
TAATAATAATAATAAAGATCTAGAGAGAAAAATAGATTCTCTTGAAAAAAAGTTAAATAAAATCTCTGATCTTGAGAAAAATCTTGAATTTAGATCAAAAGAGAATCATGAACTCGAATTATTTTTAGTTTCAAAAATTTCTCAAATTGAAACTAAACTTGAAAAATTAGAAAGAGTTTCAGATTATAAAAAAGTCATATCACACGAAAAATTATCTAAAATAAATCTTTCTGAGAATGAAAAAGAACTTAATAACACAATGAAAAAGTTAGATAAATTAAAGAGAGATTTTAATATTTCTTATGACTCAAAAAAGAGTAAAACTGAAGCTTTTTATAACTTTGGATCATTTAATGTTGATGTTGATGATGATATAGTTGATACTTTAATGAATCTTAAAAATAAATTAAATTTATTAATGGAAGAGTATGAAAAAATTAAAGATTCATATCCTGAAGATTTAATTAAAGAAATTGAAGAAAAAATATTAAACGTTGAATCAAAATTATATAAAGTTATTAAGAGTTTATAAATGAGGTAATAAAAAAATGAACTTAATTTATTATTTTTTCACATTAATTGGGTCCTTAATAGTTGGATTTTTTATTCATACTATTTTTTTAATATATGAAAAAAAATACTCTGATGATAATAGCTTTCATTTTGATAAAATCCTAATTGATAATTTATTACAACCAATAATAACTATTTCTGTTGTGATTGGTGCAATTATAGGAACAAGATTCTTAAGTTTAACTCGTTTTGAAATTAATTGGTATTTTAATATTATCTCTTTAGTTTTAGCAGTTAGTTTAGGTTTCTTTTTTGATTCTTTTGGTAAAGATATTATTGATAACTACTTTTTACCGCATGCTAAAGAAACTGATACTAATGTAGATAATATTGCTTTTGATCTTTTAAGAAGAGTTTGGTCTTTTGTTGTTATTTCCTTTATGATGATTTTAGTTCTTATTGTTTTTGGTATGCCTTTAACTAATGTCGTATTTATTTATATTGTGTTACTTGTTATTATGCTTCTATTTTATTGGGATAAAATTGAGAATATGTTTTCTTATATTGATATAAGAGTAAATCAGTTATATTATGTTGGAGATATTGTTTCTGTTCTTGGTCATTATGGTGTTGTTGATAAAATTGATTTAGAATATACTACTATTGAAAAAAGTAGTGGTTCTGTTGTAATGATCCCTAATAAAATCATGTCTCATGTTTTAATTGAAAAAGTTAAATGATTTTAAGAGATTTTATTTTTTCTAAATAATACTTTTCGATAGTATTTTTTTATTTAATTATATCTTTCTTCATAATCTTTAAAAAGAGAGATTTTTTTTATTTAGTATGGCTCATAAATTCAATAATATTTCTTTTAAATTAATTGGAATTAATGTAGTTGTTTTTATTTTGCAAACTCTTTTAGGTACATGGTTTACTGAAACTTTTAAAATTGTTGCAGGAGATATCTTTTCAAGACCTTGGATTATGTTTACTGCGATGTTTTTACATGGGAGTTCAACTCATTTATTATTTAATATGTATGCTTTGTTTCTTTTTGGTAATTTAATTGAAAGAAGAATCGGTTCGAAGAGATTTTTAATTGTATATTTAATTTCTGGTGTTTTTGCTTCATTTGCTTTTTCCATTTTTAATTTAACTATTACGGGTATGCCACAAGCTTCAGCAGTAGGTGCAAGTGGTGCTATTATGGCAGTTTTAGGTTTGGTTATTATGTTACTTCCTGATTTAAAGGTTTTATTCTTTTTTGTAATCCCTATGGATATGAGAACTGCGGGAATTATTTTTGCTTTAATTGATTTATTTGGTTTAGTTACTGGTGGAACTGGAATTGCTCATATTGCTCATTTAGCAGGTTTGGCTTGTGGTGTGGGTTATGGATATTTCCTTATTAAAAAAAGAGATTCCTTTAAAAGTAATTTTTCTTCAAAATCTAAATTTAGTGGGACTAATAGAACTTCTTATAGTAATAAAGGAAGAACTATTGAAATGGATGAGGAAGACATTGAAAAATATGTTAAATATGGAAAGCTATAATTTAAAAAGTTTTAATTAGGTTTTTTATTAATTATTCCGAAATATTTATATATTTCTATTGACTACTACTTAATAGTTATAATTACTATTTTACTTATTATGAGGGATATTATGAAATTAAAATTATATATGTTATTTATGGTAATGTTTGTTTTTCTTAGTTTTAATGTTTTGGCAAGTTCTGTTGATTTGAGTTTAGGTGTTTCTGATACTAATTTTGAACTAAATCATACTGAAGGTAATGAATTAGATCTTAACTTTAATCTAACTAATGTTACAAATGATTTAAATTGTTCTGTTGACTTAATTCCTGAAGAAGGATATAGTGAGATTAGTCAAGATTTTTTTGAGTTTTCTAATGGTGGTGTCAATATTAGTCAAGATTTAACTGTTTTTAACATTTCTGAAGGAGTATATGAATATATTGTTGATTGTGATGAAGTTAGTTCCTCAAAGGAATTTGATGTTCTTATTGAAAATGTCCCTCAATTAAAACATGATGTATATGTTAATGATAGTTATTTAGGAGATGTTTTAGAATTTGATATGTATGAAAATGAATCTTTAATGATTAATCTAACTTCTATTAACAATGAATTAGTTGATAGAGATGATGATTTTGTATTTGAAGATATTGGTGATGATGAGATTGATACTGATTTAATTACTTTTGATTCTAATGAAGGATTATTTTACTTTGATAGTTATTTTGATTCTGCAGGTAATTATTCTTTAAATTTTACTGTAATTCAAGATGATGGTCAAGATAGTAAAGTTGTTGAATTTGAAGTATATGATGTTAATAGACGTCCTTATATAAATTTCTTAGATGGTGAGATTAATAAAACAATTAATGTATTACGTGGAGATGAAGTTAATGAAGAATTTGAATTTGGAGATTTAGATGATGATGAAGTTGAAGTAATTTGTGATGATGAAGATCGTACTGATATTGATTATGATATTAATCGTGGTTGGATTAATTATGAAGTAGGTGCTTATGATTCAGATAGAACTTTTGAATGTGTTGTTGATGATGGTGATTTAAATTCAACTATTAAGCTTGAAGTTAATGTTAAAAGTCAAGAATTTGATGTTGATTTAGATGAAGAATTATTAATTGAGCAAGGTAGTGAAGGTAGAAATAGAAGAGTTTCAAAAGATATTACTATTACTAATAATATTGATCAAAATATTGAAGTAGATATCTTTGCAGAAATTGATGAAGATTATGACGATTTTGAATTTGAGTTTAGATATGATGGATCAAATTATGATTCTTTAGATAATTTTCCAATTGATTCTCTTTCTGATAATGAATTTGAAGTAAGTGTTGTTTTTCCTGATGATATTTCTTTAGATTCTAAGAATATTGGTGAAATAACATTTGAGAAAGGAGACTTAGAACTAACTTATGATATTGAAGTTAAGCCTTCATCTATGCTAAGATTTGATAGATTAGAATATGAAGTTTATGATGATGGTTCTGGTAGATTAAGAGATGGTGATAGTATTGATGTAATGCCAGGAGATGAAGTAGAAATTTATGTTGAGTTAGAAAATGCTTTTTCAAGTTCATCAGATATATGGATTGAAGATGTTGAGTTAGAATATACAGTTAAAAGTATTGATGATGGAGATGACATCTATGATTACTTATATTATGGTGATATTGAAGCAGATGATGTTTTATCTGATTATTTTGTTTTTGATATTCCTTTAAGAGTTCAAGATACTACTTTTGATGTGTTATTAGAAGTTGAAGGTGAAGATGAAAATAGAAATATTCATGAAGAAACTTTTGAATTCGAGCTTGATATTGATAAAAGTAGAGATGAGATTACTATAGATCGTTTTGAATTTGATAGAGATAGTATTGGATGTTTAAGGTATGCAAATATTGATTTAAGTTTAATTAACACAGGAAGAAATAATTTAGAAGAATGGAGTTATAGAATAGAATCTGATACTGTTGACTTTTCATATGAAGAAGAATTTGATCTTGATTCTTTTAGGAGAAGAAGAGATAATGATTATATTACTTTTAGTCACGAAGTTGATTTTGAAGGTGTATCTGTTGGTGAGCATGATTTTGATTTAAGATTATATGATGATAGAGGTAGGTTAGAAGAATTAATTGTGACTTCTGTTTATGTTGATGAATGTAATGGTGAAGAAGTTGTTGATGAATTAGATGGAGAATGTGGTGAAGAAGATGGTAAAATTTATGATGCTGATGATACATCTTGGGATACAAATAACTTTTGTTACCAAGGTACTGCTAGTCCAATGAATCCAATCTTTCCTTCTGAGGGAGGAGATACTTCTTGGGAATGTTTAGGTGAAGATGGAGGAAGTGATGTTACTTGTAGTGCTCAAAGATTAGAATCTGATAATGACGATGATGATATTCCTGAGTATATTGTAGATGATGACGATGATGATTTTTCAACAATATTAATCCTTTTAGGAGTATTAAATATTGTATTAGTAGTGATTTTAGTGCTTTTATTAATTAAAGTAAGAGATTAAGTTTTGAAGATTTTAGTTCATAACTTTTTTATACTTTCTTTTTTTATTCTTTATATGTTTGAAAACTTAGATTTTAAAAGGATTTTAGTTCTTGTTTTAATTGCAATAATGTTTACTTCACTTTCATTTATGTTTTCTTCTACTTTATCAAATGAAATATTTGATTCTCGTTTACAAGATTGTAGACACCCAAGAACTCCTAATAATCAAAATGTTACTGATGAAGAGATTAATGAACATCAAGATTGCTTAGATCAAAATCAAGAAATTCGTGAACAAAAAAGGTCTTTTGAATTTTTTATGAGAATAATTATCTTTACTTTAGCTTTAGTATATTTAATTATTAAGTCTAAATATGACTTTGTTGATTTAGGTATATTTTTTGGATCTATTTTTGGGTCAACAATTACTTTTATTTCTGCCTATTCCGCAAATATTATAGAGTTATTTGTAAGTGTTGGTTTATTTATTTTTATTATCTATTTTATTAAAACTAAATATAAAGATTTATTTTAGAATTAATTAAATCAAAAATTGTTTAATTAAATTATTATTTTTCTTTTTATGATTAAGTTAAAAGATAAAGTTTATGATAATTCGGAAATAGAACAAATATTTTCTGATTATATTAAAAATTGGTTTTTTTCAAAATATGATTCTTTTACTGATATTCAAAAACGTTCTTTAATTAATATTAGAAGTAGAAAAAACTCCTTAATTATTTCTCCTACAGGTTCTGGAAAAACTTTAGCTGTATTTTTATCAATTATTGATGAACTAATTTCACTTCAATCAGATTCTAATTTAGAAGATAGAATGTATGCTCTTTATGTATCCCCTCTTAGAGCATTAAATTATGATATCAAAAAGAACTTAATTCAACCATTAAATGAGATACAAGAAATGTTTGGATTTGATGAAAAGATACGAATTAAAACAAGAACTGGGGATAGTAGTAGTTATGAAAAAAGTAAACAATTAGAAAAGCCACCTCACATTTTAATTACCACTCCAGAATCTTTTGCAATTTCAATGGGTGCAAAAAAGTTTAGACATCTTTATGAAGATATAGAATGGTTTGTTTTAGATGAAATTCATTCTTTAGTCTCTAATAAAAGAGGAGCTTTAGTAATGAGTATGCTTGAATATTTAGACAAAATAAGTAATAATTATTTTGCAAGAATTGGTGTTAGTGCAACAGTATCGCCTGAAAAAGAAGTAGCTAAGTTTTTAATTGGTAATTCTAGAAATGATTGTGACATAATTAAATCAGATATGAAAGAAAATTATGATTTAAGTATTATTCCAAATACATTTTTTAATATTCCTGATGATATAGATTATAATAATAAATTTAGTGATTATATTGATAATTATTTTAATCATTTTCGTGATGAAGATTCAAATGAAATTAGTAATGAGATAAATAATAAAACAATAGATAATATTGAAAAATTAGTTAAAGAACATAATAGCACATTAATTTTTACAAATACTCGTGTTGGTTCAGAAAAAATAGCTTATCAATTAAAAGAGAGAAATATTGATGCGATGGTTCATCATAGTTCTTTATCATATGATGTAAGAAGTGATGTTGAGGATAAGTTAAAGAAAGGTAATGCAAAATGTGTTGTAACATCAACCTCTTTAGAATTAGGTATTGATTTTACTGTAGATTTAGTAATCTTGTTAGGGAGTCCTAAGTCAATCACTAGGGCTTCTCAAAGGATTGGAAGATCAAATCATGACCCTAAAGATAATATAAAAAAAGCAGTATTCATTCCATTAACAAGAGATGATTTTGTTGAATGTTTTTTAATTAAAAAGTCATTACTTTTTGGATTTATAGATGATATAAATATAATAAAAAAACCTTATGATGTATTAATACAAATTCTTTTTTTAATACTTGTTAATGAATCTTATTCGTTTGAAGAATTATTTAATTTCTTTTCAAGTGCTTATACATTTAGTGAATTATCTAGGAAAGATCTAAGAGATATTCTTCATTTTGTAGATAAAAATTATTTTAAGTATTTTAATTTAGGAAAAAAAGATGAGAAATACTTTATTGCAGGAAAATTAAAAAGACCGATGATACTTCAAAATATTTCTGTTATTGATTATTATCCTATGCTTACAGTAGTTGAAAACAAAAAACCTATTGGTAAGGTTCCACAAGATTTTTATCAAAAGTTACAAAAAAGGGATAAGTTTGTTATTAATGCTAATCCATATATTTTCTTAGGTAGTAAGAATAATGCTATGTTTGTTAAAAAAAGTAAAAGTAGTTCTAATATTGCTTCTTGGCATAGTGAAGAGCTTCCACTTAATCATGATCTTGCAAGAATCATTTCTCGTTTAAGAAAAACAATTTTTTTATTTTTTGATAAAAATAAAGATGACTTAAGAGATCAATCTTTTGAAAAAATTCTTATTAAATTAAATCATAAACTTAACCAACTTTTTTTTAAAATTCATAATGAAAAAATAGAAGATTCTAATAATAAACTTAAATCTAAAAATATTGAATTAAATGATTTATCTCATGATTTTAATCTAAATGAGATTCATGTTTTATTTGATTATTTTTTTGAACAAGAATCTTTTTTTAGTTTTGTTGAAAATAAAATTTATGTTGAATATTATAAACCAGCCAATAGTTATATCTTCCATACACTTTTAGGAAGACGTGCTAATGAAGCTCTTTCACATTTAATTGTTTTTTATTTTCTTGGAAAGTCTTCTCAAAAATCTGATGTTAGTATTAAAGTACATAATAATGGTTTTTCTATTTCTGGAATTAATTTGAATGAAAATAAACTAAATGATTTTATTTCTAATTTTAATAATTTTAATAATCCTGATAATAAAGATTCTTTTTCTTCTTTAGATAATATTTATGATTTATTTAAAGATGAATTATTAAATACTAAAATGTTTAAAAGAAGATTTTCAAAAACTGTTGAAAGATTTCTTTTGATTTTAAGAAGTCAGAAAAGGAAGATGGAATTAAAAGATATTATAATTAGTACTAATTGGTTTCTTAAAAAGTTCAAAAAAACAGATAATGTCTTAATAAGAGAAACTCTTAGAGAGATATTAGAAGATAAAATGGATTTAAGGAATATGATTTCTTATTTGAATTCAGTAAATTCTTGTAAAATAAAATATTTTTCAACTTTAACACCCTTTTCTTTAGAAATTTTCTTTAGTGATAAAATTGATGTTGTTTATACTAAATCGAGAGTTGAATTCTTAAAAGAGGTTTATTCAAATATTGTAAATAAAGTAATGTTAGAAAATAAAAGTAGATAAAAAAATAAAAAACAAAAAACTAATTTTTTTCTAAATCACAGATAGTATCAAAAATAATCTTTTTTAAATTTGAATACTCACTAATCTCATTTATTTTATTTGATTTACATTCATCTTTACTTTTATAGAATTTGCTATTTTCTTCTTTAAAATTATCTTCTATCTTTGTTGTTGAGATATAATAATTTAAGTCTGGTTTTAACATTTTCATCTTTCCATAAAGATTAATTGATTCTAAATTATCAAAACTAACACTTGTAATTATCGCATCTAAGTTATCTTTGTTTTCATCAAATAATTCATAAGCTTCTTTTTCTGTTTTTGCTTCAAGTAAATTATAGTTTTTTTTCTTCAATACTTGAAAAGATCTTCTTAAATACTCTCTTTTTTCATCACATTCTTCATATAGTAAAATGTTTTTCTTATAGTTCATAATAATCACCTTCT
>CAZXZL010000038.1:0-8902 GCA_964645415.1 uncultured Methanosarcinales archaeon | reverse complement strand
TGATAAAAGCTGAGATCAAATCATCTTAGAAAAAAAAAAGATAGAAGCTTATAAAAACAAAAACAGAAATAAATAGAGTACTATCGAAACTAACGTGCCATATGAAATATGGTACTATCCTAGCCAATTTTGATAAAAATTGTGATACTATCCTCCAAATGAAGGTAATAAAACATCCATTACAACAGGAATTGTAGTACTTAAAAAAGCACCAATCCAAACTAATACAATAAAATCAAAAAGAATTGCAAACTTAGAACCACCTTCAATAATCTTAATTGTGATAGAAGAAGCTAATGCATGAATAATAACCATGATACCAATTAAAGTGTTTACAACAAACATATCAACTTCTGGAATTGCAGGAACAATACTATCAATAACTCCTTGAAATTCTCCCATCCCTCCTAAATTTTCCATAGGTTGAGTAAACATAAAAGAAAGTTTTTCAGTAATATTTGCAGAAATATAAGTAGTTGCAGTAAAACCTACTAAAGCACCATAAAAAGTTCCTCTCATCTGGGAACCAAGTTGAAATTTAATCTTTCTTAAATTCAAAATCTTTGTAAAATTTTCACTAATTGTAGAACCTACTTTTTCAGCATTTGCCCCTAAATAAATACTCTCAACAAAGATCTGAGTAAATTGGTAAATTAAATTACTACCTGTTTCACCACTAAAATAAAGCCATGACATATATTTATCAGAACCAATTTTTAAACGCTTATATAAATTTTGAAACATATCATCTAAAGATCCAAAAAAATGTGTTCTTAAACCCTCAACAGTAGATAACACAGCACCTCCTTTTGTTTCTAAAGCTTCACCCATGGTTCTAATGAAAGTAGGATAGGATTTATCTCTTTCATGAACTTTGTTCTCTGCTTCAAGAGCATATAATGCTGGAACCATTAAAGGAGAAATTCCTAAACCAATAGTTAAAAGAAAAGGTATTCTATCAACCATAGTAAAACCAATAAAAAGAAGTATAAAAAGAGTAAAAGGAGTAGTAACTAAAAACATAGTATTAACTTGAGATCTTAAATCATCTTCAATATCTAAATTATGAAACATTCGATCTCTTGGAATCAGAATCCAAACAACTAAAACAACAATACCATCAAGAATGAAAACAACAATTAAACCAATTTGAAGAATTAAACTAAAAGTAACATCAGGACTAATAATAGGCATAAGTAAAGAAATAGCCATCATAAAAGCAACAGTAATAATTAGTGAGACAAAAACTTCTTGAACAGTTTTAATATTTTCAAAAGTTTGCTCATATTGGTTTTCAAGATCAGTCATTACAGCTTCTTGTTCTTCATCTAGAAATATTTCAATATCTTCTCCGAAATCACTTACTGTTGCAAGACGGTCTAAAAAATCTTTAAAAATTTTTGAAGGAACTAATTTACTAACTTTTCTAACAGTTTCAGGAAAAGTAACATTCCATTGTTTCAAAAAATAAACAATCTTTGCAGAAACATCAGAGATATAACCAAATCTTCTAAATTCAGAAACTTTTTTGAAAATTTGACCTTTTGTAACCTGTAAATTAGCTAAAGCAGAAGAATAAGTTATGAAAAAGTGAAGATACTCATGAATTTCGACAGTTCTATGAAAAAAACTTAAAACAGGATATAAAATCATAAAACCAAATCCAATAATTAAAACAAAAATTGATAAAAAGTTAGGTATTGCCGGTTCAATGATAAAAATACCAGAAAAGAGAATTGAAATAAACATAGTTGGAAATATGTATTTAAAAACAAACTCAGCAAGATTCTGATATCCTAAATTTATATACATATCTCTCAACATTTTTTCTAAACTTCAAAAGGAAGATTTGAAACGCCTCCAATATAATATTTTTTTATTAACTCAAAAACTTTAAAGTATTCAAATATTTCAAGTTCTACCATTCTATCTAAAATTCTTTTTCTTTCTTCAAGGTCATCATAAATTTTTCTAGTATCAGAATAACCTAACAAAGTTGCAATCTTTGTTTCAAGGATATAACTATTATACATACCTTTAAAACTAAACTCATCACTACTTGGATTCCAACTAAAAACCTCTCTATTAATCATCTTTTCTTGAGGTCTATAATACCTCTCAATTTCTTGCATGTTAACTACTCTTCTAAGCATCTTACCATCTTGCCAAACAGCAGATTGGAATACAGCAATATTTAAATTATCAACAGACGTAATTGGAACACTAATTGGTTGATTTGTAAGTCTTTGAATTAAAGAATTGATATTACCAGCGTGGAAAGTTGAAGTTACTGGGTGACCTGTTTGCATTGCTTGGAAAGCAATATTTCCTTCTTCTCCTCTAATCTCTCCAACAATAATATACTCAGGACGACTTCTAAGTGCTGCAAGAAGTAAATCTAAATATGTTACATCACTATCTTTTCCTGCTTCTCTAGTAACAAGATGTTGCCAAATGTCATGAGGTAAAGTAACCTCAGGAGTATTCTCAACAGAATAAACCTTAGCATCATATTTAACAAAAGCTGTCATAGCATTTAAAGTAGTAGTCTTTCCAGCAGCAGTTTCTCCACAAACAAAGATATTCATACCATGTTCTAAAGCTAACCATAAGTAAGCAGCCATTGTTGAATCTAATGTATTCCAAGCAAGAAGTTGAGTTATACTAATAGGAACTTCTGAAAACTTACGGATAGTAAAACTTGAACCTTCAAGACTAATATCTCTTCCATAAATAAAATTACTTCTAGAACCATCAGGCATTACAGCATCAACAACAGAGTGCCTAGAACTTACAGGTCTTTCAACTCTTTCAGTTGTTTCAAGCATGTATGTATTTAATTCATAATCGTTTTCAAATTCTAGATTACTCTTACACATCCCAAATAGTTTATGAACTAAACTCATAGAACCCACACCAACACAGTGAAGATCTTCAAGCCAAGGGTCATGAAAAAGAGGTTCAAGTTTTGAATAACCAATTCTATTACGTACTAAATAATATTTTAATTTTTCAAAAGTTTGTCTATCAACAGTTATTTTTGAGCCAAAAAGATTCTTTACTTTATCTGTAATTGATTTCTCTTCACCTTCTATCTCAACAACTTCATTCATCAAATCAACTAGAATTTCTTCCATTTCAGATTTATCCTCTGGAACAGGTAATGAAGAAGCAAGTTCTACCATTCTATCTAAAATAGTTTCATTAATCTCTTTTTCTTCATCAGTAAGAAGAGGTTGAATAATATCATACTTCATTCCATCACCTTCATTATGGACATGAATAAACATCGGATCCCCAACAGGATAAATTAAATTAGGGTCACTAATATCACCAAAAGAACGATCTAGTTCAACATAAAAGTCTGGCATAGGATTACCTTGTTCACTCCAGTTTTTAAGATACTCATCAAAATGAGGGAATTTTCTTCTAGCCTCCTCAATTGATTCAGTTTTTGGTAATTCTCTTTTTTTAGTTGCCATTTTTTATAATTAAGATGAAATCTCAATTGCCATTCCAATTCCAGGATCAACCCTAAAAGGAATACGTTTTTGAAGTCTTTCTTTTGCTCTTTTAAATCTAATAATATCAATAAAATTAGTTAATTTTCCAAGATGATCTCTTACTTCAACCTTTAAAAAAACATCAGACATCCCATGAATCATATTTAAAAAATCTTTAGGCATTTGTGAAGGTTCAATTGAAATAATTAATGTTTTACCTAAACCAAGTAATTGCTTGAAAAAAGACATTATATCAAAAAAGTCACAATCAGAATGATTTTTAACAAGTAAATAAGAGAAAGTATCAAAAATAATAATTTCATTATTATAAAGATTAGATTCAGAAATTAATTCTTCCATAAAAGATTTATTCAATTCAACATTTCCATAAAAAGGAAACATTGGTACAAAAAGGAGATTTTCATCTAAAAGATCTTTTGTAATATTATAATTTAATGATTTCATTTGAGAAACAAATTCATGAGTATTAAGTTCTGTAGAAATATAAGTTGCACTATGATCATTTTTTAATAAAGAATAAACTAATCTTTGAGAGAGTACACTTTTTCCCCCACCATCATTACCTTCAATTAATACAAGGCTATTCTTTGGTAAAGCACCCCCTAATTTAGTATGAATTTCATCCCTTTCTAACTGTATATCTAAATAACTCATTTTACGTCATTTTATTAAGAAAAACTAAAAACATCAGAGTCTGATACTCCATTAGGTGCAACAACATCAATTGAATGAATCTCATCTTCTAAAGACATATTAATATACATATACATTGTTTCACCAGGGTTCCATATCCCCTCATCTCTTACATCAGTTGAGGGGACAACACTGGCATTGATTTCTGTCCTAGGAACAAACCTGGAATTTATATATGCGTCCATATCTTCTGGCATAATTTTACTTTCTCCAGTATTTAACACATATACATGGGTGGTATTGGTGTTGTTTTCGTGATAGACGTTAGTAATATCAAAATGAGTACTCATTTGATCAACCATACGAGACCTACTTGACTCAATCGAAGCAGAGGCAGAGCTCACATAATTATTAAAAAGCATAATTAAAGTTACACTAATTCCTAAAATTGCAATGAAAAAAATTGTTTGTGATACAACATCACCAAAACCCATAATAAATCACCTAATCAACAAAATCAATAACATTTCGAATAAAACGATCAAAAAAAGCCCCAGAATTTAAATCACTCCTTTCAACAATATCTTCTTCTTTTAAATACTGAATATAGTCCTTATTTAACAACATACCATTATCTTTAACACTATTAGATCTTAAGAGGGCCTTTGTTATTTGTTCTATTTTTCTATGAGATTCCATAGTAACACCTATAGTATACAAAAAAATATACTAAATTACTAATATATACTAAATATGAGTACTCATTTATATAAGTTTCTTTTTTTCGGTATTCCCGAAAAAGTGAAAACTTTATATATTTTAAACAAATAAAGATTATTATGTTTAAGATATGTGTCTATTACAATAAAAAAACAGAAGAAATAGAATCATTTTTGCCTGAATCAATAGAAGAAGATAAAAAGGTGAAAATTGCTGATTCTTGGAAAAATAAGATAAATAGAAAGATTCTAAAAAAACTTTCACTAAATGAAAAACTAAACTTAAGTGAATTAAAGGAGAAAGTTGGACATTCTATATCAACAGTATCAAATTCAGTTAAAAAATTAGAAAGTAAAGATATAGTTAAAACTAAGATAACTTATAAAGGTAATAAGCAAAAAATAATTACATCAAATATTTTATTTGTAACACAAAATCCAAATTTAAAGAAAGTCTTTAAAAAAGTATTAAGCCAAGGAATATGGATTGATACAGATAAAACAAAAGAAATTATAGATTTTTTGAGAAAAAATGAAGATGAATTTTATTCAGTAGAAGAGATTTCAGCAAGAACAAAAATACCAGTAGATGAAGTTAAATCACTTCTAAATAACTGGGATAGTCAAATAACAAGATCGGTATCAACATTTCTAAAAGAACCACCTTTTGAGAAAAAAACAGTTTTTAGATACAAAAAAGTAAAAGATTAAAAGAATAATAAGTAGAAATTAAATAATAAAGAAATACAAACAACTATAACAAAAAAGTAATAATTAAGTTAAAAAATCACCATAAATTCTAAAATAAAAAGAAAAAAGAAAAAAAATTATAATACTTTTTTAATCTCATCCAAAGCTCTATTTTCAGGATAAGCACCAACAAAATCGCCTTTTCCTGAATTTATTACAGTATGAGGTACTCCTGAAACATTATGTTTTTTTGCCCAATCTTGAAATTCTCCAGATTCAACCATGCCTGAACTAACTTTAGAAGAGACCATTGCAAAGTTAATTGCTATATTTGCAGCTTTAGGACAATGTGGGCAAGTAGGAGTAAAAAACACATCCAATCTTAAATCAGTCCCTAAATCATTTAAAAAATTCTCAGATGATTTCTTTAACTGATAATCCCCAGTTGATGCCATAATAACTGATTCAAGAAAAGAACCAAATTCATATCCTGCAGGGATACCGTAAAATTTGATCTCTCCTTTGTTTTTACCCTCAACATAAATAACAGGAAAATTATCTACATCATAATCCTTAGCTTTATCACTACCTTCAGAATGGATTTCAACTGAAACTTTATCACTTGAATTATCAAAAAGATCTAAAATTTCTTTAATCTGGTCGATGTATTGTGTATTTCCTCCCTCAAAAAGAATCAGTTCTACATCACCATCTAAATTTTCTAGTTTTTTACTTACTTGATTTTTTGTATTTTCATCAACAATTCCCATATTTAACACCTCAATTAATATTAATGTTTAAGTAATTTATAAACAGATTCTGATGCAATAGCTCCTTCAGAAGAAGCTGTAATTATTTGAGCCATTTTATTACTTCCATTAGTACAATCTCCTGCAGCATATAAACCTTCAATATTAGTTGACATATCTTCATTCACCATTATATAACCACTATCATCAACTTTAATATTAAAATTTTCTTTAAGTAAACTTGTCGTTGGTATATGCCCAATTTCAATGAATACATGACTAATTTCTAATGATTTTTCTTCATCAGTATTAATATCTTTATAATCAATAGACTCTAAATTATTTTCACCATTAAATCTAATCGTTTCAGCACACTTTATGAAATTAACTCCTTTTTCTTCTGCTTTTTTAATTAAAGATTTTCGAGCTCTAAACTCATCTCTCCTATGAATTAGATAAACTTTTTTAGCATATTCAGATACCTGAATTGAAGAGATAAATCCAGAATCTCCTCCACCAATGACAGCAACAATTTTATCTTTAGTAAAAGGAGCATCACAAGTTGCACAATAAGTAACACCTTTTCCAAATAATTCTTCTTCACCAGGAACATTAAGTTTCCTTCTTTTAGTTCCAGCAGAATAAATTAATGTTTTAGATTTATATTTTTCACCATCAACTGTTGAAACAATAAATAAATCATTTGATTTATTAATAGTTTTAACTCTTTTTTCAACAAGATAACCTCCTAAACTTTTATTATGTTTTTTAAAATCTAAAGCTAAATCTTCACCATCAACTTCACCAAAACCAGGAAAATTCTCAATCACTGGATTCTCAGTCATTAAACCACCAACATCCTCACCAATAATTAATGTATCAAGACCATATCTTAGTGAATAAATTGAAGCAGAGAATCCTGCAGGTCCAGCACCAACAATTAACAAATCCCATATTTTATCCGGTACATCAGAATCAGTATCAGTATCACTTAATTTAAGATTTAAATCCATTTTTAAACACTATTATTATAAAATAAAAAGTAATATTTAAATTAAATGTATATGTGAGAGAAAAAAGTGAATTATTCACATAAAAAATAAAAAGTGAGTAAATATAACAAAAGTGTAGAATTTATA
Organism: uncultured Methanosarcinales archaeon; assembly: GCA_964645415.1. Lineage (GTDB taxonomy): Archaea > Nanobdellota > Nanobdellia > Woesearchaeales > CAZXZL01 > CAZXZL01. Next base: position 1,448 of record CAZXZL010000038.1, on the reverse strand, counting down.
AAATAAAAAATAAAGTATTAGGAATTTAAAATAATTAAAATAAAAATAATTTTATAGATTAAAAAAATAAAGTAATATGGGAAATATAAAAGTCATTGATAAAAATAATAGTACAAAAACAGAAAAAAAAACTAAATTAAAAATAGTTCATAGAAATAATTTTATTGAAAAAACATTGGGTTATATGTTTACAAAAAAATCAGATAAAATTCTCATTTTTAACTTCAATAGAAATCAGATAATAGGAATACATACTTTTTTTGTCAGATTCCCTTTAAGATGTATCTGGTTAAAAGATAATACAATAAAAGAAATAAAGACATTAAATCCTTGGAAAATATATAGACCTAAAATTAAATCAAATAGACTCATAGAAATCCCTGAAAAAGAATTTAACAAAATTGATTTAAAAATAAAAAAAGAGAATAAATTGTTTATAAAATAGGATAAAAAGAAATTATTTTTTAGGAGATAATACTTTTACTTTTTTATCATCCATAGATACTTTTGCTGGTAATTTACCACATAAATCACCATCTATCTGAAAGAGCTTATTGTTTGATGAAGAAATGAGAAACTCATCTGATTTAACATATTCAACATATTTAGAATTAAACTTTAAAGAGAATAAAGATCTAAAAATAATTAGAATTAAAGAATAAATAATCTGTGATTTTTTTCTAGATTTAATTAAAAATAGATCAATTTTGTTATCAAATAAAGATGATTTAAATAAAGGTCTAAATAATCTTGATCCATAATATTTAACTTGACCAACGATTAAATAAGTACCTATTAAGTCATTTCCATTATATTTAATTTTAATATCATTAAAACTATGTTTAAGAAAATTTATTAAGCCATGAAGAAGATACCCTAATTTACCCATAACTAACTTTACAAAACCATACATATCTTTTACTACAATCTCATCAAAACCAGTACTCATCCATGAAAAGAAATAGTTTCTCTTAGAAAAGTCATCACCATATTCAACTTTTAAAACATCAACTTCAACATAATTTTTTTTATTTATAAGTTCAAATGCGTTTTTGTAAGATTTAATCCCTAACTTTTTACAAAATAAATTTGTAGAACCAAAAGGTAAAGGAAGAATATAAGAATTATCAATAAAATTAGAATTCATTATTCCATTTAAAACAAGATTTAAAGTACCATCTCCTCCAAAAACCACAAATAAGGTATTTTCATCACTACAATGAAAATTAATTTTTTCAGGTAAAGTCTTTTCAGATTTGTAATAAACTTTTTTTAATTCATATTTGTTTAAATTTAATCTAGATTCTAAGAAAGGGATAAAAACTTTACTTATTTTACTTCCAGCAAGTTCATTTATTACAAGAATAATTTTTTTTATATCCATATTAAAATTATGGGCTTGACGGGATTTGAACCCGCAATCCTCTGGTTAAGAGCCAGATGCTATA
>CAZXZL010000037.1:0-9011 GCA_964645415.1 uncultured Methanosarcinales archaeon | reverse complement strand
GATTTTGATGGACTAATTTCGAAGAAGATTAAACGTAGATTTTCTCTTTAGCACAATTTTTATCAATTACTAAAAACAAGGTTTTTAGAATAATTAAAAGTGTAACTTTTAAAACCAAAAAAAAAGTAAATTTTTTTGAGTATAGAAAAGCTATGCTTTTCGTATGAATTGGTTAGGATGGTTACCATGTTTCATATGGCACGTTAGTTTCCATAACTTTCTATTTATTTCTACTTTGTTAAAATAAGTTTTATTTTTATCTACGTTTTATCCTAAAGAAAAATAGAATTTTTTTCTTCTACGAAAAATAGTATTCGTGTTTAGCTAAAGAATGTGTATTCGCTTTTCATCTTATTGGAGTTTTGTCGGAATTTTATACTCTTTTTATTCTTTTTTTATTAGGTTTTACTTATGTGAAAAAATCAGCAGATTTTTTATTTTTATAAGTTTTTAATCTTGTATAAAATTCCTCTTAAATCTTAAATTAATTATATGTTGTATTTGTCTTTTTTTTCTTTTTTTAATATTTTCAATGATAATTATAATTTGAATTTTATTTGATTTATTTTAGAAAAACTTTAAATAGTTATGTTACGAAATATTTTTACATGGAAGAGTTAACTGATCTTGGTTTTAAGTTAAAATTTAAGGATACTTTTGTTTTTGAATCACTCTATGTTGCATTACATGACTATTTTGTTCAAAAAGGTTATGCTGATGATGATGAAGATTTTGGTGAAAAATATTACTTTATGGATGTTGGTGAAAATGGAAAAAGAGATATTAAAATTTGGTGGCGCTTTGATGGACATTTAGGAATAAATGACTTCTTTAAATATGAAATAGAACTTAATTTTAATTGTGTTCAGTTAGGAGAAGGAGAAATTGAAAAAGATGGAGAAGTATATGATGTTGATGTTGGTGAAATAGAAATTGAACTTAAATCAAAACTTTATATGGATGCTAAAGATCAGTGGCAAAAAAACTTTCTAACAAAATTTATCTATGACAGATTTTGGAAAAGAGTATATTATAAGGAACAAATTGGAAACATGGCAGGAGACTTTGAAGAGGACATGGCAAAAGTTAAAAGTATGGTTAAAGGCTTTTTTGGAATAGGATCTCCACCACCTATGGTTCCAGTAAGAGGTATTGGTTTCTAAAATAACTTAAAATAATAACATTATTATATTACTAGTAATTAAATTTCAATTGAAGGGTGTTTTATTATGGGATTCATTAAAAATATTTGTAAAGGAAAACAAGATGATGTCACAAAACTTAGGTTTGCAAGATTTGGAAAAGGAAGTTTTGAAAAAGCTGAAACCAAATTAAGAATTATGTCAACAGGTCTTAAATTATATGCTGGTTTTTTATTTCTTAATGATGCTATTAAAATTTTTACTGAATTTTCAAAAGGAAAAATTAGTGTTGGTGGTTCTGTTGTATCAAAAAACTTAGATCTTGAACAATTAAACAATTATCCACTTGAAGTAAAAAAAGCTAGAGGAAAGGTTCCAAGAAAAAATATTGAAGGAGAATTATCTAAAAAAGAACTCGAAGACTTAGTAGATGAATTTGAAGATGCATTTTTACTTCTACAATTAAAAGATGAAGACGGATTTTATATTAAAACATCCAATAAAAAACCACCAAAAATATCTAAAATTAAAGAGAAATTTGTAAAATCAAAATTACCAAAAAAAGCTTTTGATAAAGTCATGGATGAATTCTTTTTTGATATTGACAAAGAGATAAAAAAGGAAATTAAAGTTAGAGAACTATATCAAATTGAAGATATTATTATCCCAGATAACGTAGAAGATTTTGCTAAAGCAAGAATTGAAGCAAAAAGAGTTGGAAAAATAATTAGAAAATTTGAAATAGATGGAGAAAAAGAAGTAAAAGAATATGAGATTAATTATTAAATAAAATAATAACTCTTTTTATTATTTTTTTATATTATTTTTATTTACTTTAAATAGAAAAAGTTTAAAAAGTAATTCTTTTTTCAACCATTGTTATTAATTTTTTATTAACTAATGCCGTGGTCGGATAACCTGGTATTCCGCCAGCCTGGAAAGCTGGTGCTCACTCGGGCTTGAGGGTTCAAATCCCTCCCACGGCGTTTATAAGTTCTATTAGACCGTTTAATTAAAATGTATAATTATGCTATTGAATTATTAAAAAAACTTGAAAAAAAGTCTAACATTAATCAAGATACTGTTTATAAAGAAAAAGCAAAATTAGCTAAAAAATATCCTATCAATAAAGTACCAAGTAATATACAAGTGATTTCTATTTTAAAAAAATCAGATAGAGAGAAATATTCAGATGTCATTGATTACCTTTCTACAAAACCTAATAGAATGTTATCTGGTGTTTCTGTGGTTGCAGTAATGACTGAACCTAGAAATTGTCCTAATTTATGTATGTATTGTCCTGGTGGTGAAAAAAGTGAATTTGGAGATGTTCCAAAAAGTTATACTGGAAATGAACCTGCTAGTATGAGAGCAGAACGTTGTGATTATGAATCTTATATTCAAGTTATGTCAAGACTACAACAATATGTACTAATGAACTCCTCTTTTTCTAAAGTTGATTTAATTATAATGGGTGGAACTTTTCCATCTTATCCTTTGAATTACCAAACTAATTTCATTAAATATTGTTATAAAGCAATGAATGATTTTGGAAAAATATTCGGAAGTTCACTTAAAGACTTAGATTTTAAATTTTTTAAATACTTTTTTGAGATAGATGAAGAATTTTCAAGAAAAGGTATCTCTGATGAAAAAACGAATCTAATTAAATCTCGACTTTATTTATTAAAATATTTAGATTTAGATTCAATATCAAATAAAGATTTGAAAAAACTATGTGATCAATTTATTTCAAATACAAACATATTAGAATTATTAAAAAATATATCTTCTGTTAATAACTTAAATCAGATAAAGAAGATTAAAAGTAAAATAATTTCTTTAGTTAATCAATTTATAATTGAAAATGATTTAAAAATTTTCTCAGAAACTCTATCTTTCTTTAAAAAACAAAATGAAACATCTAATGTAAGATGTATTGGTTTAAATATAGAAACAAGACCTGATTATGGAGATAAAAAATATGGTTTTTTAATTCAATCATATGGTGCTACTAAAGTTGAAATTGGAGTTCAAACACTTGATAATGATGTTTTAAAATATATTAATCGTGGACATGATTTAAAAACAACAATTAATTCAATAAAAGATTTAAAAGATTTAGGTTTTAAAATAAACTTACATTATATGCCAGGTTTACCTAAAAAAGATAGTGCTAGAGAATCTTTAAAAAATGACTTAAAAAATTTAAAAAAACTAGTAAATCATCCTGATTTTATGGCAGATATGCTTAAAATTTATCCAACACAAGTAATTAAGGGAACAAAATTATATGATTCTTATGTTAAAGGAGATTATAAACCTCTTTCTGTTGATGAAACAATAAATTTAATCTTTGAATTTATGAAAGAAGTCCCTCTTTGGGTAAGAATAATGAGAGTTCAAAGAGATATTCCAACAACTATTATTGAAGACGGTCCTAAAAAATCCAATCTTAGACAGATGGTAAATCAAAAAATAGAAAAAGAGAAGATAAAAATTAAAGAAATCCGTCATAGAGAAATCGGTAGAGTGTTAAGACGAAAAATGAGAAAATCTAGCTCAAAACAAAAAGAGAAATTAAAATCATATCTTAATGATAATTCTAATTATGAGCTAAAAATTGAAAAATATAACTCTAGTTCTGGAAAAGAATACTTTTTACATATTGAAAATAAAAAATTAGATGCTATTGCAGGTTTTTTAAGACTAAGGATACCATCAAGAAGTTTAAGAAAAGAAATTACAAACAAAAGTTCACTAATTAGAGAACTTCATGTTTATGGAGAAACAACAAATATTGGTGAAACAGGAAATGTTCAACATAGAGGTTTTGGAAAAAAACTAATGAAAAAAGCTGAAGATATATCTAAAGAACTGGGTTTAAATAAAATATTAGTTATTTCTGGAGTAGGTGTGAAAGAATATTATCGAAAATTAGGATACAATGATGATGGTGTTTATCTTTCAAAAAAATTAGATTGAATTATTTTGATATAAAATAATTAATCTTAGTTACCTTATTTTTTTATATTTTTAAAGGAAACTATTTAAATAAAACTTCCTTTATTTTTTTATGACAAAAGACAAACATAAAATTTACAATAATGTATTTGATAATTATACAAATAAAGTAATTAATCAACTCTTTAGTTCTCACATTATTGATGAGATTGTAAGTCCAGTTTCAATTGGAAAAGAAGCAAATGTTTTTACTGCTCGTAAAGGAGAAGATGTTAGAATTTTGAAAATTTATCGGCTTCAATCTTGTAATTTTAATGAAATGTATAGTTATTTGATTTCTGATCCTATGTATACAAATATTAAAAAAAATCGTAGACAAATTATTTTAAGTTGGGTACAAAGAGAATTTAGTAATATGAATAAATCTCATGAAAAATTCATTAATGCACCTATCCCTATTTATCATAAAAAACATATTATTTTAATGAGTTTAATTGGGAATGATAGACCAGCACCAATGCTTAAAGATAAAAATCCTGATGATCCAAAAGAATTTCTTGAAAAAATCAAAAAACAAATTGAAAAGTTATTGTTTGAGGTAAAAATTGTACATGGTGATTTATCTGCTTTTAATATTTTAAATTGGGATAATGAACCTTATATAATTGATTTTTCACAAAGTACAAAAATTAATAATCCTAATTGGATTGAATTATTAAGAAGAGATTTAAAAAATATTGAAAATTATTTTTCAAGAAAACTATCAACAGAATTTGATTCTAAAAAATACTTTAAACATTTAATAAATAACGTTGAGAGAATATAATATTATTATTTATTGAAAAATTATTAACACTTTATATGTATATTATTTTTCAAGAATATAAACATAATTTTTTTAACTTATTCTAAAATATTTTAGATTCATACATTATCTAATTAATAAAAACAAGGTTTAACTATGTTATTTATTAATAATAACAAATATTTATATATTCCAATATTGATTTTATCTTTGAATATACAATTATTCTTAGGTGAGCTCTATGGAAAAAGAAAAAGAATTTATTTTATGGTTTGATCAGATAGATAATGATGATGTTGCCCTTGTTGGTGGAAAGAATGCTTCTTTAGGAGAGATGTATCAAAACTTAACTTCAGAAGGAGTTAATGTTCCAAATGGTTTTGCACTTACTTCATATGCATACTGGTATTTTTTAGATAAAACTGGTTTAAGAAGTGAAATTAAAGATATTTTAACTGGTGTAAACACTAATGATTTAGATGACCTTAAAGATAAAGGTTGGAAAGTAAGACACGCTATTTTAGATAAAGAATTACCTCATGAACTTAAAGTTTCTATTAAAAAAGCTTATCATAATATGGGATTAGAGTATGGGAAAGATCCTGATGTTGCTGTTAGAAGTTCTGCAACTGCTGAAGATTTACCTGATGCATCATTTGCAGGTCAACAAGAGACTTACTTAAATATTAAAGGTCCTGCTCATTTACTTGAAGCTGTTAAAAAATGTATTGCTTCTTTATTTACTGATAGAGCAATTTCTTATAGAGAAGATAAAGGTTTTAATCACTTTGATATTGCACTAAGTGTTGGTGTTCAAAAGATGATTAGAAGTGATAAAGCATCAAGTGGTGTTATGTTTTCAATTGATACCGAATCTGGTTTTAAGGATTCTGTTTTCATTACTTCTGCTTATGGTTTAGGAGAAAATGTAGTTCAAGGAGCTGTTAATCCTGATGAATTCTATGTTTTCAAACCAAAACTTGATGAAGGAAAAAGACCTATTGTCTATAGAAAATGTGGAAGTAAAGAAATTAAAATGATCTATAATAAGGGTGTAAAACCGGTAAAAAATGTTAAAGTCCCTTACGAAGATAGAAAAAGTTATTCTATTAATGATGATGAAGTAATTCAACTTGCTAAATGGGCAAAAAGAATTGAAGAACATTATAGTCACAAAAGAGGAGAATATACTCCTATGGATATGGAATGGGCTAAAGATGGCGAAACTGGAGAATTATTTATTGTTCAAGCTAGGCCTGAAACAGTTCAATCTCAAAAAGACTTTAATGTTTATGAAGAGTATAAATTAAATGATGAAGGAAATGTTTTAGTTGAAGGAGCAGCTGTTGGTGAAAAAATTGGTTCTGGTGAAATCAATGTAATTAAAAGTGTTGATCAAATTGATGAATTTGAAGAAGGTCAAGTACTTGTTACTGATATGACTGATCCAGACTGGGAACCTATTATGAAAATTGCTTCTGCAATTGTGACTAATCGTGGAGGAAGAACATGTCATGCTGCAATTATTTCTAGAGAAATGGGTATTCCTTGTATTGTAGGTACTGAAAATGCAACAGATGTACTTGAATCTGGAAAAGATGTAACAGTTAGTTGTGCAGAGGGTGAAGTTGGAAAAGTTTATGAAGGTATTTTAAATTATGATGTAAACAAAATTAATCTTGGTAAAATACCTGATACAAACACTAAAATTATGATGAATATTGCTAACCCTGAACAAGCATTTAAACTTTCATTTTTACCAAATGATGGAGTTGGATTAGCAAGAGAAGAGTTTATTATTAACTCTTATATTAAAATTCATCCAAAAGCACTTTTAAATTATGATTCTCTTGAAGATGAATCATTAAAAAAGAAAATTGATGAGATTACTTCTGCTTATGATGATAAAAGACAATTTTATGTTGATAAACTTGCAGAAGGAATTGGAATGCTTTCGGCAGCATTTTATCCAAAACCTGTTATTTTGAGATTCTCTGATTTTAAGACAAATGAATATGCTAATTTGATTGGTGGAGACAATTATGAACCAGAAGAAGATAATCCAATGATTGGTTGGAGAGGAGCTAGTAGATATTATAGTGATGACTTTAGAGAATCTTTTGGATTAGAATGTGAAGCTGTCAAAAAAGTTAGACAAGATATGGGTCTTGACAATCTTAAATTAATGATTCCTTTCTGTCGTACTATTAAAGAAGCTGATAAAGTACTTGAAATCATGGCAGATTATGATTTAAGAAGAGGTCATAATGGATTAAAAGTTTATGTTATGGCTGAAATTCCATCTAATGTTGTTTTAGCAGATGAATTCTCTAAAAGGTTTGATGGTTTTTCAATTGGAAGTAATGACCTTACTCAATTAACTTTAGGTGTTGATAGAGACTCTGAACTAGTGAGTCATGTTTATGATGAAAGAAATAGTGCAGTTAAAGAAATGGTTTCAACTTTAATAGAGAAAGCTGAAAGTCATGGAAGAAAAGTTGGTATTTGTGGACAAGCTCCAAGTGATTATCCAGAATTTGCACAATTTTTAGTAGAGAATGGTATTGATAGTATTTCATTGAACCCAGATACTGTTGTTAAAACTAGAATTGACATTTATGAAAAAGAAAAAGAGCTTGGTCAACATAACTGAGGTATAAAATGTCTGAAAACAGGTACAGAACTAAACCAAATTTAAAGACTTTTTTGAAGTTTGAGTTAGTTGTATCTGTTTTTGTGTCATTAATTTTTTTTTTTAGTGTTTTTATTCTTTTTAATATTTTAAATATTAATTTATCTTTAAATCAACTATTAATTATGTTTGTTGTAATTATTTTTCTTGCATTTCTTCAACCAATTGTTTCTTTTTTTAGATTAAAAAATAAAGAATATCTTTTTAAAAATGATAAACTAGTATTTATGCCTGAAGGAAAAAAAGTGTATTATGAAAATATAAATAGTGTCTCCTATAAAAAAACATTTGGAGAAATAGGAGATGTTTTAATTAACACTCCCGTTGGGCAATTAAAATTAAAGAAAGTATATCATGGAAAAAAGGTATGTGAATTTCTTAGAAGTTTATTAAATAATTAAAAGTATAAATTATTCTATGTTCTTTTTAAATAAGTAATATTACTCCTAAAATTATTAAATATATCCCAAATACTTTATATCTATTAATTTCTTCATTTAAGAAGATATGAGATAAAATTAAAGACCAAATCCATGTTGTACTTGTGATTGGAAAAATTACAATATAAGGTGCTCCACTTAATGCAATTACACTAATAATTGAAGCAATTCCATAAATAAAAACACTTAAGAATAAATTTTTATTAATTAATTCAATTATTTCAAATTTTTCAAAATCCACACCTTTTTTTAAATTCAAGCTAGCTATTGATCCTAAGAATGAACCAAAAACAGCAAGTCCTATTGCTAAGTTATATGAAATCATTTTTATGACCTTAAATCAAGAGACAGAAAATATGCTCCTGATATAATAAATAAAATACCTACTATCTTTCTACCTGTAATTATTTCGTTTAGTAGAAAGAATGAAATAAAGAGTGCAAAAATATACTCAAATGAAATTAAAGGGTGAGCAATTGAAAGAGGAAGTTTTCTATAAGCAATCATCATACATAAAAAACCCATCCCGTATAAAATAAGTCCAAATAAGTAATAATAAAGTAAATATAAAAAATCTTCTTGGAATGAAACAAGCTGAAAAAAATATTGACCAACAGCAGCAAATAAACTGGCAATAATCATAATAATAATTCCAATTTGATAATTTTTATCCATCTAATACCCTATTTTTCTCTTTAGTTAAATACTTTTTGAAATATTTAAATTATCGAAAGATTTTTAAGCATTTATTATTTACTATTTTCTAGCTGATAATTATATTTTTGCGTCAGTGGTCTAGTGGTATGATTACGGCCTTCCAAGCCGTCGACCCGGGTTCAAATCCCGGCTGACGCATTTTTTACCATCTTTTTTTACACAATATTTAAGTTTTTATTAAATTCCATTTTTTTTGTTTCAATCTTTATCAAAGTTTTTAATCTACGATTAAACACCCTTAAAAGTTTGTA
>CAZXZL010000036.1:0-9690 GCA_964645415.1 uncultured Methanosarcinales archaeon | reverse complement strand
TGTCTTTAAGTGTAATTCCATATCACCATGAGATTGCATCTAAAATGAAACCATTACGAGATTTCTTTTTAGTATTATTTTTTATAATGCTTGGTTCAAGTATGGAATTTGCAAATATTTCAAATTTTATTTTACCAGTAATTATTTTTTCAATTTTTATCCTAATTGGAAACCCTTTAATAGTAATGATTTTAATGGGAATTTTTGGTTATACGAAAAGAACTGGTTTTAAATGTGGATTAACAGTAGCACAAATTAGTGAATTTTCATTAGTTTTTATAACAATGGGTATGAGAGTAGGTCATGTTTCAAATGATGTTTTATCATTAGTAACTTTTGTTGGTGTGTTAACTATAGCTGGTTCTACTTATATGATTACTTATTCTGATAAAATTTATGCTAAGATTTCAAAGTATTTGAGTATCTTTGAAAAAGATGGTAAGAAAATTGATGAACATCAGTATCATGAAGGAGATGAACATGATATCATTTTATTTGGTTACAATAGAACAGGTTTTGATATATTAAAAACTTTGAAAAATATTAAAAAGCAATTTTTAGTTATTGATTATGATCCAAATGTAATAAAAAAATTAGCAACAGAAGGAATTGATTGTAAATATGGAGATGCAAATGATATTGAATTACTTAATAGTATTAATTTTGAAAAGTCAAAAATGGTAATTTCAACCATTCCTGATGTTAATACGAATCTTCTTTTAATTAACCAAGCAAAAAAACAGAATAAAGATGTTATTATTTCTGTCGTATCACATCATATTGATGAAGCTGTAGAACTCTATGAAAAAGGAGCTACTTATGTAATAATGCCTCATTTCTTAGGAGGAGAATATTTTTCAACAATGATTAAAGAACATGGATTAGATTCAAGTAAGTTTTTAAAAGAAAAAATAATGCATCTAGAACATTTAAAAGAAACTAATTAATAATCTTAAATTTTTTAATTAAGTATTTTTTTCTAATTATTATGATATTCAATAAAAAACATAGGAATAAAATTGAAGATATACATAATGAATCATTAGAAAAACTTGATTTTATTGAAGAAAAATCAGATGATTTCAACAAAGAAATTTCCCGTTTAAATAATTATATTGATAATTTAGTTAATAGAATTGAAAATGATATAATTAAAGAGACTTTAAATGAATTTAAATCTGAATTTGAAAATGATTTTAATCAAATAAAAAATAAAATAGAAAATATTTTCATTTCTTTACGTTCTGGAATAAATAATGAACTTAAAAAATTATCTGATGAGATAAAAAAAGAGAATAGAAAAAATTTTGAGAAAATAAGAGAAGAGTTAAATAAAAACAAAGATGAAATAAATTCTACTATAAAAGAGATAAATGATTTTAAAAAGGAATTAAAAAATTTAAAAAAGGATTTTTCAGAAATAAGAAAAATTTCCTCAAAAATCAAATCACAAGATTTTGAAATAAAATCCTATTCTGAAAAATTAATTAGTTATGAAAGAAAGAATAGTAAATTAAAAGAAGAGAATGATAGACTAAAAAAAATTATTTCAAAAAGAAGAAGAAATAATTAATATTTGATAATACTTGATTTAACATTCTTGAATTATTTTTATATTTCTTATCTTTATTATTTATACTAGTAATATAATTTTCATTATTATTATTATTATCTATGTTATTACTATTATTCATTTCTAGTTCTCTTTCAATAATGTAAATATTTTCATTAGTTAAATTACTTTTATTTTTCTTTTTTTTATTTTCATTATTTATATTATTTTCATTTTTTTCATCATTACTTTTACTAATTGTTTTATTTTTTAATTCAATCTTATTTTTAGATAATTTTAAATTTGTTTCAGTTAATATCATTCTTTTAATTTCTTTTCCTTCTTTTAAAATTATTAAATTACATGATTCAAAATTATTATCATAAAATCTAATGTATGGTTCTATATTTGTGTTAAATTCACATTTGGTACATGAAAAATCATAATAGTTACTCAATTTTTCATTTTGACATTCAATATAAGCCCTTACATCTTTTCTTGTATTAAATTCTAAATCGAAATTTATTTGTAGTTTGTAATTTTGTTCAATCCATTCTTCATTAAAATCGATTTCATAATGATTTTCTTTCATTTTACTTTCTTTTTCTGTATTTTCTAATTTATTCTTTTTTATTTTTTCATCATCCTCTTCTATAATGAATTTACATGATTTATAATCTTCATTATAAAATCTATAATACGGAAAAATTACTCCTTTAAATTCACATTTAGTACATGAAAAATCAAAGTAATTGCTTAATTTTTGGTCATCACATTTTATCCAAGCTCTTAATTCTAATTCTTGATTATTATTATTATTTAATTCAAAATCAAAGTTAACATAATAATAGTTATTTTGAATCCATTTTTCTTCAATTTTAATGTTTTTATTTAGATCTTCTTTTTCATCTTTTGACTTTTCAAACTCTTTTAAAGTCTTATTTTTTATAACCTCATCTTTTTCTCTATTTTTTATTAAAATTGAGCAATTCTTATAACTATTTTCATAAAAGTAATTATATGGTTTTATAGTTGTTTCAAAAGTACATATAGAACATGAAAAATCATTATAGTTACTTACTCTTTGATTATCACATTTTATCCAACTTCTATAATTTATTTCTCTTTCTTTATTGTTTTCTGTAATTATTTCTATATTATATATTGAGTTTTCCCAGTTTTCAATTATTTTTATCTCTCTTTCTTTTTCTTTATCTTGAGGAAAATAAATCTTGTCATATGTTTTATTTATTATATTTATATTTACAATGATTGGCCGGTATATGTTTTTTATTCGGTAATATTTTCTTTCAGATTTATTTAAAGAAATATTTAGTAGTTTCGTATTATTGGTAAACTCGTTTTTAGTATTAATTTTAATTTTTTCTTCTATATTTTGATTACATTTATTTTCTAAGTAAATTCCTGCTACTGAGTACTTTATTTTATTAGTGTTCCAATCTAGCTTAATGCAATTACTTATGTTTTTTTCTTTATTACTTTTGTTTTTTTTATCATCACTCTCATTAACTGTTTTATTTTCTAATATTTCTACTAATTCTATATCTATTTTATTTATGAAATCACTATTATTGATAATAGTAGTATTATGTTTATTAAAAGTAATATTTTTTTTATAATCAATGTAAACATATTTACTTGCACTCTCAAAATATTCATAACTTTGATTTACTTTTAAAAAGTAAGATCTATTATTTTTATATATTATTTCTTTATAATTTAATTTAAGTTTATCTCCTGAATCAACTAAAAACCAGTTAAATAGATATGTTCCATTTTGTCTTTTAAACCAAACTCTTTCTTTTTTTTCTATTTCATTTTTTATTTTTGAATTATCATTGATAATTGTTAAATTAATAAAGTCTTTTTTTTGTTTTGAATTATTATAGATTTGAGTACTAACTCTACTTAAAGAAAAGTTTTCGTATTTGTAATCTGGTCCTTCTGGATCAAAATTTATTTCTTCTATTAAGTATAAATCTATCTGATAAATAGTTTCTAATAAAATAAAGAAATTAATTATAATAAATAAAATAAAAATCCATTTTTGTTTATTTGTCATATAAAGAGAAATTAATTTTTATTAAAATGTATTTTTTATTAAATAATGAAATTATTTCAAAAAAAACCATCTATTTCTGAAATACAATTATTATTAATTATTTCTGTTTGGTAATAACCTCGTTTTATAACAATTTCTTTACACTTAGGACAATATGTATCCTGTGATTTTTTTAAATTAACATTACCTAAATAAACATACTTCAATTTTTCTTCAAAATACTTTTTTACTTCTAACATTCTATTAACTGTTGTTTTATCATTTTTTAACTTATATCTTGGAAAATATCTTGTAATATGTAAAGGTGTTTCATCTCCAATTTCTTCTATAAAGTCTCTTAATTCAGCTAAGAATTTTATATTATCATTTAATCCTTCTATTAGTAAAAATGTTATTTCTATCCAAGTATCATTCTTTTTTAGTATCTTAATAGTATCTTTTACTGGTTTTATTAATCCTCCAGTAATATTTTTATAGAAATTATTATCTCCTTTTAAATCTATATTTGCTGCATCAATATATTTTGATATTTCTTTTATTGGTTCTTTATTAATAAAACCGTTAGAAACAATAACATTTTTCAAATCATTTTTCTTTGCTGCTTTAGATGTTTTATAAACATATTCGTAATTAATTAAAGGTTCATTGTATGTATATGATATTATATTTGTATTTTTACTTTTTGCTAAATTTATAATTTCTTTTGGTTTATAGAAATTATCTTTTTTTACTTCTGATGTTGATATTTGCCAGTTTTGACAAAAATCACATAATAAATTACAACCATATCCACCAATTGAAAGAGTTTCTGATTTTGGATAAAAATGAAAGAGAGGTTTTTTTTCTATTGGATCTATTGATATTGAAGACAAGTAACCATAACTTTTTGACTTAAGAGTACCATCCTCATTTTTCCTATTTTTACATAATCCCAACTTTTGATCATTTATTATACATATATGAGGACATAATTCACATTTTACTTTTTTTTCTTTTAATTTACTAAAATATTTTGACTTCATGAAACCTATAAAAAAAGATAAATTATATTTATTTCGATATTTTATTACCTTCAATTTAATTCTATTTTTTAATTTGAATTACTTATAACTTATCTCTTTATTATTTGTCTCTTTTTTTAATGAATTTTATATTATTTCTATTTAATTTAAATTTAATACTCTTATTCCTTTTAGTTAATATATTATCTTTTATTTATCTTTGTTTTTTATTGTAGTCTTTTACTTACTCTTTTTTTATCGAAAAAAATTTAAATGATTATTTAGGTATAGGTAATGGGTGATATTATATGGCAAGAAAAAATGAGTTCCCCTTGGCACAAGTATCTCGTGTTTTAAAAAATGCGGGTGCAAAGAGAGTTAGTTCTGATGCAGCAAAAACTTTTTCTGATGCATTATATGACATTGCATTAGAATATGCAGAAAAAGCTGTTGATATAGCAAGATATGGAGACAGAAAAACTGTTAAAGCTGATGATGTAAAATTAGCTGTGAGGAGGTGATTTTTATGAAACATGATTTTCCAAGAGCTATTTTTGAAAGAATTTTAAGAGAAGCAGGTGCTGAAAGAGTTTCTAAAGGAGCTAAAGAAGAACTTAGAGACCACATTGAAGCTCTAGCAAGAGATGTTGCAAAAGATGCAATTAGATATACTTCACATTACGATAGAAGTACAGTAATGCCAGAAGATATTGATCTTGCTTTAAGGTAAACCTAACTTCTTTAATTTTTTTATTTCTTTTTTTAATTTTTTCTTTTTTAATAACTTCTCTAAGTCTCTTCCATTGTATATTTTTAATTTATGTTCTTCTGCAAAATATTTTGCTCTTTTTGTATACTTTGAATTTGTATAAAATTCTCCTTTTTTCCCTTTTATTCCCATCATTGATAAAACACCATAAAATTTACTTATATCTCTTAATGGAACACTTCTGTTTTTATATTCCTTACATTCAACATATTTTTTTCTAATTAATCCATAAATAAAATCAATTTCAGAGTAAGTTTTTTTATATTTAAGGATTCTATTCCTTTTTACTCTAAATTTAGTTCTTTTTAATAATGACTCAATAATATCTTCAAGTCTTTTTCCTCTTTTTTGATTTTTTGTTGGATTCTTTAACTCTCTTTTAGAACTAATTTTATATCTTGCCATGTAAATTTAAATTAAATCTACTTAATATTTTTATTAATTAAATTATTGAATTATTTACAAATCTGATACTAAATCATTGCATATTTTATATGTCATTGTTTTTTTATAATCTTCTTTTTTTCTTTAGATGATTTTCTCTCAATCTTTATCACAGCTTTTATCACACTTTTAAATTTCTAATTTAACAGTTCTAAACTTTAGTTTAGTAAGTTGGCAAGGATGGTACTATACTTCGTATAGCACTTTAGATTCTATTAAATTCTATTTCTTTTTGCTTCTTTTTTTATAAACTTCTTTTTTTCTTTAGATGATTTTGCCCTACAATCTCTTTAGAAAAGAAACGAATTAAATTTTCGAAGAAGATTAAACGTAGATGATTTATTTAACATAATTTTGATACTTTATTAAAAATGCATATTTAGAATTATTGTAAGTCTAGATTAAAAAAATAAAAAAGAAAAAGAGATTATTTGATTTTGAATTCTCCAATCTCTTCTTTAACTTTTTGAATTTCTTCAATTTCAAAAGGTTCTTCTCTTATGTTCTCAATTATGAAATATTCCATTTCATCCTCTTTGAATTCCTTTTCTTCCCATTTCTCTTTTTTACTCTTATAAATTTTAACTTTATTTCTTTCTTCAATGTCAGGAACAAGTAATATTCCTCCTTTAATCATATATAACTCTCCTTTTTTATCTTCATCTTTTAAAAAGATTCTAATTCTTCCTTGCTCTTTAGCAATTCTTTCTGTATCTCTAATCCTTTCAATTTCTCTTTCAAAATTTCTATGAGATTTCTTTATCTCTTTTAATTGAGATTTTTTTAAGTTATCTGATTTAAAATCTTTATAACCTTTTATGATCTTTTTTAAATCTCTTTGTAAAGAATTTGCTGCTTTTCCATTTTTAATTAATCTTTCTTTTACTGTATCAATTATCTTATCCTCATTGATATTTTCTACATCATATTCTTTTAATAAACTTCTAATTTGATGAATTGATTCATCATAAATTTCTGTGATTTGTTCTTTTTCTCTTTTTACTTCAATTTCATCAACAAGTTCATTTAGTCTTTCTAAATAATCTTTAGAGTCTTTTTTTAATTTATCTAGTTCTTTTCCAGTAATTTCATCTTTTTTACCATGTTCTATGTCTTTTCTTATTTTTACTATTTTTTCTAACATCTTAACATATTTCTCTTCTAATAAGTCATCTTCTTTAGTAAAAACTTTTCTCATTAATTTAGGAGTTTCTTTTGGAACACTTGGTGGAAGTCCATATAACATTAATGCTGATTGACTTGGAGTAAGCATTGCATAAAATAAATCTTCAATAACAATATCTTTTATTTTATCTTCTACTTTACCCATAATCTTTTCACCTGATACAAACATCTTATTAATTGCTTCAATTGATGGTTGTATCATTCCTTTTTTAAGGAGTTTCTTCCAAGGCATAAATGTACCTTTATCGTATAATGGGACTCCATCTCTAATAAATGTATAAATAACTGGATTAGCATCTTTTAATGACTCCCAGAAATCTGTTAATATGTAAACTTGAATATTTAAGTTATTTTCAACATTAAGCTCTTTTGTTGTCTCATAACCCATTTTGATTATGATCGCTCTTAACTTTTCTTTTAACTCTGTTCTTGACATTCTTTTTACATCAGTATCATCTACTACTACAAAAACATCAACATCAGAATCTTTAGTTGCTTCACCTCTAACAAGTGAACCTGCTAATACATAAGATACAACATATCTTTTAAACTTATTAATTACCTTATTTTTGTGCTGTTGAACAACTTTAAGAGATGAGATTATACCTTTATCATAAATAATTTCACTTTCAGTTATTACTTTTACTAATTCATATTTTCCATCATAACAATCTTCCCAAACTTTTGATAATGGAATAGGAATAGGATTAATTTCTTTTTCTTCTTCTTTTAATTTATCAAAAGTTCCAATAACTTCTTTTTTCTCTTTTTCAAAATCTTTCTTTTCTGTTTTTCTATCTTTTTTCATTTCAAAAAGTTTTAAATCATCAATGATAAATCCAACATTTTCTTTTTCTTCACTTAATTCAAAATCTTCTTTATTTTCTTCTTTTTCTAATAAAAATGATGCTTTAATTTTTTCATTTTCTTCAATAAGTTTTTTGCTTATTTTTTTAAGATCTTTTTGATTTTCAGTCATATGTTACACCTTATTAGTATCAAAAAATACTTCTTAATATATTTTGTTTTTTATTTTTTGCAATATTTCCATGATTTTTGAGAAATATTTATATATCAATATATTGAATTATATACTAATTTACTTAAAAGGTGATAATAATGATATTTTTTCAAGAAAATAAAAAAGCTGACATGGGTATTGGTACTCTAATTATTTTTATAGCAATGATTTTAGTTGCTGCAATTGCTGCAGGTGTTTTAGTAACAACTGCATCTAGTTTACAGAATCGAGCTTTACTTACTGGTTCTCGTTCTCGAACACAAGTAAGTACACGTGTTTTACCACTTTCTTTATATGGTGAAGATGGTAATGATGGTCTTATTGATGAACTTTATTTGGATGTTAAATTAGCTCCTGGTTCTGATCAAATTCAATTTGAAGAGACATTAGTCACAAATAATCTAGATGATGAATCTAAATCTATGTCTTATGAAGAGACAGTTGATGTATGTAATTCTACTGTAATAGAAGATAGTGATGGATATTTTGTAGAGTATTTAATTGGTGGAGAAAATGAAGGTTATTTGGAGAGAGGAGATGTAGCAAGAGTTTGTTTTAATACTCCAAGAGAAATTGGTGAAGATGAAGAAGTTAATGTTAGATTAGTTTTAAAAGTTGGAAATCCTACTGATTTAGATACAGTAACTCCACAGATTATGACTAATGAAAAAGTCTTTATGTATCCATAAACACTTTAATTTTTTCTTTTTTTTCTTTTCTATTTCTTTTTTTTACATATTTATAGAAACATTTATAAATAATATACAAATATATATACTATTATAATAATGAGGTGAATTAATTAATGGTATTTTTTCAAGAAAATAAAAAAGCTGACATGGGTATTGGTACTCTAATTATTTTTATAGCAATGATTTTAGTTGCTGCAATTGCTGCAGGTGTTTTAGTAACAACTGCATCTAGTTTACAGAATCGAGCTTTACTTACTGGTTCTCGTTCTCGAACACAAGTAAGTACACGTGTTTTACCACTTTCTTTATATGGTGAAGATGGTAATGATGGTCTTATTGATGAACTTTATTTGGATGTTAAATTAGCTCCTGGTTCTGATCAAATTCAATTTGAAGAGACATTAGTCACAAATAATCTAGATGATGAATCTAAATCTATGTCTTATGAAGAGACAGTTGATGTATGTAATTCTACTGTAATAGAAGATAGTGATGGATATTTTGTAGAGTATTTAATTGGTGGAGAAAATGAAGGTTATTTGGAGAGAGGAGATGTAGCAAGAGTTTGTTTTAATACTCCAAGAGAAATTGGTGAAGATGAAGAAGTTAATGTTAGATTAGTTTTAAAAGTTGGAAATCCT
The DNA here is from genome assembly GCA_964645415.1 of uncultured Methanosarcinales archaeon. Lineage (GTDB taxonomy): Archaea > Nanobdellota > Nanobdellia > Woesearchaeales > CAZXZL01 > CAZXZL01. The sequence continues at coordinate 302 of CAZXZL010000036.1, read as the reverse complement.
ACTGATTTAGATACAGTAACTCCACAGATTATGACTAATGAAAAAGTCTTTATGTATCCATAAACACTTTAATTTTTCTTTTTTTTTCTTTTCTATTTCTTTTTGTAATTATGTTTACTCTTTTCTTTATATTCTACTATATAAAAGTTTAAATACTCTATTTTCAATAACATAATAGGGTGTGAATATGTTTGATAAAAAAGCAGATATGGGTATTGGAACGTTGATTATTTTTATAGCAATGATCTTAGTTGCTGCAATTGCTGCAGGTGTTTTAGTAACAACTGCATCTAGTTTACAGA
>CAZXZL010000035.1:0-10045 GCA_964645415.1 uncultured Methanosarcinales archaeon | reverse complement strand
TTTTAAGGGTTATTTAATCACAGATTAAAAACTTTGATAAAGATTGTGTGATACAGATTGAGAATAATACTCCATTTATCAAATATTAATTCAAAGTTACATTACAATTAGACTTTAATGCATTAATATAAAGACTTTTTAACGGTTTTTTATATCTAACTACTCCACATGATTTATCTAACATATCTTTCATTTTTCCAGATATCATAAAATTATTCACAGGAATAAAATCACTACCATCAAAATAAAAAGCACTATGAACATTCACAGAAAATTCAGTAGTAGAACTATTTGAAGTATGAGCACCAATAACATTATCAATTAATAAATCTCCTTTTTCATATTCACTTTCTTTAAGCATGTTTTCATGTTCAAAAATAACATTTCTAAACGAAACACCAGAAAAATAATTACCAAAATAATCTAAATCGTTTTCTAAAGCTGTATTATAATCAGTAATAGGATTAACTAAATTACCTTGATCAACAATCTTACTTTTTTTACAATTAACACCTTCTAAATCATAATTAGAACTACTTTCAGAACCAAATATAAAAGGATCATCAATTATAGATATATTATTATCAATAGCTTTTGTTTTAAAATTATCATAAATACTTCTGTTTTTTTCAATATTTTTCGCACTAAGATTAGAAGAATAAGAGTAATTAATCATAGAAGAAAAACAATCAGGGAGTAAAGTAACACTTTTAGGTTTTTCTTTTAGTTTATCTGCTTCATAAAACTTAATTGCTAATTTTTTTGAATTTAATGCTTTCTGTTTAAAGTCACGATATTCAATATTCTTACAAGTACTAATATAATCAGAATAACCTGAATCATTATAAACTGAAGAAAAAGAACCACTAATAGAGTAATCTTTTTCTTTAAATTCAACACCATTAGTGTTTAAAAAATAAACAATATTTTCATCATAACTAATCTTTGAATTATAATTAACTTCATTTCCAATTTCAGACAAAATATCTTCTTGAATTGTATTAATTTTATCAAATGTAAACTTTTTTAACTTTGAAGAGGATAATTTTTTTGGTTTAGTAATATTATTCTCTGGAAGACCATTAAAATATTCTTTTTTAGAATTACTTTTAGTAATTTTTATTATTTTATCTAATACATTTTTATTTAATTTTTTTAAACTAAAAGTTCCTTCTTTTCCATCAATAAACAGTCTAATTGAATAACCTAATATTTCTTTTTCAATATCTTGATTTAATTCATTTCTTACAACTTCACTTTTTCTTTGAATACCAGAGGATAAACAAATCTCTCCTTCACCAAAATCAGAAATATAATCAACATATTTTTTTACATCATCCAATAAAGATTTATTCAATTCCATTATCCAATCAACATGTTTTTTACAAATACTGAAGGATTATTTCCACCAGTAGGTACACTTTGACCTCCTTTTCCACAAAAACCAGCCATTCCATTCTCATATTTATTAGATATTTTTTCAATACTATTTAAAACATCAAGAGTTCTACCTCCAAAAGAGATATTTTTTACTGGTTTTTTAATTTCTCCATTTTCAACTAAATAACCATAATCAGTTGAAAATTGAAAAGTACCTTTTGATGTATCTACTTGACCTCCTGAGCTACCTTTAAGATAAAAACCGTTTTTTATCTCTTCTAATAACTCTTCTTTAGAATAATCTCCTTTTTCAAGATAAGTATTTGACATCCTTACTTGAGTAGGATAACCAAAACTTTCTCTTCTTGAATTTCCAGTTAGCTTAGTAGAAATATTATGATCTCTTTTTAATCTCTTTTTTGAGTCAAGATTTGAAATAAAAGTATTCATAACTCCATTATCAATTATTTTATTATCAGAAACTGAAAAACCATCATCATCGGCTTGATAAGAACCCCACAATGATTTTGGTGTTGGATTTTCATGAAGTGTTATATGATCAGGAGCTATCTTTTTACCTAAAGAATTAGATAAACAAGAATCTCCAGAAAGAACCAAATCAGCCTCACTTGCATGACCTAATGCTTCATGCATAAAAACACCATTTAATTCACCATCTAAAACAACATTATACTTTCCACCATTAATTGAATCAGCAACTAAAAGATCATTAATACCATTTTTTGCTTCATCAATCATTTGGTCAACAGAATTCACAATTTCATATCCACATTGATATGCTCTTCTTGCAGAGTAATTTTGAATCTCATTATTGTTATCTCTCTTTTTTAAAGATAGATTAATTAACATTCTGTTTTGATTAAAGTCAACATTAGAGCCAAATGAGTTAATTATTTTCTTTTTACCAATCTTTTCAATATAACTAAATCTTGAATTATAATTATCAATATTTGATGATGTGTTTAAACATAAATCCTTTTTTTCTTCAAAATCAATATCTTTTGGATTAATTTTATAATCTGTTTTAAAAGAATCATTAACAATATTATCATTTATATTTAAACTATTAATATCAATAGAATCTAATTTTTTTGCAGAACTATCTAATTTTTGTATAAATTTTTTCACATCAAATGAATCATTAATTGTTTCAACAAAGAATTTCTTTCTTTTAAAGTCATTCAAAGAAACACTTAGACCCATATTATTAGAATATTTTATTTTTTCTACTTCATCATTATATGAAGTAATACCTATATTTTGAGATTTTTCTACATTAATTGTCCAAAAGAAATCAAATTCATTTAGCTTTGATTGAATCCGATCTAAAAAATGAAGATTCATGTTAATTCCAAGTCACCTTCCAATAATAGATTCTTCCTCCAACAATACTTCTATCTTCATTAAACAATTCATAGTTTCCAATCTCTTCTAAGTGAGAATGAAAGAATAGTTTATCAAAAAGACCACCAATAACTTCTTTATTACCAATTACAGCACTATAAGAATCACTATCATTAATTAATGAAACAGAAAAATCACTGTCTTCATCAATAATAACTTCATTAAACTCTTCTTTGTCATAATCATAATAAAATATTGAATGTGGTTGCATAACTCCACCTTGAACAGATATTATCGATTCTGATTTATTTTCTAAATTTATTTCAAGCCCTTCTTGACATTGAAGCATGTTTCCTGATTTCTGACAAGATGATTCTGGACCCATAAAACTAGGCCAAGGAGAAATCCATTCTTGAGCTTGATCATTAGTCATCATTGAAAGTTCATTATAAATATCAACAGCTTCTTGATCATCAATATCAGTAACTGAAGTTACACTTTGAATAAATGAATCAATATTTCTTCTATTTGAATTATATGAATTCCAAATATGTGATCTAGTAAAATTCCAAGAACCAAAATGACCCCATACACCAGATTTACCAATCATATCTTCACTTGCAATAACATACATTTCTCTATCTTTACAATGAGTCTCATCAAGCATTTTTTCAGTGAATTCAGAACTAAAATTATCTTCTAAATAACTTCTTGCTTCACTCTTATTCATCATAATTAAATTTTCAAGAACATCCATTGCTTCAAAAAAGTCTTCATCTAATTCATCATATAAAGTATCAAATGCACTATTTCTTGTACCACAAGCAAGCATTCTATTAATCCCATAAGATTCATTATGATCAGATAATAAAGCTCTTCCAACCCAATGTGCAACTGGTGAATTTTGACTTGCTCCATCAAAAACAACAGCACGTCTTGCTACTCCTTTAAACCAATGACCAAAATCCCACCAAGACATTAAAATAGCATTTTCATCTGTATTATCTCTTATGTATTCTAAAGAATTATACCAACCATCACTCATCTGAGGTACATTTTGTCTTGCTTGAACCATAGCTTCTGAGTGCATAGGAATTACAGCTAAAAATAAAAATATAATCATAGGTAAATAAACAGCTAATTTTTTATGGTTTTTATTAAACCATTCAGGATTATATTCATTTACAAAATGAGTTAAAAGTTCCTTAATATAATAAAAAGCAAAGCCTAAACTTAACACAAGATAAGGTAATAATAATCTAATAAATCTAGTTCCTTCAAGTAATGTATATATTCCACCAGCAACAAGACTTGATAAAAATAATCCTACAATAAGTTTTGATGAATCTTTGTTTTTAAAAGCATCAAAAAACAGAGCCAAAATACCAAATAATGATAAACCAAAAAATATTTCTCCACCTAAAGAATCAATTGCTTGACCAATATTACCTGGATTTAATTCTGCAACAGTTGTATAAACATTTGGCCATAACCTACCTCCTCTAGTTGGATCTGAAATCTCAACCCTATCTAAAACTCTATCTAAACCAGTAAAATCAAGTAAAGAATAATTATTATCATAAGTTCCAATAATTAAAAAAGTAAATGTAAAAAAGAAAAAGATAGTTAAAATTGTATTTTTAAAGTTCTTTTTTATAATTTTTTTATCATGAATTAATTTAACATCTTTTTTTGTTAGAAGAATGTATTCTAATATTAAATAAGCAACATATATTGCTAAAACTCCTTGAAAAATAACAAAAGTATACCACCATTCCCATGCTATTCTAAATAATAAAAAACTAAATGATGTGACAATTACCCAACCTAATTTTTTATAAGTATTTTTTTCTCTAAACATCTTTAAAACTAAAAATAAAGTTAGCATAGGAAAGAAAATTTCAAAAAAACCAGTATCAAAAAAACCAGCACTTGTAGCATGTACAATTCCTGGAGTAATACCTAAAAACAATGAAGTAAAAAAAGAAGCTAAATAAGATTTTGTAAACATAAAAATAATAAAAAAAGCAAAAATGACAGATAAAGAAAATATAACAGGAGGAACTAATGATACACTATGCATAATATCTGCATCTGCATTGAAAAAAAGATTAATTCTATGAAATAAAGCACCTATTGGTTCAAGTAAATCTCCATATTTACTTCTTTCACTACCTACACCACCATGCATGTAAATATCATAATCTGTTCCATTTATAACTTCATCACCAATGCTTCCGTGATTATAAAAATTTTCAGTTCTTCTTAAAAAGTGATATGGATCAATACCTAAAAGATAAGTTGTACCATGTTCATTTTGAAAATGTTGTCTAATCATATCGGCCTGCATTTCAACTTGTTCATTAAATTGATCACCCATATCATCAACCATATTCATTAATTCTGATTCTATTCTTTGTTGTTGCATTTCAGGAGGTAAAGCACTAAATTCAGGATCTTGAGCTAATTGCATCTCTACTTGTCCCATCATTTGGTTATACATTGTATCTTCTGCCCAATCTTCTGCAACATTTAATCTTGCAGATTCAAGTCTTACATTCATAGAAAAGAAAAAAGCAACTGCAATTAAGATAAAACCATAAAGTAATGGTTTAGAAAAATTATCTCCTACAAAAGAATCTACTTTCTTTATACCATCAAAAAGCATACTTAAACCTACTTTTGAACCCTTAGAATCAGATTTACTAGACATTTTTATTGATCAGATTTGATTTGTGTTTCTAATTTTTTCATAACATCATCAATACATACAAATAAATTTCTATTCTCTGATGAAGAATTATATTTTTTATCATCAAACTCAAGATTAGATTTAATTTGATAAATAGCTGATGCTTCAGTTTCACTTATTTTTTTTAAATGTAAGGATAGTGTTTCAACATCTCCATAACCAGAGAAGTTTGAAATATAGTTCCCAACAACTTTCTTAAGAACAATCATTTGGTCCTTTTCTAAATCTTTAAATCCTGATAACTGTAAAAGATCTGGCATTTTCTATACACATCAAAGTTTAACTTCGAATATATAAAAAAGTTTCGAATAGATATTTAATAATATTTAAAAAAGAAATCTAAAAGGATAAAAAAGTTACTTATCATAAATATTTTTTACATAAATTAATATTATTTAGGAGACTTTTTTATAAAAAGTCGACAAGAGTTCTCTTAGATGATTTTGCCCTACTATTTCTTTAGAAAATAAACGAAGACATACTCTTTAGCTAAATACGAATATTTTTACTATTTAGAAAAACTACTTAATGAAGATTGCATTTCTTCTTCTTTACCAAAAACTGATTCTATTCTCGAATTCAGTAAGTTAATTGTTTGTTTTAAATACTCAGGTACTGGATATTCATTAACCATGTCAAGAGAATAATCTAAATATTTAATTACACTTCCTTCAGAAATTGTATAAATTATATTGCCACCACAAACATCACATTTTCCATTACCATTTAATGGAACTCTTCTAAATTTCTTATTACAACTACCACATCTAAACTCTTGCATACTAAATTTTCTTAAATTACCTTTAATATCTCTTATAAAATGCTTTTCAATAGTTAATTTTGCTACATCTTCACTATCTACAGCTCTATTTTTTACACCTATTCCTAATTGCATTTTTAATTTTTTAGCCATGTCAGGAAGTGTTTTATAAGAAGAAACACTTACACCAGCATTTAAATCATCAGTATCATGAGTAAAATAAAGATCTTCATATTGTTTAGGAGTTCCTAATCTTTTTTCCATTATTTCAATCATGTCAACTTCAGCGGAATGAACTCCATCAAATGCTTTTTTATAAAAACCTATAGGATACCTATCAACAGGATCTAAATTAAAAAACATTTCATCTACTTCAGAAGGATCTAAGATAGAAGTTAATACTAAAGGAGCATCCATTGTTCTTGCCCCACGTCTATCAGGAAGATATTTTTGTGAAAAATTCAAGAAAGCATCCATTAATAATAAAATTGCTCCTTCATCACCATCACAATCTCTACGTAAACCAGCATGCATCATTGGATGAGCAAAAAAACCTTGTGTTTCTGTAAATCCAATTATTCTTGCAACACTTGCTGCTGAAGTGTGTGGTGCTAAAGCTAAAACATAATGACCGACTAAATCTTTTGGTTCTTCTAAATTATAATAAGGTTCCATTTCATAAAGATTTTCAAGTAAAGAATCTAAAAAATTAGCAATGTTGAAAAATACTTTTTTTGCTGATTTAATAAAAGAGTTATCTAAAGAAGGTATTAAAAGGTCTTGTGGTTTTAATTCAAGAATTTGTTCTTCATCTTTAATTTCATTTCCATATATATCTTTTTTATAACCTAATTCTTTTAATTTTTCAATTGAAGTGCCAATTTCTTTAGGTTTAAAATGAGTTACTGGTAATTCACTCATATCATATCTTATTGTTCCGTCTTTATTTACACATAAATTATAAGATGATCTTAAAAAACCTTTAACAGGATGTTCTGCAATATGATCTTTATTAGAAGTACCTCTAACACCTTTTACTAAATCAGGTATTCTTGTATTATGTTTAAATTTCAATTTATCCATAATTTCTTTAATAGGAACATCTCTTCTTGAATATCTTTTTGGTTCGTGATCACATTCTTCATCAATAATTCCACATTGAGAACAGTTATACAATTTCTTTGTTTTTTTATTACAATAAGGACATCTACTAAGAGAAACTGTTTTATCACAATCTTCACATTTATATAAAGCCATATTTACATGTGCTTTCTTTTCTTCATAAGCCGCATTCATTGATCTCATTCTTCCTCCTTCTTCTCCAACAGGAAATAATGAATGAGGAGAACCTTTTAATTTTCTCATTTTCGCTTTTTCAGGTCTTCCCATCCTAGCTCCAACAAAAGTTCCACATTTATCTCTAATAGTAAATAAAGAAATTAAATTAATTGTTCCAATACCTGTACTTCTTTTAACATTAGGAAGTTTTAAATCATTAAATAAACCTAATTGAAAGTAAATAGAATATGCATTTTCTTTTGAAATAATTATTTTTTCTTCAAATTGTTTTTTATGTTCTAAACCTATTTTTTCAAGGATTTCTTTTATTTTTTCATCATAAGGAATTATTATTTTATCTAAATCTTTTTTTATTGTAGCTTTACTATTAAAATAATTAAATAATTTTTCTACACCATCAGAAGTTATTGCGGACCAGTAATTAATAAATTCTGAAAACATTGGTAAATTAAAAATAAATGAGATTAAAAAGCTATTATAAAAATTAATTTTTGTCTTTGTTGGTTCTATAATCAAATCAATGATTAAATTAGATAATTCATCTGATTTTTTATTAATATCATTAAAAGTAGATTCAAAGGATTCATTAAATGATTTAAATGAGTCTTTATATTTAGTTAATTCTTCTTTTTTATCATTTAACTTACTTTCTATTAATTTAGAAATTTTATCTTTTTTATCTTCATAAATTTCTCTTCTTTGATAATATTTTTTTTCAGAAACATCTTCTTTAATATTGAATTTTTCTATTAATTTTTTTTCTAATTCTAATGCGTATTGTTCTTCACAATAACCAGAAGGAACTAAAGGTTGACCATTTTCAAAAAAATCTCCATAATTAAGTAACATGTCACCTAAAAATAATATCTTTTTTACTTTGTTTTTTATTTTTTTAGCTTCCTCATAAGTTCTAACTTTAACTACATCACCATCTTCTAATAAAACAGTTGGTGGTTCAACTGTAGATACAGAAGTTATTCCTGCAGCCTTTCCAGGTCTTTCTACTTTTAACTGAGTTCCAATCGCAATAGAATCATCAGATAAAACCTGATAAGCAGGATGAATTGATGCAGAAGAAAACCCTGATGTTCGTGATCTACCATATCTTAACCTAAATCCACCTATTCTTCCAGGATGTGAATAAATTGGACGTCCTGCAACTAAATCAGTAATAAAAGTTGTATCAGGGGTTGGTATTTTACCACAATAGAATTCTTTTTCATCAGATTTATCTTTGAAATCTAGTTCTTTATGAGGATTATCATTTAAGTAAATATTATTTTTTATTTCATAAATATTTTCAAATTTATTATCAATTTTTATTTCTTTTTGATCATCAGATTTTTTCTTTGATTTTTTATTAGAATCAGTTGCATGTAATTTTTTTTGAAGTTTTAGAAATTCTTCTAAAAATAACCAATTTTCCATATCAAAATCTCTACCCCAATCATCAATTCTACGCCATAGTTTCTTTGATTTTAAACAAAGCATAGAAAATACAAGGCACATACCACTTCTAATACCATTACTTTCAACTCTTTTAAGATCTTTATAATTACTAACTTCAACAGATTTATTAAAGTCACCACTTATTTCTACAGGTAAGTTTGAATAAAAGAACTTAGCTTCCTCACTTTCTGGTCTATATTGTAAAGAAGTAATTCTATCATCATAATCAAATAATTCTGTTACATATCTATTAACTTCTCTTTCAGTTGGATCATATTTTTTTAATCCTAATTTTTTTCTTACATAATCTCCAAGCATAACAGAAAAAGATGCAGCAGTTCCACCAGCACCTCTTACAGGACCAGCATAATTCATTTCAAGATATTGTCCTTCATCATTTCTATCTTTAATATTAATACCTACAAATCCTTCAAGTGGTGCTGCAACAATACCTAATGTATGATAAGCAAAACCAACTCTAATTCCAGCTTCTATTGCTGATTTTAAATCTTCAAACTCACAAAATTTTTCCTTAGCAACTTCCTCTGCAATTTTTAATGAAACTCTCCAATCAAGTCTTCCATACTCTTTTTCAAGTTCATTAATTCTATCAATCATACCAGAACCAATTATTTGTGGAATTTCAGAAGAAATGAGACCTTCAACTCTCTCTACCATATTTTTTGCTAATTTAATAGAAACTTGTTCTTCAGGATCATATCCTTTTTTTCTTGCTTTCATAGCAAAATCATATTCTGACTTAACATCAGATTCTATTTTGTCAAAATATTTCTTCATATCTTCTGAATACTTCATATTATTATAGAATAAATCAGATTTAATAAAGATTTTCTTTAGTAATTTAAAACAATTTTTTAGGAAAAAATTGGTAAAAACATGTACCATACGATGTATGGCACTGAAGTTTCTAAAATATTTTTATCTTATTTCTGTAAACTTTCTTTTATTTTAATTAGAGGAAAAACGAATACACACTCTGAAAGACAATCCACGAATACACACTTCTTTAGCATAAACTT
>CAZXZL010000034.1:0-10121 GCA_964645415.1 uncultured Methanosarcinales archaeon | reverse complement strand
TTCTTTTTGTTTTGTTTTTATAAACTCTTATTTCTTTGTTTTTAGATGATTTGATTTCAAATTTTATCACACTTTTAAATTTGTAATTTAATAAGTTCTATAAATCTTTGATTTTAGTAATTTGATAAGGATGGTACCATACTTCGTATGGCACGGGGTTCCTATGGTATTCTATTTATTTCTACTTTGTTAAAATAAGTTTTATTTTTATCTACGCTTTATTCTAAAGAAAAATAGAAAATTTTTTCTTCTACGAAAAATAGTCTCTGTTTTAGCTAAAGAGTGTGTATTCGCTTTTCATCTTTTTGGTGTTTGTCGGAATTTTATACTACTTTCATTTTTTTAATTAGGTTTTACTTCCATGAAAAAAATCAGCAGATTTTTTGTTTTTATTTGTTTTTATCCTGTATAAAATTCCTCTAAGTATTATATTCCTTTTTGATTATTTCTATATTTTTAATTATTTGTATGTCTGCTTTTTTGTATTTACTTTATTATAACATGTCCATTTCATTATATAACTGAGATATAACGTATTTAATAGTAAGATTTATAAATAACAACAAGACTTCATTAATGTTGAATAAAATTTATGAGGGATAATTATGGATGCACCAAGACCTTTAGATACGTTAAATGAAGCAAGAGGAAGTAGAGTTATTGTTGAACTTAAAAATGGGAAACAAATGATTGGAAACTTAGAAGCATTTGATATTCATATCAATACAGTTCTTTCTGATGCAGAGGAATGGGTTGATGGCGAAAAATCAAGAAAGATTGGAACTATGTTTCTTAGAGGAGATACAATTGTTATGATTTCTCCTGAGTAAAAAAATTTATGAGGTAGATTAATATGAAAGGATCAGCGTCTTTTGGTAAAAAATCAGGTAAAAAAACACATGTTAAATGTAGAAGATGTGGTAATAAGAGTTATCATATCAGAAAAAAAATCTGTAGTTCTTGTGGATATGGTAAATCAAAAAAGATGAGATCATATTCTTGGAAAAAGTAATTTTTTCTATTTTTTTAATTCTAAAATGAGTACTAATCAAAAACCTAATTTTTCTAATCTTAGTTTAGACTTTTTAGGAGAGGAATTTGAATATATTGCTAAAATAGATAAGGTTATACAAACTTCTGGACCTACACTATTTAAGTTAAATGATGGATCAGGTATTTTAACAGCAAAAGCATTTGTTGGTCCTGGAGAAAGAGCTTATCCTGAAATTGATTGTGAAGATGTAATTAAAGTAAGTTTATCAATCAAATCATATAATGATGAACTTGAAGCTTCAATTGAAAATATTAAAAAAATTAATCCAGAATCATTTGAAAATAAACTTGAAAAAATACTAAAAGAAAAATCCAAAATAACTATTGATGATACATTAATTGAGACAGAAAATTATAACAAACTAAATAAAGTTTTTAAAAAGACAGCTTATCAAATAAAAAAAGCTATTTTCTCATCAAGACCTATAATTATAAAACATCATAATGACTGTGACGGTTATTGTGCAGGAGTTTCTTTAGAAAGGTCAATTCTTCCTTTAATTGAAGAACAACATGGTTCTAATGATGTTTGGAAATATTATGAAAGATCACCTTCAAAATCACCTTATTATGATTACACTGATTCATTACGTGATTTATCAAGGTTATTAAAAAATTCTGAGCGTTTCAATGAAAAGAAACCACTTATAATTCTTACTGATTTAGGATCTAGTATTGAAAATAAACTTTCTTTAGAATTATTAAGTATTTATGATGTTGATTTTATTGTTATTGATCATCACCCAGGAGATTTTGAGATTACTAATAAAATTTCAAAAGTTCATGTTAATCCACATAAAGTAAATGCAAGTAGTAATATTACAGCAGGAATGCTTTCATTTGAAATTTCTAGATTTATTAATCCTGGTTGTAATAATCCTTTACTTCCAGTTCTTTCTGGGATTGGTGATAGATCAAGTTGTAAAGAGTTTGATAAATATTTAAATTTATTAAATTCAAAAAATGACTTTGATATGGATTTTTTACAAAAATATGTTTCTGTTATAGACTTTCAAGCTTATCATTTAAGGTTTATTGAATCTAGATATATGATCGATGATCTTTTAGGAAACGATTATGAAAAACAAAAAGAAATGATTAATTTAATTTATCCTAGCATTGAAAAGAAAGTAAAAAATGCTTGTGATGCTGCAATTAATTTTGTTGAAAAAGAAGAATTAGGTAATTCTAATCTATTTAAAGTAAAAATTAATGAAGTATCTCATAGAGGTTATCCTAAGTCGGGTCATATTGTTGGAGTACTAAAAGATAGGATAACAAAAGAAAATAATAATGTTATTACCATTGGTAAAAGTGATGATATGATCATCTTTCGTGCTAGTGATGATTCTAATTTTAAACTTCATGAGTTTATCAAAATATTAAAAAATAATGTTCCTGAAAGTTTAGTTGAAGGTGGAGGTCATGAAAAAGCTGGAACAATCAAATTTTTACCAGCATCTAAGGAAAAAGTATTTACTGAATTAAAGAAATATTTATTAAGCATTTAATTGGTTTATATACATAATGGCATTAGATTCAGTTTTTTCCCTGGTATTTGTGACTAGATATTTTGCTTCGTTTTTATTATTCTTTTTATCGCTTATTTTTGGTTATATTATTTCGTTATCTATTGCTGAAGAATATGATGAGTTAAAAAAATATAGAAGACTAATTTATTCTATTTCTTTAATTCCTATAATTATTTTCTTATTTATGATAATTAGAGAATCGTTACTTTTATCTTCTTTTGAATTTAACTATGGATATTTTTCATATGCTATCATGATATCTATTTCAATCTATTTATTCTTTCATTCTATGTTTAAAGGTTTAGGTTACTTAAATGAAAGATATAAAAATATAACAACACAAACAAAATTTAGAACTGACACAAAACATAATATGTTTGAAGAATTTATCCATAGTTATTATCCGATTTTCTTATTTTTATTTTTATATATCTTAATTGAAATTATTTTAATTTGGTTGATTTTTTAGCTTTTTTTCTAATACATTTATAAAAAAGTTATTTTGGTAAATATATGGCTATAGAGAAGGATTATATTGAAAGGATTCTTGTAAATTTTATTCAAGATGAACTTAAAAAAGGTCATTCTTTAGAAGAGATAAAAAAATCACTTAGAGATGTTGGTCATACTGAAAAGATTATAAATAATGCTGTAAATTTAGTAGTTGGAAATTATTCAAGAATTGATTTTGATGAAGATGATTCTGAGATGGACAAAGATTTATTCTTTGAATCAGTAGATGAATTAGCTAGTTATGTTAAAGATAATATGGATCACAATGTATCCATTTCAAAGATAAAAGAAAACTTACGTGATGTTGGTCATAATCATGATATAGTTGAAGATGCAATAAATAAAGTTACTAAATTGAATATGAAAAAAATATATTTTGACTATTTGAAATATTTTATTTATCTTGTACCTATCTTTTTTTATTTTGCAACAAATTCAAATCCTTTATTAATTGGATTTGCATTTTTACCAATTATTTTTATGCCTTTACTTATGGGTAACTTTAAATCGATTTATTTTCCATTAATTTTAAATTTAATTCACTTTATTTTGATATTTTTTAGTTTTATTTTCTCTCATAGTATTTTTCAAATATTTACCATAAATATATTATTTAGCTATTTATTATTTATACCATATTATAATATAGTTACAAAAGAGAAAACAAAAGAAACAAAAAATAAGAAATTAAAAAAAGTTAAATCAATAAATAAAAATTCAAGTTAGAAAAATATTTATATTTGAAAATGAATTTTATTATAGGTGTTAAATAATGGAATTATTAATTGGTCCAGCAGTAGTTTTTGGAATTGTAATTGCTTTAATTGAAATGCATTTTGTTCATGAGGATGATGTAGGAAGAGCTTGGATAAAACATGCTTGGCATGCTATGCCTTTTGCTTTTGCAGGTGTTTTTATTAACATGAATGTACCTTTTGTTTTAGAATTAATAGGTTTTGCTGAAAGTTTTATGACAATAATTGGTCTTCAAGCTGCAGTTTCAGTTATTTTAATGATTAAAATTCATAGTGCTGCAACTATTGCTGGTAAAGTTGGAGAGAAATGGATTCATGTTTTTATAATTGGAATATTAATGTTTGCTTCTTATTATATATGGGATCTTTTCCTTGAAGGAATAATTGGAGGATATATTCCATTTTAATTTTTTTATTTCTTTTTTATTATAAAAATAGAAACTTTTTTATACTCTTTTCAATTTTCATAATTGTTATAATTTTAGGGGTCCATGGTCTAGTGGTTATGACGTCGCCCTTACAAGGCGAATATCCCCGGTTCAAATCCGGGTGGACCCATTATAATTCTTTAATAAATCAATAGTAATCAATTAATCAATCAATATAATTACTTAGAAATGAGTTAAAGTAAATTAGAATGTCTTTTTTTAATTAGAAATAAATGAAATAAAAAAAAATTAGGCTTTATCTGTTAATCCACCTTCTACAATAAAGAACCTTGCTTCTCCTTCAGGCATATCTGGTGAGTCAACTAATTTTGCAACTCTTGATGATTTTTTTGCTTTTCTAATATACATTCTATATGTACTTGCATGAGCTACAATATGACCTCCAATAGCTTTTGTTGGATCACCAAAAAACTGTCCTGGATCAGACATAACTTGGTTTGTTACAAATACACAAATATTATGGTTGGTTGCAAGTTTTAGTAATGTATGCATATGTTTATTTAATTTTTGTTGTCTTTCTGCAAGTGCTCCTCTTCCGATAAACTCTGCTCTAAAATGACCAGTTAGTGAATCAACCACTACTAATTTTACATTTTCATTATCTTTTGTAATCATATCATTTACTTTATCTGCAAGTAACATTTGATGGTCAGTATTATATGACCTTGCAACAAATGTATTGTCTAATACTTTACTTGGATCAAATCCTTTTTCTTTAGCGATACTTTCAACTCTATTTGGTCTAAAAGTACTTTCAGTATCAATATAAACTACTTTTGCATCTTCTGATAATTTTTGAGAACAAACTACTAATTCATGAGCAATCTGTGTTTTTCCAGAACCAAATTCACCAAAAGCTTCATAAATTGATCCTGTTTGGAAACCTCCTCCTAATATATCATTTATTGAATCAGAACCTATTTTTATTTCTTCTACATGCTCTTTTTTCTCCATCAATTCTGAACCAGTAACAAAATTCATATTTGCTTTTTCTCTTGCAAAATTAATTATTTTAGTTGCAAGTGAACTTGGTAATCCAGTTGTATCTACTAGTTCACTTTTACTTGCTACAGCAATTGAAGCAAGTGTTGTATAATCAGATTCTTCTAACTTTTCAATTGATGCAGGACCTACTCCTGATAACTCCTTAAATACTTTTAATTCTGTCATTATTATACCCCATATTTTATTATTTTAATATATAATATGGTGTCAAGAAAGTTTTATAAAGATTTTGTTAAGTAAATTAAATATTTTTCATAACAATAATAATCTGTATTCTTATTTTTTACTTTTAAATTACAAACTTTTATAAACAATATTTAAAGGAATTTAATGAGATTAAAAGAGGTTAAATTTATGAAAAGAATTGGTCAAATAATTGACCTTGATATTAAGGATACTGAAGATTTACCTATCTGTTTTATGAAATTTAAAGGACGTAATGAGCAATTTATTATAAAAGATTATTTTAGACCATTTATAATTATAGACAAATCTCAAATTAAAGATTTATTTTCAAAATACTCTGAAAATATCCATAGAGTAGAAAAGATACTTTTAAAAGATAATCTTTCTAAAAATGAAAACTTATATTATAAATGTTACTTGAACAGTAAAGAGACTTATAAAAAATTACTTTCTAACTCTAAATTTAATTTAGAGTATCCTTATCTCTCTTTAAATCAAAGATATTTTTTGGAAAATAAAATTTCTCCTTTCTCTAATATTAGTGTATTTATTGAAAAAGATCCTGTTGATAGTTATTTTGAATTAGATGAAATTAAAAGCAACTTTGATGAGTTTAAAACTGTTTCTAATGATTTTATTTTTGTTAAAATATTTTCTGAAAAATTAATATTAGTTTCAAATGAGAAAAATGTAAGTTGTTTTTCCTTATATAATAAATCTACATCAATTGATAAAATATCAGATTATTTTGGTGATATTGATGAAGTTAATTATAATTACTTTGAAAATAAAGAAAAACTTATAACCTCTTTTTTTAAGAAGATATCAAATCAGAAATTTGTTATCACATTAGATGAATTATTCTTTAAAAAACTCAACTATTTTAATAAAAATATTATAAAAAGTAAAAATAAATTGAAATTTAATGAAAAATCTCATCAAATAGGTAATTCCATTCATCTTGATTTAATTTCTTTATACAAAAAAGTTTTTGATAGAAAAGATAATATTTTTTTCAAATCTAATTTGAGTTTAAAAGAACTTGAATTAATGATTAAACATTTAAGATTTTATTATGATATAGATATTAAGATTAATTCAGAAAATATAATTCAATTAATATTTAATTTCTTAAAGCAATTTTTACCTTTCTTCAAAAATTTAGTTTCAAACTTTCGTGAATGTTTTCATTTTTTTGAAAGAGAGAATATTTTACTTTCATTTCTTTCTATTAGATTTTTTTTAAAAAAAGAAAAACTACCTTCTTTTTTTAAGAATAACTCTAATTTATCTTCTTTTGATAATAAAAGTAATAGTAATAATTCAATTTTTTATCTTCTATATTTAAAAAATAAAAAAATAAAAAAAAATGGTGATGATAATTTAGATTTAGGTAAAATAACTAAATCACAAATTGAAAAAATTATTGATTTCTGTATGAATGGAAATATAGAAGATGATCCTAATGATGATATCAAATTAATTTCTTCTTACTTTGACGAATCTTCTGATTTTTTTTATAGAATGTCTGATAATTTTAAGAGATTTGGTAATTCTTCTCATTTAATTAAACTAAAACATTTTTTAATAAAAAAAATAATAGACTTTAATTTATCACCTAATACATTATTTAAAATTAATAATTATAGCTCTGGTTTTAAAATTAATAATTATAAAATATCAAGAACTGATAATGAAACTATTATAGAAACTAAAAGTAATAGTTATTTAATTAAAAACAAACCTGATACTATTATTTCTAATTTAAAAGAAATTTTTTTCATATATGAAAAACTCAGTATATCATCAAACTTAAATATTGACAAAAAGAAATTTTTTTATGATTATTTTTTACAAAATTTTTTGGAGGAGTATTTTAATTTATTTGAATCAAAAAATGATTTATTAAATGTACTTTCTATTTTAATCGATCATTCTTATATTAATCTTAATAGTAATTTAGATCATAAAAACTTCATAGGAAGTTTTTTCCCGGATTTATTTTTATATTCATCTCATGAATTATTAAACCCAATTAAATATGATAAAAATATAAACCAAATAATAAACAAATTCCATGGAAATATTTTCAAAATGACATATCACTTAAATCCTATTTTTTCTGGTAAAATTATTCATGATGAAAAATTTACTAAATTAAAAAATTATAATCGTCAAAGGAGATTAACTGATATTTTTTTACAACAAGATATATTGATATTACCTGATAAATTTATTTTACTCTTTTATTTACATTTAGACTCTAAACACTTTAATGAACATTTTAATCATGTCTTAAATATTCTATTAAAAAAATATAATTTTAATTGTTCACTAAAAAACCAAAAAATTTTAATATAATTTACCATTTCTATTATTGTTGATTTAAAGTAAACAAAAGGTGATTTCTATGAAACTTGTTCCAATTGGTGAAAGGGTAATTTTAAGACCGGAAAAAGAAGAAAAGAAAACAAAAGGGGGAATTTATATCCCAGATGATGCAAGAGAAGATAAAAAAATCGCTGAAGTAATTAGAGTAGGTAAAGATGAAGATGGTAACGATTTGCCTTTAGATGAAGGTGATAAAGTTGTTTATAGTGGATACTCTAATGAAGAGATTGAAATCGGTGATGAGAAGTATGTTATTGTTGATTTTGAAAATATTGTTGCAAAGTATGAATAAATGAGGTGGTATTATGACAGCTAAAGAAATTATTTATGATGAAAAAGCAAGAAAAAAAATATTATCTGGTGTTGACAAATTAGCTAATGTTGTAAAAGTAACATTAGGTCCTAAAGGAAGAAATGTTGCTTTAGGAAAAAGTAGTGGTTCTCCAACAATTGTTAATGATGGAGTAACTATTGCAAAAGAAATTGAATTAAAAAATAAATTTGAAGATGCTGGTGCACAGTTAATTAAAGAAGTTTCTGAAAAGACACAAGACAATGCTGGAGATGGAACTACTACAGCAACTGTATTAGCACAAGCAATGATTTCAGAAGGTGTTAAGAATGTTGCAGCAGGAGCTAATCCTTTAGGTTTAAAAAGAGGAATTAGTAAAGCGAGTAAAGAAGTTGTAAAAGAATTAAGATCAAAAGCTATTCCTGTAAAAACAAGAGATAAAATTTCTCAAGTAGGAACTATCTCAGCTAACAATGATGAAGAAGTTGGTGAATTAATTGCTGAAGCAATGGAAAAAGTCGGACATGATGGAGTAATTACTGTTGAAGAAGCAAAATCAATGGAAACTAATCTTGAGGTTGTTGAAGGAATGCAACTTGATGAAGGTTTTGTATCTCCTTATATGGCAACAGATCAAGAAGATATGGTTTCTGAATTAGATGATGCTTTAGTTTTAATTTATGATAAGAAAATTGAATCTGTAAAAACTGTTGTCCCAATCTTAGAGAAAGTTGCTCAGATGAATAAACCACTTTTAATTATTGCTGAAGACTATGATGACCAAGCTTTAGCAACTATGGTATTAAATGTTTTAAGAGGTTCTTTAAAGGTCTGTGCAATTAAATCTCCTGGATTTGGAGACGAGAGTAAACAAATGTTAGAAGATATTGCAACTTTAACTGGTGGTGTTGTAGTTAGTGAAGAAAAAGGAATGAAACTAGAAAACATTACCATGAATGAACTTGGAAGTGCTGAAAAAGTTAAAACAGATCAAGAAGAGACTATTATCATTGGTGGAAAAGGTGAAAAAGAAGAGATTGAAAAAAGAGTAAGTATTTTACAATCTCAAATTGAAAAAGAAGATATGGACTTTGAAAAAGAAAGTATCAGAAAAAGAATTGGTAAGTTATCTGGTGGAGTAGCTGTGATTCATGTTGGAGCTGCAACAGAAACTGAACTTAAAGAGAAGAAATACAGAATTGATGATGCACTTAATGCAACAAAAGCAGCTGTTGAAGAAGGAGTTATCTTAGGTGGTGGTGTAAGCTTACTTAAAGCTTCAGAGAAACTAGATGATTTAAAAGATGATTTAGAAGATAGAGATGAAATCATTGGAGTTGAAATAGTTAAAAAAGCTTTAAAATCTCCAGTAAGATTAATCTCAGAAAATGCTGGTGAAGAAGGAGCTGTTGTAATTAATAATATTTTAAGTTCTAGCGATGAAAATTATGGATTTAATGCTAGAAACTTAAAGTATGAAGATTTAATTAAAGCAGGAGTAATTGATCCAGTAAAAGTAACCAGAAGTGCACTTCAAAATTCATCTAGTATTGCTGGAATGATTTTAACAACAGAAGCAATGGTAGTTGAAGATGAAGATGATGAAGACAGCTCTGGTGGAAATTCTGGAGGAATGCCTGCAGGTGGAATGCCTGGCGGATCTCCAATGATGATGTAGATGTATTTTAATACATCTTTTTTTTTTCTTTTTTCTTTTAAATTAATTTTCTTTTTTTAAACATTTAAAATATAGATTTCTTATGTTTTCGTAACCTTTTCTATGAAAAATGCTAAATTTTGTGTATTCGTTTAAGTGCAGTGTGTAGGGCAAAATCATCTAAAAACAAAGATACTAATAGAAATAAAAAGAAATATTTGATTTAACTTTATAATAGTAAATAAGTTTTATATAGGTACTTTTAACTTTAAAAATAAGGTATTATAA
>CAZXZL010000033.1:5531-11663 GCA_964645415.1 uncultured Methanosarcinales archaeon | reverse complement strand
CTATAAACTCCTATTTCTTTTTTTCTTAGATGATTTGCCCTCAATCTTTATCAAAATTGGTAAGGATGGTACCATACTTCGTATGGCACAGTAGTTTATATTAAATTCTATTTCTTTTTATTTCATTCATATAATTACTTTTCCCTTAGATGATTTTGATGGACTAACTTCGAAGAAGATAAAACGTAGACTAATTACGATTACTGGATTTTTCTATTTGAGATGTAAATTACTATTTTTATGAAAATAGTTTTATAATAATGTTATTATATATATTTGAAAACAAAATTGATGTGATATCTATGAAAATTAAAGAGTTTCAAAAAAATATTTATGAGATTAAAAATAAATCTATGAATGTTCCTTTACGTATTTTTGCTAATAAAAAGATTCTTGATGATATGAAAAAGGACAAGGCTATTCAACAAGGTATCGATATGGCAAAGTTGCCTTCTGTGTTTAGCCATATTTCAATAATGCCTGATGGACATCAAGGTTATGGTTTTCCAATTGGGGGTGTTGCTGCTTTTGACTATGAAGAAGGTATTATTTTACCTGGTGGTGTTGGTTTTGATATTAATTGTGGTGTTTCTCTTATTAAAACAAATTTATTTTATGATGATATTAAAGATAAATTAAATTCACTTTCTAATAAGTTATATAATTCTATCCCATCAGGCCTTGGTGTTAAGACTGATAAAAGAAGTAAAGCTTATTTTGAAAAAGTAATTAAAGAAGGTTTAAAATCTGTTGCTAAAAAAGAAGATTATTCTCGTGTTGAAAGCCATGGTTCTATGAAAACAACAATTGATGGGATTAGTAATAAAGCCTATAAAAGAGGTATTACTTCCTTAGGGACATTAGGGTCAGGAAATCATTTTGTTGAAATTCAAAAAGTTGAAAATGTTTATCAAGAAATAAAAGAGTTTGGCTTAAAAAAAGGTCAAATTGTGTTTATGGTACATTCAGGGTCTAGAGGTTTTGGTCATCAAATTGCAAAAGATTATCTGGAAAAATTAGAAAAGAAATTTTCTCATATTAATGTTCCTAATAAAAATTTAATTTATGTTAAATTTAATTCAGAGTTAGGTCAAAAGTACTATTCTTCTATGAAGGCTGCTGCTAATTTTGCTTGGGTAAATAGGTATTTAATGGTTGAAAAAGTTAGAGATTTATTTGTTGATTTTTTTAATGTAGAAAAGGAATCTATGGAGTATATTTATGATGTTTCTCATAATATTGCTAAAGTCGAAACACATGATTTTGGAAACTTTAAAAAGAAGTTAATTGTTCATAGAAAAGGTGCAACTCGTGCTTATCCTGCTCATGAAGAAGAGTTGTGTGATGATTACAAACATATTGGGCAACCTGTAATTATTCCGGGATCAATGGGTACTTCATCTTATTTATTGGTTGCAAATAATTCTCAGATTAGTTTTAAAAGTTCAGCTCATGGTGCTGGAAGATTGAAGTCAAGAAGTGGAGCTAAAAGAGAATTGAATTATAAATCTGTAAAAAGTGATTTAGATAGAAAGGGAATTATTGTTAAAACATCATCTAAATCAGGATTATTAGAAGAAGCACCTGATGCATACAAAGATATTGATGAAGTAATTAAAGTAAATGATGAAATTGGTTTATCAAAGAAATATGCAAGATTCTCTCCATTAGTTGTAGTTAAAGGTTAATTATTATCTATTCTCTCCTAAAGATTGTAGAGAATAAAAAGCTAAAGAGTATAGAAAATAAAAACCTAAAGAAAATAGAATCAAAATCCTCTTTTTTTTGTATTATATTATTTTTTTAATTTAAAATAAACTCTTCTATTGTCACTTCCTTTATTTTTTAGTTTGAATATATCAATCTCACCAATTTCTGAAATATTATCTAAATGACATCCTCCACATGGCTGGATATCTAAATTTTCTACTTCTACTACTCTCATTTCTTTGATGTT
This sequence comes from uncultured Methanosarcinales archaeon, assembly GCA_964645415.1. GTDB lineage: Archaea > Nanobdellota > Nanobdellia > Woesearchaeales > CAZXZL01 > CAZXZL01. Next base: position 9,706 of record CAZXZL010000033.1, on the reverse strand, counting down.
TTCAGGTAATCCTTTAGCAATTTTTACTAAGTTAGGGATTTTTTTTGCTTCTTCAATTGAAATTAATTTTTTATTTACTTTTCTACCCTCTTTGATTAATTCATTTGCTTTTTTTTCTATCATTTCAAAAAATTCTCTGTTAAAATTTTCAATATTAAAATCAACTCTTGCTTCATCTTTTTTATCTTTAATTTGATTTCCTGTAATTATAGCATCTTCATGTTTATAAACTAGACCACTAATCAAATGTGATGCTGTGTGATATCTCATAAAGTTGTATCTTCTTTCCCAATCAATTTCTCCTTTTACTTTAGATCCTTCTTTTAATCCCTTACTGTCTACTTCATGAGAAATATCTCCATTAAATTTTCCTGCATAAACCACATTATATTCATTACCTTCCTCATCAATTAATTTTCCAGTATCATGAGGTTGACCTCCTGAATTTGGATAAAAGAGAGTTTTTTCTAAAACAACAAATTTATCATTTACTGACTTAACTTTCGTTTCAAATTCTTTTTTATAATTATCTTTTAGATATAAAGCTTGATCCATCCACATTTTATTCACCTTTCAATCTCATAATCTACATCTATTACTTCATCATCTTTTCTTTTTTTATTTTTGGTTTTAATCTTTTCTTTAATTGATTCAATAAAATCATAAAAAACATAATAAAGAATAATTAAAGCTATAGCAATTAATATTACTGGCATAAAATATATTAAAATTCTAATTCCAATATATATTAAGAATCCTATGATAGACAATAGTATAATTAAAAATATTATTGCATAGAACCCATCAAATTTTATTTGTTTCATTATATCTTTGAAATATCTTTTCTATTAAAAATTTAAGGATTATATTTAAAGAAATATTATATATTTTATTTAATTCTTTATCAAATATCTTTCATTTATTTTATAAATAAAGTTGTTTTACTTTTATTTACAAAAATTTTTAAATAAAGTCTTCTACCTATTACTTAGATTCTATTTAATGATTATGTTTGGGTGTTAATATGTCAAAGGAAATTAATCTTAAAGTAAGTGAAGCGCTTCAAGAAGATGTAAATAAAGGAATTGTAAAGATTGATTCTAGCTACTTAGAAAAAATTGGTGTACGTCCTGGTGATGTTGTTGAGATTGAAGGAGAAAGAAAAACTCTTGCAATCGTTGACAGAGCTTATCCTGGTGATATTGGTCTTAATATTGTTCGTATGGATGGAATTACAAGACGTAATGCTAAAGCGACTATTGGAAATTTTGTTAAAGTAAGAAAAGCAAAAGTTATTGAAGCAAAAAAAGTTGTTTTAGGACCAACAAGAGATGATATTGTTGTTAGGATGTCTCCAGAAGTTTTTAAAAGAGGATTACTTGGAAGAGCAATGAGAAAAGGTGATCTTGTAACTTTAGGTGGCGCAAGACGTAGAAGAAGCACTATGATTAATTCTGACTTTTTTGAAGGTTTATCCCCTTTAGAAGATTCTATCTTATTTGGTTTTGCAGAGTTTAAATTTATTATTACAAAAACTAACCCAAATGAAAATGTAATTATAACTCAAAATACAGAAGTTGTTTATGATCCTAAGGCAGAAGTTGAAGAAGAAAGACAATTAGGCGTCACTTATGAAGACGTTGGTGGGTTAAAAAATCAAATCCACCTTATTCGTGAAATGATTGAATTACCTTTAAAACATCCAGAAGTATTTGAAAGATTAGGTGTTGAGCCACCTAAAGGAATTTTATTACATGGACCTCCGGGTTCAGGTAAGACTTTACTTGCTAAAGCAGTAGCAAATGAAACAAATGCAAACTTTATCTTAATTAATGGGCCTGAGATTATGAGTAAATATTATGGTCAAAGCGAAGCTAATTTAAGAAAGAAATTTGAGGATGCAGAAAAAGATGCACCAAGTATTATTTTTATTGATGAAATTGATGCTATTGCTACAAAGAGAGATGAATCTCGTGGTGAAGTTGAAAAAAGAGTTGTTGCACAATTACTTTCTTTGATGGATGGTTTAAAGACAAGAGGTAAAGTTGTAGTTATTGCAGCAACAAATTTACCAAATGTTATTGATGATGCTTTAAGAAGACCTGGTCGTTTTGATAGAGAAATTGAAATTGCTGTACCAGATAAATCTGATAGAGAAGATATATTAAAGATTCACACTAGAAACATGCCTATTGAAGGAGATGTAAAAAAAGAAGTTTTAACTAGTGAAATAAATAAACAGTTAAAAAAGAAGAAAGAAATGATAAAAAAGAATCTTCAGAAAATTGAAAGTAAATTAGAACAAATAGAAGGAGAAAAAGAAAGTAATGATATTGAAAGCCAATTAAAAAATAAAAAACAATCATTAAAAAGTATGATTAAAAGAATTGATGAAATTAAAGATGATTTTGAAAGTATGTCTAGTTCAAAGTTAATCTCTAAAATAAAAAACATTTCTGAAGATAAAGATCTTTTTAAGTCAATTGAACCAAAAAAAGAATTTAGTGAAAAATATGGAGAAGACTTATCTGAAAAGATAAAAAAACTTATTGAAACTTTAATTGATCTTGAAATAATAAATAAAAATTTAACTAATAAACTAAAAAAAGAGGGTGTTAGTTATTTATTGAGAGATGTTTCTGAACTCACACATGGTTTTGTTGGTGCTGATTTAGCAGCCTTAGCAAAAGAAGCTGCTATGGTTCGTCTTAGAAAAGTAGTTCCAGATATTGAGAATATAGAAGATGAAGAATTACCTAAAGAAGTTTTAGAAAAACTTAAGATTGAAAAAGAGGATTTTCTTGAAGCTTTAAAATTCGTTAACCCTAGTGTGATGAGAGAGTTCTTTGTTGAAGTTCCTAATATTACTTGGAATGATGTTGGTGGATTAGATGAGTTAAAGAACCAATTAAAAGAAGTTGTAGAATTACCTCTAAGAGAACCTGAAACTTTTGAAAACATGGGTATTAAACCACCTAAAGGAGTATTACTTTATGGTCCTCCTGGAACTGGTAAAACACTCATGGCAAAAGCTGTTGCTAATGAGAGTGAAGCTAATTTCATATTAGTAAATGGTCCAGAAATATTAAATAAATGGGTTGGAGAAAGTGAAAAAGCTGTTCGAAAAGTATTTGAAAAAGCTAGACAAGCAAGTCCTTGTATAATCTTTTTTGATGAAATAGATAGTCTTGCATCAAGAAGGTCACAAAGTGCTGATTCAAAAGCAACTGAAAGAATAGTAAACCAATTATTAACTGAAATGGATGGTTTAAGAGAGTTACATAATGTTTTTGTGATTGCTGCAACTAATAGACCTGATATTGTTGATCCTGCAATTTTAAGACCAGGTAGATTTGATAGAGTATTATTAGTATCATCGCCTGATAGACAAGCAAGAAAGAAAATATTTGAGATACATACTTCAAAAATGCCTCTTAAAAATGTAGATATTGATGATTTAGCAGATAGATCAGAAGGTTATGTTGGTGCAGATATTGAATCTTTATGTAGAGGAGCAGCATTAGTATCTATTAGAAGAAAAGGCAATCATGTTACTAAAGAGGACTTTGAAAAAGCATTTGATAAAGTTGGACCTTCTGTAAATGAAAATATTATCAAAAGTTATGAGGAGTTTAGTAACAAATTTAGAAAACTGAAGGGTAAAGAAGTGGAAGAATCACCTTCATATTATGGTTAAATTAATAAGATTTTTAAATGGAATGTGATATAAAATGTCAAGAAACGTTATGCCGTCGTATAGTGATTATGGGTTAATGGTGTCACTTGTTGCATTAATCTTTTTTGTTTATGCGACGTTAAATGAGGTTATTCCTGTTGAGTGGGGTTTTGCATTTATTTTATTTTTTGTTATTTATATAGTTTCAATCCTTGTCTCAATTTATCCAGGAAAAGAAGAATTATGATTATTTAATTAAATGAGGTGAATATTTTAATGGTAGATAAAAAACATACTTGTGAAGATTGTGATAAATCTTTTAGAACAAAGAAAGGTTTAGAACTTCACAAAAAGAATAAACATTCTGATAAAAAAGAAGACTCAAAAAGTAAAAAAGAAAGTAAGTCTTCTAAAAAATCAGAAAAAAGTAAGAAAGAAAACAAAAAGAAAAGCAAAAAATCTTCTAAGAAATCAAAGAAAAGTAAGAAAAAAGATAAAA
>CAZXZL010000033.1:0-5431 GCA_964645415.1 uncultured Methanosarcinales archaeon | reverse complement strand
AAGGAGATTCAGATAGTAAAAAAGAGAAAAAATCTTCTAAGAAATCAAAGAAAAGTAAGAAAAAAGATAAAAAAGGAGATTCAGATAGTAAAAAAGAGAAAAAATCTTCTAAGAAATCAAAGAAAAGCAAGAAAAAAGATAAAAAAGAAGACTCAGATAGTAAAAAAGAGAAAAAGTCTTCTAAAAAATCAAAGAAAGACAAGAAGAAAGATAAAAAAGAAGATGACAGTACAGAAGAAGATTTAGATGAAGTTGAGAAATTAGCAAAAAAAGATAATACTTTTATCAAAACAGTAGCAGTTATTTTAATCTTAGTTGCAATTGTTGGTGGATTTTTCTTTTTTGGAAGAGAAACAGGCGTAGAATCTCCTGAAGAAGTTGATCCTTATGATGGTGTCGATGAAACAACTGATGATGTTTTAGCAACTGTAAATGGTGAAGAAATTACTCAATCAGAATTAGATTTTTTCATGAATATGGTGCCTCCGGAAGCGGCACAATTTATGGGTGAAAGAGAAATTCTTGAGCAATTAGTTACTCAAAGGTTAATTATGCAAAAAGCTGAAGAAGCAGGAGTATCATTTACACAAGAAGAAGTAGATCAAATGTATTCTGAGTCTACTGCTGATGCTGGTGTTTCAGAAGAAGAGTTTTCTCAATTACTTCTTCAAATGGGAATCTCTGAAGAGGAATTTAAAAGTTATCTTGAAGAACAAATGATAATGAATGAATTCTTAGAAGGAGAACTATTTGATGAAATTGAAGTGAGTGAGGAAGATGCAAGACAAATGTATGAACAAGATCCTGATATGTTTTTAACTGTTCATGCAAAACATATCTTAGTATGTCATGGAGATGAAGAGATGTGTCCAGAAGGAAGAACTCCTGAAGAAGCTGAAGAAGAAGCTTTATCTATCTATGACGAAGTCAATGTAGATAACTTTGAAGAAATGGCTACTGAATATAGTGATGATGAAGGTAGTGCTATGCAAGGTGGAGATCTTGGTGAATTTGGAAGAGGAATGATGGTTCCTGAATTTGAAGAAGTAGTATTTGATCAACTTGAAGTAGGAGAAATTTCTGAACCAGTTGAATCTGATTTTGGATACCACATTATTTACCTTGTTGATAGAAGAGGAGAAACTTTTGAAGAAGTAGAAGATGAAGTGATGGATACACTAAGAGAACAAGAGTCTGGCGGTATGGTTGACCTTTATATTCAACAACTGATGGAAGATGCAGATATTGAATATTTAGAGGATGACCTTGACACAGGAATGGATGATCAAATTGAAATCACAGAAGATGATTTGATTGAAGAACCTGATGAACCTGTTGAACAAGAGGAGCCTCAAGTAGATGATGCAGATCTTTCAGAAGTTGAAGAATGTTTTAGTGAAAGAGGTATGTCAGATGAAGTAATCTATCTATATGATGACGGATGTCCTTTTTGTGAAGAAATGAATCCAATTGTTGATGGTTTAATTGATGAAGGATACGGAATCAATAGAGTTGATGCAGCAGTTGATATGGATGGTGTTGATGCAGTAATGCAATGTTCTCCAGAACAAGTTACTGGTGTTCCAGCTTTTGTTTGTCCAACTACTGGAGAAATGTTATCTGGTGCAGTACCTGAAGAACAACTAGAAAGTTTTGTTTCCCAATGTGTTTAATTTTGGGATTTTTTTCTTTTTTTCTTTTTTATTATATTTATTAATCTTATATTTCTAAAAACTTATATTTTATAATATAGTCTTTAATAGCAAAGATTATTAATATTAAAATCAAGTTAGTATTGTATGGCAAGTACAATAATTTCACCATATATTCCTTCTGTTATGATATATGGTCCTGTAAAATCCGGAAAAAGTTCAGAACTGATTAATACATATTACTCTTTAGTTAACTCAGGTATTGGTAAAAATTCTGTAAAAGTTTTCAAAAATGAAAAAGATGATATTGAAAGTGGTAATTTTATATCCAATGGAAAGAACAATTTAGAGAGTATTGTTGTTTCTGAATCCTCTGAAATCGCAAAAGAAATTGATGAGAATACAAAATATGTTTTTATTAGTGGAGTTAATTTTTTTGAAGATTCAATTGATGATTTAGTAAAAGATTTATTGAGGACTAATAGAAAAGTAATCATGTCTGGATTAAATCAAGATTATGAACTTAATCCTTATAATAAAATGCCTGAATTAATGTCCATTTCTAGATCATTAGTTCAAAAATATGGCGTTTGTTATAAGTGTTCAGATAAAAAATCCAATAGAAGTCTTAAAGTTAATGGTAACTTTGAACCAAGTTGTTTTAAACATCATGACTATAATTATTCAGGAAAAGTTGATCATATTAATGCATCTAATTCTTCTTTAAAATTGTTTTTAGGACCGATGTTTAGCTCAAAAACAGAATCACTACTTGAAATTGTTGCTCAACTAAACGAAGTTAATAAATTTAGAGGTAAATATAATAAAGAAAGTTATTCTATGTTTAAATGGTCTAAAGATAAGCGTTATTCTGAAAAATCAACTGTGGTTAGTCACAATAAAAATGAATGTAATGCTTATGAAATTAATGATGCTTATGAGATTTTAGATTATATAAACAATAATAAAGACAACAAACATATTCTAATAGATGAAGGTCAATTTATTCAGAATTTAGAACCTGTTGTTAAAAACTTATATGATAGAGGACATTCTATTTATATCTCTGCTTTACCAAGAGATTTTAGAGGGGAGCCATTTAGAGAGAGTATTCCAAACTTAATTCCTCTTGCTGATGAAATTGATTTAAGAGTTGCTTATTGTGATTATGAAGAAAATAATAATAGATGTACAACTCCTTCTACTGAAACACAGAGAATTATTAAAAAAGATGATGGTTTTATTCCAGCATCATATAATGATCCAATTGTTCTAGTAGGTGAAAAGGATTTATACATACCAAGATGCTATAATCATCATAAAGTCAAAAATAAACCATCAATGGTTTATGATTTGCCTGAATTAGTATGATTTTATTATGGAAACTTTTTCTATAAAGAGGATTTCTGAAGATATTATTTTTTTGAAGTGTAATAGATTTGGTAGTAATGTTTATATTATTAATAAGGAAGATGGTATCTTTGTTATAGATTCTTCTTTAAGTCGTTTTAAAACTTCTTTAAAAAGAATTTTTTCTGAATTGAATATTTCTTTATCTTCAGTAAAAGCTGTTTTTAATACTCATGAACATTATGACCATATAGGTAACTCTACTTTATTTGAGGCTCCAAAAATAATGTCTAAAAAAACTCCTTCTAACATATCAAAGTATTCTTTAGGTTATAATTATGAAAGAAATCCTTTTGAAATAAAAAGAGTTACTGAAGGAACATATTATGGTTTTAATCTTATTTTTACTCCAGGTCATACTTCTTCAGGTATTTGTTTAAATTATGATAATTATTTAATTGTTGGAGATACATTATTTGAAGAAGGTATTGCAAGAACAGATTTTCCAAATTCTTCTAAAAAACATTTATTAAATTCTTTTAAGAAAATCAAGAAAAAAATTGGAGATAAAAAAGATCTATTAGTTTTACCTGGTCATGGAGATGTTTTTAAATTAGAAAATCACATTAATCGTTCTATTAAAAATTTAAAAAGTAACTTATAAATTTAAATTTCTTCTTCTTTAGCTCTGTTAATCATATATTCTTTAAATAATTCTTTCTTTTCTATGATATCTTTTATACCTTCATATTCATCATAAATTGTTGATTCATTTAGATATTTATTCATTCTTTCTTTTAAAGTTCCTTCTTTATCTAAAATAATTGCTTCTATAAATTCATCAACTTCATCAGGTAAGATTTTTCTAATCTCTTTTTCAAGACCACCTTCTTTTTCACCATTATCTTCAACATAAATAAAAGGAGGTTTTTCTTCTCTAATTCCATATAAGAAATGTTTTTCTCCATATAACCCTTTTCCAATATAGTAAAGAACTTGAAAATCAGTTTCATAAACTTTATTTAAATCTAGATTATATTTTGTAGCTACCATTTATGACTTTGAAGTTATAAATCATTTATATTTTTTTCTTCTCTTTTTTTGAATTTATTTTATAGTATTCTAAAAATCCTAAAATATATATTATATTAATTTAAATATATATTAAGATGAAAATAACAATTGATACTAATCAAGATTCAAAATCAGAAATAATAGAAGTAATAAAACTCTTAAAAAAATTCATTTCTGATAAAGAAGAGGATATTAAAGAAGATGATGTTGAACCACAAATGAATGATTTTTTTAAATCTAATATGACTGTGAACGATAAGGATGATTTAGAAACTGAAAATGATGAATCTGATGATGTTGGTTTAGATAAAGTAATGCCTTATTAACTTGCGTTATTGGTCTAGCTTGGTTAAGATACGAGCTTCCCAAGCTTGTGACTCGGGTTCAAATCCCGACTATTGCATTAAAATAGTTTATTTTTCTTAATTTTATGAAATTTTCATAAAAAAATATATAAAAGAGGTTGTTTTTTTGTTTGTGATTATATAGGTGATAATTATGGTTATTTCAAATGATCGAAGTAGGAGAAGAAAAACAGGTGGAAAGTATAAAAAGTTCCGTAAGAAAAAATTACATTCTTTAGGTAGACAACCGATTAGAACAAGGTTAAGTAAAAAGTTTAAGTCTAAAAGGATTCGAACCAGAGGAGGAAATGAAAAAAGAGCAATTTTAACTGCTAATCATATCTCTGTTGCTGATAAAGAAAAAGGGGAAGTAAAAAAAGTAGAAATTAAAGACGTTATTAAAAATGAAACAAATCCTCAGTATGTTCGAATGAATGTTTTGAATAAAGGAGCTATCGTTGAAACAGAATTAGGAAAAGTTAAAGTTACATCAAGACCTGGTCAATCAGGTGTTGTAAATGGAGTTTTAATTAATGATTAATTCTAGTATTTTTCTTTTTTCTTTTGCCTCTATGGCTCAGTGGTAGAGCGTTTCCTTGGTAAGGAAAAGGTCCCGGGTTCAATTCCCGGTAGAGGCTTCTATACATTTATTTTTCTTCATATGATAAAAAGCTTAAATCTTTGTTATGGTTGTATTCGTATTTGCCTATAATAGATAGTAAGGTAAAATCTTCTTCGAAAAATAATATCTGTGTTTAGCTAAAGGGAGTAGAAATCTCTTTTTATCTTCGATGATGTAGAGGTCAAAATCATCTAAATAAAAAAGTAATTATCTGAATGAAATAAAAAGAAATAGAAATTTATAGAAATTACCGTGCCATACGAAGTATGGTACAATCCTAGTCAATCATATAAAATCATAGATTTTAAGGGTTATTTAATCAGAGATTAAAAACTTTGATAAAAATTGAGATCAAATCATCTAAATAAAAAAGTAATTATCTGAATGAA
>CAZXZL010000032.1:0-11708 GCA_964645415.1 uncultured Methanosarcinales archaeon | reverse complement strand
AATCTCTGATTTTATTCACTTTTAAATTTTTAATTTTATATTACACACTTCTAAACTTTTGTTTAGTAATCTTTAATTTCACTATTTTTTTATAATTATTCTACTGGCTTTTAATAACTTTTTTATAATATTTTATGTTTTTTTTAGTTCATAAGGTGTTCTTTTCATGAAATATCTAAATATTATCGATAATTTAAAAGGATTTGAAAGAGTTATGATAACTTCAGCACTCCCTTATGTTAATTATGAACCACACTTAGGTCATTTAGCAGGAGCTGTTTTAAGTGCAGATGTTTTTTCAAAATATCTTAAAATAAAAGATGTTGATTCAATTTATATTTGTGGTACTGATGAAAATGGAACAACTACTGAGGTTACTGCTAAAAAGGAAGGAATAGATCCAATTAAATTATGTGATAAATATCATAATGTACATAAAGATATTTATGATGGCTTTGATATTGATTTCACTTATTTTGGTAGAACAACTAGTGAAACTCAAAAAAATGTTACTCAAGAGATTTTCAAAAAAGCAAAGGATAATGGTTTTATTGTTGAAAAAGAAACTGAACAAGCTTATTGTGAAAAATGTGAGATTGAATTAGCAGATAGATATGTTGAAGGAGAATGTCCTCATTGTGAATATGAGGAGGCTACTGGTGGTCAATGTGAAAGTTGTGGTAAGTTACTTGAGCCAAATGAATTAGAAAGTCCTAAATGTTCTGTTTGTGGATCAAAACCTAAGTTTAATCAGTCTAAACATTTATATTTAGATTTACCTGCTTTAAAAGATGATCTTGAAGAATTTGTTAATTCTAGAAAAAGATGGGCAGAAAATGCTGTTAAATTCTCTTTAAATATGATTGATGATATTAAATTAAGAGCAATTTCAAGAAAAATTAATTGGGGAATTGAAATTCCTGGTTATGATGATTTAGTTTTTTATGTTTGGTTTGATGCACCAATAGGTTATATTTCTATGACTAAAGAAGCTATGGATGATGAGGATGAGTTTAAAAAATGGTGGAAGGATCCAAATAATACAAGATTAGTTCAATTTATGGGTAAAGATAATATTCCTTTCCATACTATTGTTTTTCCTGCAGAATTAATGGCGACTAATGAAGACTGGACTTTAGTTGATACTTTGTCAAGTACTGAATATTTGAATTTTGAAGGAAAGAAATTTTCAAAATCAAAAAGGATTGGAATTTTTGGAAAAGATGCATTAAATACTAATATCCCTTCTGATTTTTGGAGATATTATATTATGAGTGTTAGACCGGAAAAATCTGATACTAACTTTAACCTAAATGAGTTTAGAGATAGAATAAATAGTGGTTTAATTTCTAATTTAGTTAATTTTTGTTATAGAGTTTTAAGTTTGACATCAAAATATTTTGATTCAGAAATACCTGAACATGAATTTGATAAAGATTTAATGAGTGATGTTTTTGATAAAGTTAATGAAATCGATAAATTACTTGATGAGGTTAAAATTAGACAATATATTAAAAAATTACTTGAATTATCTAGTATTGGAAATAAATATTTACAAACTGAAAAACCCTGGAAAAAAATAAAGACTGATAAAGAATCTGTTAAACATACTCTAGGAAATTCGATTGAAATAGTGAAAATACTTTCATTACTACTTTATCCAATTGTTCCAAATATTTCTAAAAAATTACAGGACTCTTTAAAAATTGATGAGAAATTTGATAGTTTTGTTTGGTCAGATTTAGAGAAAAAAATAACTGGTGAGATTAATTCAACAAAAATTGCTAAAAAAATAGATCCTGAAAAAATTGAAATGTTAAAGGATAAATATTCATCAAGTAAATTTTCTAAATTAAATTTAAAAGTTGGATTTGTAAAAGAAGTTAGTGATATTGAACATACTGATAAATTATATAAGCTAATTGTTGAATTAGGAGATGAAGAGAGGCAAATTGTTGCAGGATTAAAAAAGCATATGAGTATAAAAGACTTAGATGGAAAAAAGATTATTGTCCTGACTAACTTAGAATCTGCTAAATTAGCGGGAGTGAAATCAGAGGGAATGTTATTAGCTTGTGAAAGTGATGATGAAATAAAATTAATTGAAGCTCCAAAATCAGATGTTGGAATGAATGTTTATATTGATGGTGTTGAATCAGATAATGATAAAATATCTTTTAAAGAATTTCAAAAGATAAAGTTATGTGTTAAAAATGGAAAAGTTAATTATGAAGGAAAAACACTTAAAACAAAATCTGAAAAAATAAAAGTGAATGTTAAAAATGAAGATAATGCTGTTATCAGGTGATTATTATGTCAAATATAACTGAAATTAGGAAAAAGTTGATTGAAAAAAATTCTCTTTTTTTGAAAAATACTATGAGTAATGAAAAAGAAGAATTTGATGTTGAAAATGAAGTTGTTAAATTTTATACTTGTGGACCTACTGTTTATAATTATGCACATATTGGAAATCTTAGAACATATGTGTTTGAAGATGTATTACGTAGAGTTTTAGAATATAATAATTATGATTTGAAACAAGTGATGAATATTACTGATGTTGGTCATTTAACAGATGATGCTGATGATGGTGAAGATAAAGTTGAAAAAGAAGCAAAGAAGAAAGATATGGATGCTTGGAAACTTGCTCAATTTTATTCTGATGCCTTTTTTCAAGATTTATCTAAATTAAATATAAAAAAAGCAGATATTATTCCAAAAGCAACTGACCACATTCAAGAGATGATTAACTTAGTAAAAAAATTAGAAAAAGAAGGTTACACTTATGAAATCCCTGGTGATGGTATTTATATGGATACCTCTTTAGTTGAGGATTATGGTAAGTTAGCTAATCTTGATTTAGAAGGTTTGAAAGATGGTGTAAGAGTAGAAAATAAAAACAAAAAAAATAAGACTGATTTTGCATTATGGAAATTTTCACCTGATGATAAAAATAGACAAATGGAATGGGATTCTCCGTGGGGTGTTGGTTTTCCTGGATGGCATATTGAATGTTCTGCGATGAGTTCAAAATATTTAGGAGAACAATTTGATATTCATTGTGGAGGTGTTGATCATATTCCAGTTCATCATACTAATGAAATTGCTCAATCAGAGTGTGCTTATGGAAAAAAACCTTGGGTTAAATATTGGTTACATAGTGAATTTTTAGTAGATGAGACAGGTAAGATGTCAAAATCAAAAGGAGAATTTTTAACACTCCAATTATTAATTGATAAAGGATATGATCCAATTCATTATAGATATTTCTGTCTTAATTCTCATTATAGAAAGCAATTAACATTTACTTATGATGCTTTAGATTCTGCTAAAAATACTTACTCTAAACTTAAAGATAACATTGAAAATTTAAAGAGAAAGATTGAATCTAAAGATATTGAATTGTTAATAGATGATAACTTTAACAAAATTAATGTATCTGAATTTAAAAAAATGTTAAAAAAGTTCATCTTAGCAATAAATGATGATTTGAATACACCAAAAGCTTTAGGTGTGTTGTGGAATGTCTTACGCTCTAATATTGATACATTAACTAAAGTTGCTTTATTATATGAGTTTGATAAAGTTTTAGGTATTAAGATATTTGAAAGTGATTCTATCCCATCTGAAATTAAAAACTTATTAGAGATTAGAGAAAAACATAGAATGAATAAAGATTGGGAAAAAGCAGATGAGATTCGTGATAAAATTAAAGAAAAAGGTTATAAAGTAATAGACTCAGATGATGGAAGTTATGCTAAGAAATTATAATTTTTTTGTTTTAATATTTTTTTATTCTTATTTTATGTTATCTTATTTTCTTTTCAAATTTTATCTCTTTTTGTTTTATCTTAATTTATCTTTGTAATCTTCTATATTTTTCTTTAGATGATTTTGCCCTACTTTAATACATAACACTAAAATACTTTAGCACTTTACTCTATATTCATCGAAGATGATAAAACTTTAAAATAGTTCAAATTGAAAATCACAATAAGAACTGATAAAAATAAAACAGAAAATATTGAATTTAATTTTGATTGAGGGTAACATTTAAAAACTATTAATCTTTTTCATCAATGATTGATTTTGTTTAATCTATTTTTATAATATTATGGTGAATTTAAAATGGCAGATGATCAAGAATTATTAGTAAATCCTGATGTGTATCTGAAAGCAGGTGCTCACATTGGAACAAAGTTTAAGACAGGTTATATGAAAGATTTTATTTATAAGACAAGAAATGATGGCTTATCTTTAATGAATATCCCTAAAATGGATAAAAGAATTAGAGCTGCAGCTAATATGATTTCTGATTACGATCCAAAAAATGTTATTATTGTTTCTCAAAGAGAGAATGGTTGGGATGCAATTAAATTATTTTCAAAAATTACTGGAGTTAAATATTTTCCTGGAAGATATCCTCCTGGTGTTTTAACAAATGCAGCTTTAGGAAATTTTCAAGAAGCTGAATTAATTATTGTTCTTGATCCTTTTACAGATAAAAATGCTGTTCATGATGCAAGAAAAATTGGAATTCCTATTATTGGTTTTGTAGATACAAATAATACTTTTAACAATTTAGACTTAGTTGTTCCTACAAATAATAAGGGAAGAAAAAGTTTGAATTTTGTATTATATCTTCTTGCAAGAGAAGTTGCTTTAAAAAGAGGAATTGTTCAAACAGATGGTGAAATTGGAATGTCTTATGAAGATGTTCTAGAAGACGATCTGAAAATCCTCGATGATGAAGAATAAATTTAATAATATATTTTTTCTTTTTTCTTTCTTTCTATTTCTTTAGGTATGTTAAATATAAACTCACTACCATAACCTTTTTCAGAAAAAACTTTTATTTGACCAGAATGTCTTGATATAATTTCTCTTGCTATTGATAAACCAAGACCACTTCCACTTTTGTTTCTTCTCATGTGTGTTCCGACTTGATAAAACTTTTCAAATATTCTATCTTGTTCCTCTTTTGATATACCAATACCAGTATCTTTTACAGAAAAGACAAATTCATTATCATCTTCAATTACATTTAATGTTACTTGTCCACCTTCGTCAGTAAACTTAATAGCATTTGAAATCAAATTTTTTAATACTTGAAGAACTTTACTTCTATCACATCTTATTTTTGTATCTTCATCAAATTTTAATATCTTAATAAAATCAATTTTTGAATTTTTAAAGTCAATTTTAAAAACATTTTCTACTTCATCAATCATTTCTTTTAGTTTGTGATCTGCAAAGTCCATATCGTATTTACCACTTTGTATTTTATTAATATCAAGCATATCTTTTAAGATATTATTAATATGTCGACATTCATCAAATATAATTTTTAGAAACTCTTGTTGTTTTTCAGAGAATTCTTCTTTTTCATTAAGTAATAATTCTGAATACCCCATTATTGAAGTTAATGGTGTTCTTAATTCGTGTCCTGCAATATTTACAAAATCACTTCTTAATGAATCAAGCCTTTTAAGATCATCATAAGCTTTTCTTAATTTTTTTGTTTTAACTTTAGCTTCTTTTTCTAATTCAACATTTAATTCTTTTAGTTTATTTTCAAGTTTTTTTCTTTTTGTTATGTCATTAAGTATTACAATATAATAGTTTTCTTTGGAATTTATTTTAACCGTTGAAGCTTTTAATGTAAAATAATTATCTTTTATTTTAACTTCAAGATTATTATGTTTTTTTAATGCAACTCTTTTAAGATTGATATCTTTAGAAGATTTAGGATTACCATTAATTTTATCTTGAAAGTAATTAGTTTCTGTTCCAAAACCTACATTTAATCCTAATCCTTTAGCTTTTTCATTAGAATATAGTATTTCGTTTTCTTCACTTATTATAATAAATGGATTTTTTGCATTATTTATTATCTTCCAATTTGCTTCAAATATTTCTCCATAAGTCTCTCTATCAATCATAGATAAGCTATCTTCTTTTTCAAAGTCAATAAAAACTAAATACGTCTCTTCATCGAATTCTTTTGTTAATCTAATCACATTTGCGACATAATTATTTTCTTCTCCTTCAATTATGTATTTTACTGATTTTTTATCACTTTTCTTCTGTATACTATTAAGAGATTTTCCATAAATCTCGTTTAAATCTATTATTCCTTCTTCAACAAGACTTTTTTCAAGAATATTTTCACCAAAATATTTTTTTGCAGTATCATTTACCCATTTAACATTTAATTCATTCCTATCTCTAAGTAGGAAAACTCCAAAGCTAACTTCTTTGAATGCAATACTAATGTTTTCTATGAACTGATTAAAATCTTTTTTAGATCTCTTCTTCATTTCCATCTTCTTTTTCTTTTATTCTAACTACTTTGTATATAATATCTAAAAGTTCTCCTCTTGTAAATGGTTTTTCTAAATATGCCCAACCATCAGTAAATAAACTTGCTTCCTTACTATCCCAATCAGTTTTTGCTGTAACAAAAATAATAGGAATATTTTTAGTTACTCCTTTTTCTTTTAATTCTCTTGCAAAAGTAATTCCATCTTTTTTTGGCATCATAATATCCATTGTTATAAAGTCTGGTTTGAATTTTTTTATTCTCTCTTCTGCCTCAGATGCCATATAAGAAATATCTACGACGAAATCTTCTTTTAAATACTCTTTTATTAACCTTGCTACGCTTGGTTCGTCTTCAACGATTAGTATTCGGGGTTTTTTACTTTCTCCAGCATATGATTTAATTCTTTCAAGTTTTTCCTCAATTTTTTCAATTTTATTATCCATTTAAAACACCCCATAAGTACAATATTATTAGTTTAGAATTAATTAATAAATGTTATTAATGATAATTAACGAAATATTTATAAATACAATGTTACTATTGTGTAGTAGCAGAGGTGAATACAATGAAACGATTTATTCGTAAAGTTATTTCTTCTTCTTCTAGATCCTTCTCGCTCACAATTCCTAAAATAAAAATAAATGAATGGAGTATCAAAAAAGGAGATTCTTTATTAGTTTTAGATTTTGGGAAGTTTTTAAAGATTATTCCAAAAAGAAAACGTGTGAAAAAAATAAATGTTTCTGATATAAAAAAAATTCAATTATTTTATAGAAACGGTTATGATATTGTTGAAGTTCATAATGTTTCTGATGTATCTAAATTAGATTTAAATACGATATTAAAATCTCTTCCTGGTTCTGAATTAAAATTAAAAGAGGATAAAATAATAATCTGTTTTTCAGATAATTCTTTTTCAAGAAAAAATCTTAGAAGAATCTTTATTATATTTGAAAGGTTATTATTCTTTCTTGAGAGAAAATTAAATAATAAAAATTTTGTTAGAGAAGAATTTGAGATTGTAAAAGATGAATTTGTTAGACTTTTTAATCTTGCTTATCGTAAAATGAGATATGATTCAAAAATATTTATGTTCTTTCTTTATAGTTTTTTTAAGTATATTATTTTTAAAATTGAAGATAAAGATGATTCTGAAGTAAATATTAGTATAGTTAGGAAAGTTTATAAGGCTCTTTTTCAAGTTGTTTTTAAGAAAAATTTCAATACTGATTATTTAAATGATTTAAGAGTTTCAAAGAATTGGTTGTTTCGTGAAATTTCATTATATGTTGATGAATTTAATCTTTGATTTTTTAAGAACAAATTTATATATTTGAGTGATTTATTTTATGTATGGGATTCAAATTTGCTCATCTTGCTGATATTCATATTGGTGGATATCGAGATCCAAAACTCAAAGAACTTACACAAAAATCTTTTGAACTAGCTGTTGATAAAATATTAAGTTCTGATGTTGATTTTGTTATTATTTGTGGTGATTTGTTTAATACTCCACTTCCTGGTATTGATTTTTTAAATAGTTGTGTTGTTAATTTAAAAAGATTAAAAGAAGAATCTATTCCTGTTTATGCAATTTCTGGAAGTCATGACTTTTCTCTTTCAGGTAAAACAATTTTGAACGTTTTAGAAAGTGCTGATCTAATTAAGAAAACTAATAATGCTGAAATTAAAGAATTAGATGGTTCTCAAAAAGTTATTTTTGAACCAACTATTGATGAAAAAACTAAATCTTTACTTGTAGGTGTTTCTGGTAAAAAAGGTAGTTTTGATAAAGATGTTTATGAATTTTTAGATGTTTCTAATCTTGATTTTGATAATTATTTCTCAATTTTTATGTTTCATAATGGTATTAATGAAATGCTTCCTAAAAATATGGATTTTGATGCTTTGAATATTTCTAATCTCCCTAAAGGTTTTGATTATTATGCTGGTGGTCATATTCATTACACTAAGGAAAGAGATAATCCTAAGATTGTTTTTCCAGGGCCAACTTTTCCAGAAAATTTTTCTGAATTAGAAAAGCTAAGTTCTGGTTCTTTTAAGATTGTTGAAGTTGATGATAATAAAAATATTTCAACTAAATTAAAAAAGTTACACGTTAAGAATGTTATAAAATTCAATTTTGACTTTGATGGTTTTGATCCATATAAAGCTACCAATAAATTGATTAATTCAATTGAATCTAGGAAAGGTGAAATTGAAAATTCTATTGTTTTAATTAGGGCTAAAGGAATGCTTGACGGTAAAACAACTGATATCAATTTTAGAAAAGTATTTACATTATTAAATGAGTATGGTGCTTATGTTATCCTTAGGAATACAATGAAACTTAGAAGTGAAAATATTGAGATGGTTGATGTTAATGATGATATGCCGATAAAAGAGATGGAACTTGAAGTCATTAACGATATGTTTAAAAAAGAACACATTCCAAATCTTTCAAAATATGATGATTATAAAGTCCAACTTAAATCAATGATTGATGTTTTATCAGAGCAAAGAAATGATGATGAAAAGAAAAAAGATTATGAAAAAAGAATTGTTGAAGAATTTGATGTTTTGTTTAAAAATTTACTTGATTAGTTTTGAAAAGGTTTTTATTAGTTTGAACAAATTTAAATACTTTAATTAATTATTAATTTATGTTATTATTTTTATAAGTCTTATTAGTTAACAGGTGTAAAAATGTCTAAAGAAAAAACAGATAATATAGATTATGCAGAAGTTGCTGCTAAAAGTCAAAAGCAAATTTCTGTTGCAGAATTTTTTGAGAAGAATAGACACTTACTTGGTTTTGATAATCCAACAAGAGGTCTATTAACTGCTGTTAAAGAAGCGGTAGATAATTCTCTTGATGCTTGTGAGGATGCAAATATTTTACCTGAAATATACATTGAAATTATTGAGATGGATGATTCAAGGTATCGAGTAATTGTTGAAGATAATGGACCAGGTATTGTTAAAGAACAAGTATCAAGTATCTTTGGTAAACTTCTTTATGGTAGTAAGTTTCATAAGATGAAACAATCTCGTGGTCAACAAGGTATTGGTATTAGTGCTGCAATTCTTTATTCTCAATTAACTACTGGTCGAGATGCTAAGATTATTTCAAAAACTAAATCTAAAGATAAAGCTTTGAAGTTAAAATTACATATTGATACTAAAACAAATAAACCTGTTATCTCTTCAGAAAGAGAATTGTCTTGGAATAAAGAACATGGAACTTCAATTGAGCTTGAACTTGAGGCAAATTATAGAAAAGGAAAACAATCTGTTGATGAGTATTTAAGAGAGGTTGCAATTGTTAATCCTCATGCTACGATTACTTATGTTAATCCTTATGCTGAACAAATGATTTATACTCGTGCTGTAAATGAACTTCCTGAAAAACCAAAAGAGATTAAACCACACCCTCATGGTATTGAATTTGGAAAGTTAATTAGTATGCTACAAGTGACTAATAAAAGAACTTTAAGATCTTTTTTAATAGATGAGTTTTCAAGAGTTGGTTCTAATACTGCAAAAGATATAATTGATTCTTCTGGTTTAGAATCTGATTTTAAACCTAATGAATTAAAAAGAGTTGCTATGGATAGATTATATAAGGCAATGAATAAGGTTGATGTTTCTACTCCTCGAACTGATTGTCTTTCTCCGATTGGTGAGGATAAAATTTTAAAGGGTATTAAAAAAGAGACTGAAGCAGAATTTTATCATACTGTTACAAGAACTCCAACTGTTTATAGAGGAAATCCTTTTTTAGTTGAAGTAGGTCTTGCTTATGGTGGTGATTTAGAATCAGAAGGTTCTATTGACATTATGAGATTTGCTAATCGTGTTCCTTTACTTTATCAACATGGAGCTTGTGCGATTACAAAAGCTGTTAAACAGGTTAATTGGAAAAGATATGGTTTAAAACAATCTGGAAATAATATGCCAATTGGACCTATGAATGTTGTTGCACATATTGCTTCTGTTTGGACTCCATATACTAGTGAAGCAAAGGAAGCTATTGCTCATTATGATGGTATTATTAAAGAGTTAAAACTTGCTTTACAAGAAGCGGGACGGAAACTTAAAAGATATTTATCTAAGAAAAGATCTGTTCAAAAGGAAATGAAAAAGAGAAAGTTTATCGAACAATATATTCCACATATTAGTAGTTCTATTAAAAATATTTTAGATTTTGGATCTAATGAGGAACTTACTATTGAAGAAAATTTGAAAGAAATTCTTGAAAAAAATAGAGGTGCTTAAAATGAGTGATGTTTTAAATAAAATTAAAGACCATGCAAAAAATATTTATCAATCAATTGTTGAAAAAGAAAGACCAAAAATTAAGATTCCAATTCGTTCACTAGGTAATGTTGAATTTGATGATGAAGAAGGTTATTTTAAAATAAAAGGTAAGGAAAAAACTAGAAGTCTTAATGCAAATACTGTTAAATCTTTTGCTCAAACTCTTCATTTTTTTGAATTAATGTATGATCTTGTTGAAAGTGAAGATATTGCAACAAAAAGAGAGGCGTATTATGTATCAAAGAATTGGGGAGATGCTAAATTTAATGAACAAAGTGAAAGTGATAGAGTTTTAGATGATACTGAAGCTATTTTTGGTGTTAATCGTTCACAATTACATATTTTTCCTGAACAAGATGGTGCTTCAATTGTTGGTGATTTGAAAGTTAAGGATATTAATCCTGCTACCGGTGAAGAAGAAGTTGTTGATTGTACTAAGATGGGTATGGGTGGTTGGAATGTTCCAAATAGTGTTGATACTTTAAAGTTTGAACCAGGCAATATTGATTTTATTTTAGCTATTGAGACTGCTGGTATGTATCAAAGACTTGCTTATCATAGATGGTGGAAGGATTCTAATTGTTTACTTACTTCTTTGAAGGGTGTTCCTTCAAGGGCGACTCGTAGATTTTTGCGTAGGTTAAATGAGGAACATGATTTACCTGTGTTGGTTTTTACGGATGGTGATCCTTATGGATGGCTTAATATTTATAGAACTTTAAAGGTCGGTTCTGGTAATGCTGCTCATGTTAATGATTATTTTAGTGTTCCTAATGCAAAGTTTATTGGTATTACTGCAAGTGATATTCGTGATTATAATTTACCTACTCATTCTTTGAAAAAAGTTGATGTTAAAAGGTTGAAGGATGGTTTGAAAAATGATCCTTTTATTAAAAAACATGATGATTGGATTAATGAGTTAAAGGATTCTTTAAAGTTGGGTAAGAGAGCTGAGCAACAAGCACTTGCAAAACATGGTCTTAATTATGTTATGGAAAAATATTTACCTGCTAAAATAAATAATGATTCATCGTGGTTGTCTTAACACAATCTTTATCAA
>CAZXZL010000031.1:0-12251 GCA_964645415.1 uncultured Methanosarcinales archaeon | reverse complement strand
ACGAATACTATTTTTCTTTAACGAATACAATTTACTTTTAACGAACATAATTTATGTTTAGAAGATACATAAAATTAAGTAGTACACATTTAATTATAATTCAAATTCATCTAAGAATTTAACAATTGTCTTATATTTACTTAGAAATTCATAACCTTTATCTGTTACTTTAAAATATTTTTTTTCTTTTTTAACCATTTCACTTTTTAACATTTCATTAGAATATTTTTTGAATCTTTTTGTTGATAAGTTTGCTTGTCTTAGAAGAGGAGTAGATTTTATCTTATTATTGTTGTTTTTAATAACAGTTAGGATGTCTCTAATTATCTCTATTTTGTCTCTTTTTGCCATTTTAATCACTTCCTAATGTTATTAGTACTTTGTATAACATAATCATAAAAAGAGTAATTGATGATAAATAGATCATAATTTTTGTATTAGTAAATACGTTAGGGATAATAACTTCAATAGAGTTTAATAACCAAAATCCTGCTATCAAAAAATAAATTAGGTAAGAAATTCTTGATTTCTTTTTCTTTCTTTTTTTATATGATGAATAAATACAATATGATAGAAAAGATAAAGTAATTACTTGTGAGATAAGATAAAATATCATATTTTGAAAATATAAAGTCAATGAAGATATAATTAATGCAAATAAATGAAATCCTATTATTATTCTTTTTTTATCTTTCCATTTTTTCCAAATTATACTGTAGGATAAATAAAGTATAGTTATTATACTAATATATATGAAAACAAATTGGCTTATGTTTCCAATCATTCTAAATAATCTTCCTCTTGGAATATCAAATACTCTTTCAAGTCCTAAATAATATAGAAGAAATTTTATGAAAGTTCTAGAAAAAAACCCTATTGAGATTAAAAGAAACGTTTGTCTAAAATATTTTAATCCTCCATGAGAAGTTAATTCATAGATTCTTTTTGTACCAAAATAAATAATCAAACTACAGATGATTATAATATATGAGTATATTATTTCTGAACTTAATGTTTGATTAATTAGTCTTCCAAGTTGCATTCCTGGTCTCATTGTGATATTTTTTTATTTTTAATTTATATCTTAAATGGATTTAAAGTCCATTTTATTTAAATACTCTCTAAATGTTCACTAATTACTTAAAATTTTGAGGTGATTTTAATGAAAAGAAAAAAAAGTTTTAGTTTTTTGGGAATAGGTTTAGTTTTAATGTTTGCATTATTTGCTTTACCTTCTTTCTCAAAAGGAATGAATTTAGGAGAGACTATGTCTGAAGAAGATAGAGGTGTAATGAGGTTGTCTGTTGATGAGGGAAATTATGAAATGTGGAAATCTATTAGAGAAGAAAATATGGAAAGAAAGAGTAATTCTTTAGATGAAGAAAGGTTTGAAGAGATTAGAAACAGAAGAGCAGAAAGATTAGAATTTAGAAATAAAATTCATGATGCTCGTGAGTCTGGAGATTGGGATGAAGTTAACAATTTAAGAGATGAATTTGGTGTTGGTAGAGGACATAGAAACAACAATATGTATGAAGGGGATTGCCCTAACAGGTAATTTTTTTCTTTTTTTCTTTCTTTTCAAAAACTCATTTTTCATATATTAATTATTAACTTTCTATAAAATATATTTAAACCAAAATATATAAATAAGTATTAATTTCTATATGTGATAAATAATTTTTATAATATTATTAATTCTATTTATAAATTAAGGTGTAAAAAATGCAGCAAAGAAAAGGTTATGATAGGTCAATAGCAATGTTTAGTCCTGATGGAAGATTACTTCAAGTTGAGTATGCAAAGAAAACTATTAAACAAGGTAGTACTTCTTTAGGTATTAAATGTAAGGACGGTGTTGTTTTAGCTGTTGATAAAAGATTTGTTAATAAATTAGTTGATCCTTCTTCTATTGAAAAGATTTCAAAAATAGATGATCATGTTGGTTGTGCAATGTCTGGTATTGTTAGTGATGGTCGTGTATTAGTAGATAAATTAAGATATATGGCTCAAGAACATCAATTTGTTTATGATACTCCTTCAGATATTTTAATGTTAGTTAAAGATGTTGCTGATTTAAAGCAAACTTATACTCAATCAGGTGGTGTTAGACCTTTTGGTGTTTCTTTAATTATTGGTGGAATTGATGTTGAAGGACCAAAATTATTTGTTACTGATCCAACTGGTATTTATTTTGAATACTTTGCAAAAGCAATTGGTGAAAAAGAAAAAGAGATTGATACTATTTTACAGAAAGATTATGAGGAAGATATCTCTGTTAAAGATGGTATTAAATTAGCTTTAAAATCAATGAAAGAAGCATTAGGTGATGGTTATGATGAAAAAAGAGTTGATATTAAAACAATTGAAGAAGATGGTGACGGTTTAAAAACATTATCTGATGATGAAATAAAAAAATATTCTAAAAAAGTTTAATAAAAAAAATGGTAGTACCTGCAGATGAAGCTCACATTGTGAGATTAAAAAAATATGGGGATCGCTTTGAAGTTCTTGCAGATATTAAAAAATTAATGTCTGTAAGAAAGAAATTAAAACAAGGAGATTTATCTAAGCAAGATGTTATTAATGATTTAGATGAAATTATTGCAAGTTTTAATATTTTTAAAGATTCTAAAAAAGGACTAAAAGCATCTGGTCTTGAAAGATTTGAATTAGAAAATAATGATGAAATTATTTTTGAAATTTTAAAGAATGGAGAGATGCAAATTCCTGCAGAGTATAAAAGAAAACTAATAGAGAACAAAAAGAAAAGAATTATTGATAAAATTGTTGAAAATTCTATTAATCCAAGAAGTGATACTCCTCATCCAAGAAATAGAATTGAGGGTGCTATGAATGAAGTTAATTTTAAAGTTAATGAGCATAAATCAGTAGATAAACAAGTTGATGAATTACTAAATAAAATAAAAACTGTTATTCCAATAAATTATGGTAAGACAAAACTTAAACTTGTTATTCCTGCATTATATGCATCAAAACATTATTCAAAAATAGTTAATATGGGACGAGTAAAAAAAGAAACTTGGGCTGATGATGGCTCTTTATTAATAGTAATGGAAGTCCCAAAAGGTAAAAAACAAGAAGTTATCTCTAAAGCAAGTTCAATTTGTAGTGGAGATATTACAATCAAAGATGATATTTGAGGTGAAAATATGAGCAATTTAATAAAAGAAAAGAATGAAATTGTTGCTCCAGGTGAAAAAATAGCTAAAGGAATGAGCTATATCCCTGGTAATGGAACTTATAGGTTAGATGATAATGTAGTTTCTGAAAGAACTGGAATTGTTAAAACAAATAATAAAATCATTAAAGTAATTCCACTTTCAGGCCCGTACATACCAAAAGTAAATGATTTAATTGTTGGTAAAGTAAATGGAACAACTGGAAGAGGTTGGAAATTTGATTATGACGGTCCAAATGATGCTTTACTTGGTACAAGAGAAACTAATTTTGGAAGACTTAAACCTTCTTCTAGAGTTACTGATATCATGGGTATTGGAGAATATGCTGCAATTAAAATAGATAAAATTGCAAACAACATGTTTGCTTTATGTACTATGAAAGACCCAAAAGCAAGAAAATTAAATGGTGGTCGTGTAATTAAAGTTAATCCAAGCAAGGTTCCAAGAATTATTGGTAGAAAAGGTTCAATGATTGGAATGATTAAAGGTGAGATGGATGTAGATATTGTTGTTGGTATCAATGGTATTGTTTGGTTAAATGGAAATTATATTGATGAAGTAATTGCAATTAAGGCAATTAGAAAAATTGAAAATGAATCACATCTATCCGGACTTACTGATAGAATTAAAAAATACCTTGATAAATTAAAAGATGAATACAAAGAAGTCAAGGAAGAATTAGGAGATTATTGAGGTGATATTTATGAAAAGACATGATGGTAGAAAAAATAACGAAGTTAGGGAAATAGATGCAAAAGTAGGAATTATTAAAAATGCTAAAGGATCTGCTATGTTTAGAACTGGTGGAACCACTGCTTATGCTGCTGTTTATGGTCCTAAACAAGAAAATAGATATGTTCAAGATATTGACAAAGGTGTTTTACAAGCAAAGTATTCAATGATGCCTTTTTCTGGTATTGGTGATAGAATTAGACCTGCTCCAAGTAGGAGAGAAAAGGAAATTTCTATGGTAACAACTAAAGCATTGAGTAGTGTTGTAAGACTTGAAAAATTTCCTAACTCTGTAATCAATGTTCATATTGCTATGACACAAACAGATGCTGGAAGTAGAACTGCTGGAATTAATGCAGGTTCATTAGCTTTAGCTGATGCTGGTTTTCCAATGAGAGACTTAGTTTCTTCAATTGCTGTAGGAAGATTAGATGATGAACTTCTTGTCGATTTAGATTATAAAGAAGAAGATCACGATGGAATTGTTGCTGATATTCCATTAGCTATTATCCCATCTACTAAAGAGATTTCACTTCTTCAAATGGATGGTTTTGTTAATAAAAGTCAACTACCTGATTTATTAGATTTAGCATTTGAAGCAGCTGAAGAAATCAAACAAGTACAAATCAAAGCTTTAAAAGATAGTTATAAAGACGAAGGTGATCTTGATGAAGAATAAAGAACTTAAAAAAAGAGTTTCAACACTTCTTAAAAAAGGAATGAGATTAGATGGTCGTGGTCCTTATGAATATAGGGATATTGAAATAGATAAAGGTTGTATTGAAACTGCAGAAGGTTCTGCAAAAGTAAAAATAGGTGACAATGAAATTATTGCTGGTGTAAAAACATCTGTTGGTCAACCTTATCCGGATTCTCCTGATGATGGGAATATTATGGTTAGTGCTGAATTTGAACCAATGTCCGCTGATGAATACAGACCAGGTCCACCTCAAGAAGACTCAATTGAAGTGTCAAGAATTACTGATAGAGGTCTTCGTGAATCTGATATGATTGATACTAGTAAATTAGTTATAGAGTCTGGAGAAAAAGTTTGGAGTGTAGGAGTTGACTTATCAACAATTAATGTTGATGGTGATCTTTTTGATATTTCAAACATCGCTTCAGTAGTATCATTTATTGATATGAATTTTCCTAAGTATGAAGATGGAAAAGTTAATTATAAAGAATTAACTGATGAAAAATTAGAAATCAAAAACATTCCTATTGCAGTGACACTTTATAAAATTGGAGATACTGGTTTTATTGTTGATCCAACTGGTGAAGAGAAAAGTATTAGTGATGCTAGATTAACAGTAATTTCAATTGATGAAAACACTGTAACTGCATTTCAAAAAGGTGGTGAAGGTACTTTAACAAAAGATGATGTTATTGAAATGACTGATGTTGCATTAGATGTTGGAAAAGATAGAAGAGAGATGATTAGAAAAAATTATCTCTAAATTTTTTATTTTTTTTCTTTAAAATTTCTTTTGAAAAATGAGAGATGTTAAAAAAACAAGATATGTTTTTGCTGCACTTCTAACGATATTTATTTTTGCATTTGGTTTACTATTAGGTTTTTTTGTAGAAAATGCAAGAATTAGTGAAATGTATGAAGAGCTTCAAGTAGAGAAAATTGAATTCTCTGATTTAGAATTACAAAATAGATATGTTAGTTATCTTGCAGAAAGAGGTCAATGTGATAGATTATATCGTGTTTTTTATGAAAGTATGAGTGATTTAGATGATAAACAAATAAGACTTGAAAATTATTTTGACATGGCTCAAGTTAAAGAAGAGGAATATCAAAGACTTAAAAGAGAATATACTATATCTAGTTTAAATTATTGGATTTTATCTCAAAAAATAAAAGATTATTGTGGTGGAGACTTTGGAATTATATTATATTTTTATGGTGATGATACACAGTGTCCAAGATGTGATGATATGGGGACACATTTAACTTATATAAAGAGATTATTAGAAAGTGATGTATTAATATTTTCATTAGATTCTAATTTAGAAGGAACAGTACAAACATTGAGAAGAGTTTATGGTGTTGAAGAGTATCCTACTTTAGTTATTAATGAGAATGTTTATGAAGGTTATATGAATAACCAAGAAATATTAGACATACTTTGTCAAGAAGGAGAATTTGATGAATGTTAGGTGATTTAGATGAAAAAAATAGATATTAAAGATTTTGCCGAAGATTTTGGTAATTACATACTTGAATCAGAATGTTATAAAGACTTTTTAAAATCACAAGAAGATTTAGAAGGTGATGAAGAGCTTCAAAATATGTTATCTAAATTTGAAGAAAAACAAAAAGAACTACAATCTTCTGGTTTTAATACAGAAATTTTGAAAGAAGTAAAATCTCTTAAAAGAAAAATTGATGGTCATGATTTAGTTATTAACTTTGTTAAGAAAAGACAAGAATTACTTAATTTACTTTCTGAAACAAACAAAGTAATTAGTGAAGAGATTGGTCAAGAATTTGCTCAAGTTAAACATAGTTGTT
The DNA here is from genome assembly GCA_964645415.1 of uncultured Methanosarcinales archaeon. Taxonomy (GTDB): domain Archaea; phylum Nanobdellota; class Nanobdellia; order Woesearchaeales; family CAZXZL01; genus CAZXZL01. The sequence goes on along the minus strand of CAZXZL010000031.1, from coordinate 5,792 downwards.
CAGGGTGTGGTTTATAATGACATATTCTAAAGAAGAAGTTTTAGAAAAAGCTAAAGAATTTGGTAAGAAACTATCAGAATATAGTGAAGAAGTATCTGATGATAAATTTCTTGAGATGTTACACAAATGTAATGATATTATTGGAAAACAAACAAATATTGATTATGGAAAGTCAGTAAAATCTCAAAGCGGAAATAACTGTAGTGGATGTTAGAGAATTTATTGCCTATATATTCTACGTTCTTAGCTAAAGAGTTAGTAGGGCAAAATCCTCTTTTTAGGTTTTGTCGGAATTTTATACTTATCTTTTCTTTTTTATCGTTTTTTATTTTTATGAACAAAATCAACAGATTTTTCTATTTTTATATGTATTTTAATCCTGTATAAAATTCCTCTTAAATCATTTTATATTTGTTATTTTTATTTTTAAATAGTGTAATTTTATATTTGATTTTTTACAAATTATTATGTAAAATTTTTTATAAGAACATTATTTTTTATTACCATGGATTCTACTTATTTAATGTCTTCAGAGTATGTAGTGTATGATATTCCTTTTGTTATTATGTCTTGTAGTTCTAAGAATAATCTTCTATTGATTGACACATATTTACCTTATTTTTATATTGATGCTGAAATTAATGATGAAGAGATAAAAGAGATTCTAACTGAATATCCTATTAAAATTGAAAACACAAAAAAAGTTAACTTTGAAAGAAACAACGTTAAAAAGATAACTACAAATGATCCTAAAAATATTTCTAAAATGAGAGATAAACTCCTTGATTATGGTATTCCTTCTTATGAATCTGATATCTTATTTACAAAACGTTATAAGATGGATAAAGACATATATTCTTTTTTTGAACCACAATATAAAGAAATAAATCAATTTAATGAAAATAACATAAAGAAAAGATTAGAAGATAACTCTGATTTTATTGATCAATTTGATTTAAAACAATCAGTTCAAAAGCTAAAACAATATCTTAGAACATATTATGATTCTTATGATTATGAGTTTGGGTTTTTTCCAGAATATAAAGAAACAAATTATGACAATCATGAATTTTCATTAATGTCTTTTGACATAGAAACAATAGATGATGAAGTCGTTTTAATATCAACTGTTTTTTGTGATTATTCTTTTAATAATTCTGTATCAAATGTAATAACTAAACAATATGTTCTAAATAACTCAAAAGAAAGTTTTGATGAACCTAACGATGATATTGAATTAAAAAACTATAAAATAGATAATGTTAATAGAGTTTATTTTGATGAAGAAAGGTCTCTTTTAAGAGCTTTCAGAAAAGACTTTCAACAACTTGATCCTGATTTAATTACTGGTTGGAATGTTGTTGACTTTGATTTAGATTTTCTTGAAAAAAGATTCAAACATTATGGATTAGACTATAAACTTTCTCGTAAAAATGAAAAAAGTTCTCTTAGAAGATATTCAAATTATTTTAGAAGATCAAAAGCTTATTTCTTTGGTAGAAATGTATTAGATGGTATATTTTTATTAAAAGATAACTTTGTAAAACTTGAAAACTATAAACTAACAACTGCTTCAAAAGAATTATTAGATGATGATAAAGTAGATATTGTTGATGATGATATTGGTAAATATGAATCTATAAAAAAAGAATGGATTGAGGGTTCTTCAAAAGTTTTATTTTATAACATAAAAGACTCAGCATTAGTAATTGATATTTTATTAGAAGTAAAAGTTCTTCAGTTAACTTTATTGAGAACTCATATTACTGGACTTTCATTAAATCGTATTAGTGGTTCAATTCAAGTTTTAGATTCACTTTATATTAGAGATGCAAATAAAGACGGTGTTGTTTGTGATAATGTAAAACATGATGCTGTATCAAAGAGTGTTTCAGGAGGATTTGTCCTTCAACCAGAAAAAGGAATCTTTAAAAATATTTGTGTATATGATTTCAAAAGTTTATATCCTAGTTTAATTTTAACATATAATCTAGACCCATTTTCTTTTTATGGAACAATTAATAATCCAAACGAATCTATTAAAAATGAGATAAAAGAATTTAAAGAATATTTAAAAGAAAAAATTAGTAAATATTTAGATAAGAAGGTACAAACAGATAAAGAGTTAATTAATGAATTGGATAATAGAAAATTATATCAGAATAAAGATATAAAATTCTATTTTAAAAAAGAAAATAATGTATATATTGTAACTCCAAATGGTTCTATTTTTTCTCAAGGTAAATCATTTCTCAAAGATTTAATCTTAAAAATTTGGAATTTAAGAGATCAAGCAAAAAAAGAAAACGATGATGTAAAAAGTTATGCGTTAAAAATTATTTTAAACTCATTTTCTGGAGTATTAGGTAATTCTCGTTGTAGATTTTATAATCCAAAAGTAATTGGTTCTATAACTTCTTATGGTAGACTAACAATTAAGATTACTAAAGATTTTATCGAAGGAAAATCTTATGAGAAAATTAACTCCTCAACTCAAAAAGTTCTTTATGGAGATACTGATTCATTATTTGTTGATTTGAATATTGACACTGAAAAAAATACACTCTCAAAAATTTTTGAAGAAGGAGAAGATTTTCAAAATAGAATTAATGAATTCCATTCAAAAAGGATTAATCATACTTATAACATAGATAGCAATTTAGAATTAGAATTTGAGAAACTATATGAAAAATTCTTACTTCTTGGTGTAAAAAAGAGATATGCAGGATTGATTATTGATAATGAAAAAAATAAAAAAGTAGATATTGTAGGTTTAGAAACAGTAAGGAGTGATTGGACAAAATTAGCAAGAGATGTTCAAAGGAATTTACTCATTAAAATGTTTCATAATAAAGATTATAAAACTTATCTAAAAAGAATAGTATCTGATATAAAGAAAGGAAAATTAGATGAAAAATTAGTTTATAAAAAACATCTTTCAAAACCTCTTGAAGAGTATAAAAAGACAACTCCTCCACACGTAAAAGCTGCTAAAATAATGGATAATCTTGAAACTAATGTTGTTGAATATGTTATAACTGTTGATGGACCACAACCAAAGTCAAAAATTAAATCATCATATGATTATGATCATTATATAGAAAAACAAGTAAAATCTGTTGTTGAAGATATTTTAGATGCTGTTAACTTAAATTTCAATGATATTATAAAAGGAACTGAACAAAAGAAACTTTCCTCTTTTTAATTTGTATATAAAATAATACTTTTAAAATGAAAAATAAAAAATATATTTTTTTAATAATATTATTAATCTCTGTTTTTGTGTTCAGAGGATCTTTTAATAGATATATTAATCCTGATTCTTTAGGTTATATTGCTTTGAATGAATATTCAACAGCTCAAGAAAATTCAATAAATGATTTAGAATTAGATATATTTTCAAGAAATAAAATAAGGTTACTTAATTTTGTAAACTCTTTTTTAAATTTAGAATTATCTTTTCATATTTTACTCTCTTTTATTTTTTTATTAGTTATTTTGATTTCCTTACTGATATATTCTCATTTAAATTATAACTTTTTTCTATCTTTCTTTTTTATTCCTTTATTTCTTTACCTTCCGATATTTAATACTTCTTTAGCATCAATTGATTTTGAAATAATCTTTATTTTTCTTTTCTTTATGGTCATTCTTTTATTTCAAACAGATTTATCTGATAAAAAATCATTTTACTTACTTTTAGTAATTTCTTTTATATTTACATCTCTTTTTTCTGAATCTTTTTTCTTCTTACTTTCGATACCACTTTATTTCTTTCTATCTTATTTTTCTAAAATCGAAATTAATAAAACTCAAATCGAAGTTTTTTTTATGTATACAATATTTTTTCTTTGGAATTTTCTTCATTACTTTTTTTATAGTGGAGTTGAATTACCTCCTGTTTTTTCTGAATATTCATTTACTCCAATAATTGGATTTTTTGTTGTTCTTTCTCTTTTGAATATCTTTAATAATTTATTTAAGACAAAAAACAAGATGTTTATTTGGTTAACATCTGTTTTCTTAGTCTCTCTTTCAATTTGGATTAGTTTTGGTACTTTTTTTCAAATAACTTTTATTTTATCAATTATTTTATCTTTGAATTATTTAGATAAACTTTCAAAAGTAAAATTTTCTAGTTTTTCAAGATATTTTTATAAAACTTCTATCATCTTAATTTCATTTATCATTATTTTTAGTGCTTTTTCTTCAATTAATTTTCTTTTTAACCAACCAGAATATACTCACTATTATTATCCTGGTTATAGTGAGAATTATTATTTTTCAGATAATTCTTTTCCATTTATCGGTTATTCAAAAAATATTCCATCACAATTTTTACTTAATGAAATATTTGAAGATATAGGTGTTTATGATGTTAGCTTTTATGAAAGATTTAATATTAATTCTTTTTTTATTTTTGACAGTGATCAATATTTTGTAAATGAAGAAAAATACTATTTAATAACACATAATAATTATAATTTTTACTTTAAAGGTTGAAATAAATGGAATTAAAAAAATTAATTTTGAATAATATTAATAAAAAATTAAATTGGATTTTTGTAATTTTTTCATTTCTAATAATGTTATTTGTATTTTTTTCACTTCCTGAAATGATCTTTCCTTTCGAATTAAGTCTTAGATTGGAATTATCATTTAATTTAATTATTAAAATTATTATGTTAATCTTCTTTTTATATATCCTTTTACAATTAATAAAAGAATTTAATTTTCCTAAATCTGACATTAGTTTATTTTCTTTATTATGTATTTTAATTTTATTTAATATGAGTTCTGTTTTTTTATTGAAATATTTTCCAGAAATTTTTTTATTAGTGATTCTTTTTATGATAGTAACTTATTTTTACTTTCGTGAATCCAACTTTTCTTTTTTATTTTTAATAATTATTGTTTTTCTTTTTCCATATTATGATATTTCCATATTTGTGATTTTATTGACCTTATTTTTAATTTATTATTATATTGTTATTTTTCCAAAATCTAAATCAATATTTCTTGGTGCTTTTACAGTAATATTTTCTTTTTTCCATATTTTTTCTGATTCTTTTTTTCCAGAAAACTTTTTATTTTCAAATCTAGACTCATTTACTTTCTTACCTTCATTTACAGTAGATGTCTTTTTTCATAATCTTTTTGGATTTAATATTTTATTTCTTTTCTTATCTTTAATAGGGATATACTTTTCTTATTACTTTCTAAAAAAGAAATCTCTTTATTTGATTTTTTTTCACATATTAGTTATTATATTTTCTTTTTTTAGTTCAATCTTTTTTCACTATTTGTATATTATATCTGGTATCATTTTAGTTGGATTTTTACTATATTATATTTTATATTACTTTGAATTTACATCAGATGATGTTAAGACAATTCTTTTAGTTTTAACTCTGAGTTTGTTTTTATTATCAAATAGGATGTTTTTTGAGAATCTTGAAAACAAAATGAGGTTATCTCAATCTTTAGAGTATTTAGATGATTATGTAAATCCGGAAAAAATAATAATTACTAGGCCATATTTATGTAATCTTTTATTAGAACAAGATTTAGATTGTATTTATGAAGAAAGTGAAAATATTATCTATCTTGAAGCTATATTAGAATCTAATGAATATTATATTTTAAAAGATATTTCTTATTATAATCCAGAAGTTCTATCTGAGATTCATCAACTCAATTATAAAAACATTTATGAAAATGTTTATTTATTCTTAAATTAATAATAATAATAATAATAATAATAATAATAATAATAATAATAATAATAATAA
>CAZXZL010000030.1:0-12480 GCA_964645415.1 uncultured Methanosarcinales archaeon | reverse complement strand
AAGCTGGCAAGGATGGTACTATACTTCGTATAGCAAAGTAGTTTCTATTAAATTCTATTCAATTAGATTTTTGATTTTATAAACTTATTCTTTTTTTGTTTTTAGATGATTTTGATGGACTAACTTCGAAGAAGATTAAACGTAGATGATTTCTTTAGCTCAGCTTTCACACTTTTAAATTTCTAATTTAACTGTTTTAAACTTTAGTTTAGTAATATGTATTCGTATTTTAGCTAAAGATTGTGTATTCGTTTTTAACTAAAGAAATTGTAGGGCAAAATCCTCTTAAGAAGATTTTAAATTAGTTTTTCTATAATTATGAATTAAGTTTTTTTTGTTTTGGTTTTAGTCAAATGAAGAATGAACTATTTTTTTTATTTTTTCAAAAATCTCTTCACTATTCTCTTTATTTTTCTTAAGGTTAAAAACATTTCCAGGAATTATTTGAATTGAAGCATGCTGTATATTTTGACCAGCAGCACCCCCATTCTGAATACTTATTGTTGTGCTCTTGTTAAATTCCTTTTCAATTAATTTTGAATACAAATAAGTAATTTTTAACATATGACTCATTATTTCAGGATTACTCATTACAAATATTTTTGTGTGCTCTTTTGGAATTACTAAAACGTGACCTTTAGAATGAGGATTAATATCTAAAATTACTAAACATTTCTCATCTTCATAAACAACATGTGAGTCAATTTCCCCTTCAACAATTTTACAAAATAAACATTCCATTTTATACGTCCATAAATATTTCTTGTTGCATGTTAAAAAAAGAATTAATTTCTCTTTTTAATTTCTTTATATCTTCTTTTAATTCTTTCTTTTCGTTTTCATAAGGATATTTAAATAAATACTTGTCAATAAATGACCTAATAAACCACTTCAAAACAGAATCTTTCCATTTCCCTTCATAATCTGATTCTATTAGTCCCATTGTTTCTAATGAAGCATTTCCTTTTTCAAGTTTATGTTGTTTCTTTTTATAATTTACATCTATGTCTACAATATTACCTAATTTAATTCCAACTTTAATTACTTTTTTAATATAATCATTAACTTCTTTTTCTGCTTTTAATTTAACTAAAGAAAATCTACCATCTTCTTTTACTTCTTCTGAATTTACTTTAATATTTATATCGTAACCGTGCTCATCTAACCAATTAACTATCATTTGATAATATTCTTTTGCATCAAATACTCCTTCATATTTTATTTCCTCTTCTCCAGATACAATGTAAGTTTCTCCCATATTATTTCCTCGTCTTTATTCCAAGAATTTTTTTAACGTGATTTTCATAATCATCTAATAAATCATCAAGATAATCTCTTGCTTGTTTAATATCACCATAAATCATATTTTCATAAAACTTTTGAAACTTTTCCCAAAAACCACTAAGTTTATCCTGCCAGTCAATAATTGTTTTTCCACTAAAATTTATTTTTAATTTACCTCTTTGTATTCTTTTTATTTCATTATTGACTTCCATTCTTTTGAAATGTATATTTTCACCAACAAACTCTATTTCAATTTCATATTTGAAATAATTGTCTACTTTTCTAGATGCCACAAATTTAATCTCAATATCATATGAATCAGATCCTTTCTTTGTAAATTTTTTATCAAAAACATCAAATTCTCTTTTTTCAATAAAAGATTTCATATCATCTAAAATTTTATTTATATCTTTATGTATAACTCCTTTATACTCAATCAGATGACTTTTAGTTTCTTTTTCATATTTCATATCAATTAACCATAGATTAATTTTATAAACTTTGCCCTTTTTATTGTTTTTAGTTAGTTTATTATATAATTTATATTTATAAAAATAATTGGTGATATTATGTTTGATTTTTTAAGTAACAATAAAAAAGAAATTGAAGATGTTGATTCTGAGGAAGTTGAATCTATTGATGAAGATTATAAGATATTATCTTCTGAAGAGTTAAGTGATATTGTAAGTAAAAAACGTCTCCACACAAGATTTACTTTTGAGATAGCAGGTTCTCCAAAAGATCATGTTGAAAAAGCTTTAAAATTATATGTTGATAAAATTTATGAGAGTGAAATATTAAAGTTTTCAAAAGTAGATTTTTTAGATACTGAAGAAGATGATAAAGTATTTATTAAGATTGTTGAAATTGAAGGTGTTATTGATAAAGAAAAATTAGGTGATTTCATTATATCATTTTTACCTTCTTATTTTGAATTAATTTCTCCTTCAAGTGTTAAAGTTGATGCTCAAGAGCTAATGAATTTATTTAATGGATTAATTTCAAAGCTACATCAAAATGAGATGAGTAAGAAAAATCTTAGTTCTGAACATAAATTATTGAGAAAAAAGTTTTCTACACTTAATAAAAATACTGATGCTTTAATGAAAAACTTTATGAAATATATTCTAAAAGATGAAGGTAAAGACATTAAAGAATTATCTAAAATAATTGGAATGACTGAACCACATTTAGAAAAAGTATTAAAATCATTGATTTCAAAAGGAGAATTAAAAAAATCAAAAGAAAAATATATGATAAAATAATTTTAATTTAAAATGGATGATAAAGAAATAAAAAATAGGATTGAAGCATTACTTTTCATAACAGGTAAACCTTTTTCTTTAAATATGATTTCAAAAACTATTGGAATAAAAAAAGATAGATGTGAATCATTGCTTAATGAAATGTCTCAAGAATTAGAAGATCGCGATGGTGCTTTATTTTTATTTGAAGAAGATAATGAATGGCATATGAGTATAAGAGAAAAATATTCTGGACTTGTAAAAGATCTTGTTTCTGAGTTACAAATGGATCAATCTGTTTTACAAACTCTTTCTGTTATTGCATGGAAAGCTCCTGTTCTTCAATCAGAAGTGATTGATATAAGAAATAATAAAGCTTATAACCATATTGATATTTTACATTCAAAAGGATTTATAACTAAAAAAACATCAGGTAGAACTTATTTATTAAGATTAACAGATAAATTTTATGAATATTTTGAAGTTGATTCTAAAGAAGAGTTAAAAAATCGTTTAGATTCTGCTAAAGAGAATAAATAAATACTAAATTAAGGTGAAATTATGTCAATATTAAATAAAAAACCAATATATGTTATTAATTATAAAGCATATAGTACATCATATGGTGATGATGCTTTAGAAATTGCAAAGATTGCTGAAGAAGTTTCAAATGAAGAAGATGCAAATATAATTATATCTGTTCCTCATACAGAACTTTATCGTATCTCTTCTAATGTTAATATTCCTGTTTTTTCTCAATCAGTATCTGAATTTAGTGATGGATCACATACTGGCTTTGTTACTTCTAATCAAATTAATTCTAGTGGTGCTTGTGGTTCTTTAATTAATCATTCTGAAAATAGAGTTAGGTTAGATTTGATTGAAACAATGATTGAAAGGTTAAATAAAAATAATTTAATTTCAATAGTTTGTGCTAATGATGAAAATGTTGGAAGTGCAATTAGTACCTTAAAACCTGATGCTGTTGCAGTTGAACCTCCAGAATTAATTGGTGGTGATGTTTCTGTTAGTTCTGCAAAACCAGAAATAATTGAAGAATCTGTTAAAAAGATAATTAAAATAAATTCAGATGAGATTATTTTAGTTGGTGCTGGAATTAAGAACAGAGAAGATGTTAAAAAGAGTATTGAGCTTGGTGCAGATGGAGTATTAGTTGCTTCAAAAGTTATGAAATCTGATAATCCAAAAGAAGCTTTAAAGGAATTAATTATTTAGTTTTTTTTATATCTTCCTCTATTTTCTACTATTTTTAATCTTTTTAATACTTCTTTAGATTTTTTATACTCTTTTTTATACTGATTAATGATTTTTTCAAAATTCTCTGGAAAATTTTCAAAATGCTTACTTTCAAGAGCTCTATTTAATAAATGAATATCTACAGCATAGTCTTCAATTTTTCTTGAAAACTTAGAAAGCCCAAAATCAATAAAATATACTTTTTTATTGTCTAATATCATATTTGATGTTGTAAGATCTCCATGCATTATTTCTGATTTATGCATTTTAGCCATATTAGAACCTATTCTTTTTAAAGTATAATCATCAATTTTTTTTATTGAAGAAACTTTTTTTCCTTTAATTTTATCCATTATAATTACATATTTACTTTTTTCATGGATTTTTGGAACATTAATTTTTTTTCTAAGTTTTTTTAATACTTTAAACTCTCTTTTTGTTCTTGATTTTCTTAACTTATTATCAATCTTTTTTATACGATAATTTTTAGGCAACCTATATTTTATAATTTTATCATTAGATTCTAATATTATTGCTTCTGCACCTTGAGAAATTTTTTTACTAGAGTTTATTTTAAATTTTTTTTCAACTCTTTCCATATCTTTTTTCATTTTATTTTTCATTTTCAAAAATTTCATCTACAATTAATTTAGGATCAAATTCAATTAAATCTTCATATTCTTGTCCATTTCCTAAATAATAAATCGGTTTTTTCAATAAATAAGATACAGAGATAATACTTCCTCCTTTTTTATTAGAATCAACTTTTGTCGCTATAATTCCATCAATCCCGATTGATTCATTAAACTTTTTTGCTTGGTCAATTATATCGTTCCCAACCAAAGAATCTACAACAAGAATTGTTTTATCTGGTTTTGAAACTCTTGATATCTTTTTTAATTCATTAATTAAATTTTCATTCATATTCGTTCTTCCTGCAGTATCTATTAAGACAAAGTCTTTATTTTTAGCTTCTGAATAATCAATTGCATCATAAACAACTGCTGCAGGATCTGAACCATAATCATGTTTTATTAGTTTAACACCTATCTTTTTAGCATGATTTTCTATTTGGTCAATTGCTGCAGCTCTAAACGTATCAGCAGCAACTAAGACACAACTTTTATTTTCCTCCTTTAGTTTTTTAGACATCTTTGCAATAGTTGTAGTTTTTCCACTACCATTAATTCCACAAAATAAGATTTTCTTTGGTCCTTCTTCTTTTAATTCTAATAGAGAATCTTTAGGTTTTGAATTCTCTAAAAACTTATAAATTGAATCTTTTAATGTTTCTTTAGTTATTTCTTTTAATTTAAATCTATTAAGTTCTTTCCCTAACATAGATTTTTTTAAATTGGTTTTAATATCTTCTAAAATTTCATAAGAAATGTTATTTTCGAGTAAAAGTATTTTTATTTCTTCATATATCTCTTCGAATTTTTCTTCATCAATTTCTGTATTCTTAATACTATCTTTAATTTTTCCGAATAACCCTTTATCATCATTTTCATTTTCTTCGATTTTTTCATCTTCTTTAGGATCTTCTTTTCCAAAGTTTTTCTTTATCTTTTTTTTGAAATTAGAAAACATTATGCATAAGAAAGATATGTTTATTATTTAAATTTAGTTCTTTTTCACCAAAAAACTTATAAATAATTATATTCATTTATCTATATAAGTTTATATGATAGTACTTTATTTTTAAAAACTAATCCTTTGGAGGGAATTAAATGGCTAATAATTTTTTTAACAAAAAAGGTATCACTGGAATTGGTACCTTAATTATATTTATTGCAATGATTTTAGTTGCTGCTGTTGCTGCAGGAGTTATTATTCGAACTTCTAATGTTTTACAACAACAAGCTTATGTTGTTGGTTCTGAAACAAGACAACAAATTATTACTGCAGTTGATGTTTTTGCAGTTACAGCTAATGCTGATTTAGATAATAATGTTGCTAAAGAAATGGAGATATATACTAGATTAAGAGCTGGTTCTTATCCTCTTCAATTTGATACTACTGGTTTTACTTTTATTACAGATGATTATTCTTTTGGTGCAAATCTTCAACACTATTCTTTGGATTCACTTTATGATTATGATTCTGGTAGTGCATTTGAAGGTTATTCTATTGAAGGTCTTGGTTATGAGGAAATTTTAATAGATCCTATTGTTGATGATGGTGATTCAGAAGTAGTTTATATCCATGAAGATGAAGCAAATGGTGATTCTTTTATTTTAGAATTAAGTAATGATGTAACTATTAACTTTTCTTTAAATCATCATTTAGGTGATGCTACTGATTCAGAGCCAATTGAATTTAATATTGTTGATGAACCTTTAGAAGATGATGTTGGAAATATTTGGTCTTTTTTAACAATTAATGGTGAAGTGACAAGTGATTCATTAGAAAATGAAAACTTAGATGTCTTTATTAGTGAATTTCCACAAGATCCAAATAATCGTGATTGTTCTTTTGATACATTAATTCCTGAAAGATTCTTTTGTGTTGATTTCCAAGTTGGTGGTGACGATGATACTATTTTAGAATCTGGTGAGATTGCTATTGTTAAGTATGCTCTTAATGAAGAAAATGTAATTCCTGAAGATACCAATTTTGAACTTAGGTTTATTCCAAAAAGAGGTTCTATTACTGATTTAGAAGTTAGAACACCTGATTCTATTGCTTCAACAATGCTTAAGTTATGGCCTTAATTTTTTTTTAATTTTCTTTTATACTTTTTCTTTTTCTATTTAATAATATTAATATATTATTATCGTTTTTCTTTTATGTGATTATAATGGGTCAAAATACTTTAAATGATTATAAAAATTCTCCAAAAAAAGAAAAGTTAGATAATATTATAGATGATATTGAAAATAATTTAATTTGTGAATTAAAAGATAATGCAAAAAATTTAGTTTTTGGTAAAGGAGATATTGATGCAGATATTTTCTTTATTGGTGAAGCTCCAGGAAAGAATGAAGATTTGGAGGGTTTACCTTTTGTAGGAAAAGCAGGAAAACAATTAGATGACATGCTTTCAACTATTAATTTAGGAATTAATGATGTTTATATTGCAAACATATTGAAATATAGGCCACCTAATAATAGAGACCCAAAACCTGATGAAATTAAAAAACACACTCCTTATTTGATTAGACAAATTAAAGTAATTGATCCTAATGTTGTAGTTACTTTAGGAAATTTTGCAACAAAATTTGCTCTTTCTGGATTTAAAACAAAAGGAATGAGTAAAGTTAGTGGTATATCAAAAATACATGGAACTGTTTTTGAGAGTGAAGGAGAAATTGAAGGAATTGATATTTTCCCAATGTATCATCCTGCTGCAATGTTATATCAAAGGAGCTTAGAAGATACACTTTATTCTGATTTTAAAAAATTAAGGAAATATATTAATTAACTAAGAAAATCAAATTATTTCTTATTTTAATCGTATTGAATTATTTTTTATTTTTTTTATTTTCATAGAAGTAATATGGGGGCACTGGGATTTGAACCCAGATCCACTGGTAACTCCCAGCTTTTATCCATCATCTCGGAAATCAGAGCTCCAATGTCTGGAGCCAGTAGTGCTGCCAGGTTACACCATACCCCCACCTAAAACCATCTCACAAATTATGAATCAGAAGAGTATATAAAAAGTTTACTAATATATTCCTGATTTTATTAATTATTTTTTAGTAGTATATAACTTTTATAAAACAATAGATTAATGTTATATTATGATTTCTGATTATATTGAAAAAATAGTTGAAGAAGGAGATGAAGAGGATATTGAAGGTTTGAAAAAATTATTAGCAAAAGAAAAGAAATTACAAGAGAAAAAAAGAAAAGATAGAGATAATTCAAATAAATCGTTAGTTAGGTCTTTAAATCCAACTAATATTTTAAAAAAGAAAAAAAAACATTCTGAAAGAAGAAAGAAAAAGAACGAATTAAAAGAAGATAGTGACATACATCTTTCTAAATTATATAAACTTGAGAGTATAAGTAATTTAATGATTGATGAAATTAAAGAACTTGTAAATGTAACTAAATCATTGAATTCAAAATTAAAAGATGTTAATAAGAATATAGAAAAACTTGAGAAAAGAGTTAATAAAAATCAAGAAATGATTAATAAAACACAATTAAATGAAAAATCTTATGAAGACAAAATCAATTTTTTAGGTAATAATCTTAGAAAATTCATTAAATTTTATGAAAGAGATAGAAAGAAATTGAAACATGTTCTTTATTCTGATTTTAAAAAATTAAAAGACTTGATTAAAAATAATGATGATTAATTTCTTATTAATAAATAGTAAATAACTTTTATAAAACAAAAATAATACTTTTCTATATGATTTCTGATTTCTTAAAACAATTAAAGGATGGCGATGAGGACATTGATTTTGATGCTCTTGAAAGGAAGCTAGAAGAGAAGAAAAGAGAGAAAGAAAATAAAAAAAATATTTTCAAAGATAATAACTTAAAAAATAAAAATGATAAAAATTCCTCTAGCAGTTCTAGTGCTTCAAATAATCAAAAAAATATTCGTTCTAATCAAAATAATAAAACTTCGATTGACATATCTAAACTTCATAAAGTTGAAAGTATAACAAATCTTGTTATGGAACAAGTTAAAGAACTAATTAATTTAACTTCTTCTTTAGATAAAAAAGTTGATGACCTTGATGAAAAAATTAAACAAATGCAGAGAAATATTAAAGATAATAAAAAAGAGATCGATGAATTTAAGGCAAGAAATAAATCTTATGAGGATAAGATTGGTGATTTAGAAGAAAAATTAGAAAAGTTTATTGGATTGTATGAACTAGTAACTAATGAATATAATCCCTTTGTAACATCTTCAGAAAATAAAACTAATAATTCTCCAAATAATAAAAAACATGTAGAAATGAAGAAAAAAAATCATAAAGAAATATTAAATGAAATTAAATCTAAAGGTCAAAATAGATCTAATAATGTTGATAGTAATAATGATAATAACTTAAATCAGGATAGTAATCTTAATAGAAATAACCAAAATGAGATTAATAAAAATGATATGCAAAAAAACAATTTAAGAAGAGATAATTCTAGCAATCCTAATGATAATCCTAACTCAAGTAATCCTAATAATTTAAATGATAATACATCTTTTAACAACAATAATTCTGATTCAAATAATCCTAACAATGATAATTTGTCACAAAATCATCCTAATCAACATAATAATACTCAAGAATCAATTGTTAATGAAGTTAGTACTAAAAAGAATAATGAAAGTAAAAGAAGGATTAAAATCGAAGATCGTATTTCGGGAAAATCTAAAGAAGTAGATATAGGAACTATTGATTCTAATTCTTCAAAAAAATATGATATCCCTCATGGTGCAAAGAATGAGTATCTTTCTCGAGGAAATGAACACCTTGGTAAAGTTAATTCTTCTAATCAAGGTAATAAAAAAAATCATGTTGAATCAGTTGTAAATAACTTAAGTGAACTTTCTCATCTTAATGAAGATATTAAAAACTTAATTGTTGAGAACTTTCATGATAAAGATTTTATAAAAAAATTAGCAGATAATATTCTTCCTGAATTAGAAGAAGATGTTTTTGAAAAAATTGAAGAAGAGATAAATAAAAGGTCGTTTGGAAGTTCATCTAAAATTAAATTAAATGGTAATGTAATTAATAATATTGATGATTTATATTATTGTGCTAAATATACTAATGAAAACAACTTTAATGAAGTCTTTAAAGAGAATGAAAACCAAATCTTAAGATGGCTTGAGTCTAGTGAAAATAAAAAGTTAGCTGTTTTATTAGAAGGTTTTGATAACAAAAAAGAATTTATTGATTTAATTGAATTATGGAAATCAAAAACAAAAAATTAGATTAGGTGTTTTTTATGGAAACCTATAAATTTCTAATTGAAGGCAAAGTCCAAAGAGTTGGCTTTAGAGCTTTTGTTTCTAGATATGCTAAAAAAAATCAAATTAAAGGTTATGTCAAAAATTTAAATGATGGAAGAGTTGAGGTTGTGGCTAACTTAGATGATCGTTTATTTAATGCTTTATTAAATACTTTACGTGATGGTTCTAATTATTCTAATGTAGAAAGTGTTCATTTTGAAAAAATAAATTATAAAAGTTTTAATAAGTTTGAAATTAAAAAGTAAAATTAATCTTTTTCATTTTCTAATTTAATTATATATAAGATAAACATACTAATTATTGCAGCAAAATAACACCATACTGAAGTAAAATATGCTGAATAGAATAAGTAGGCTCCTATTGCTGTTATTATTACTGCTATCCCAAAATAATTTAATTTTCTATTTGAAGTAATAAAAAATGGAAGAATTGTAAAGATAAAATATGTGAAAAATGCAAATGTGGCAATAATCCCTGAAATCGGAATTGAATAAGCAATATGTCCTTCACATATCTCTGCAGAAGGTACATATAAAATCATATATATTGATGCTCCAATAAACCAAATTACTGAAAATCTATAAATTGTATTTAGAATTTTTTGTCTTAATGTTTTCTTTTCTAATTTTTCTAATGATAATGAAACATAAACTGGCCAAATAAGTATTGCAAATATTAAAAATATTACTTTTGATATTGTTTGTATTGTTGGTAGTACTTCATTTTGAAGAGTTAACCATAAAATACCTTCAAAGAATTGCTGTATTGAGAATAATAAAGGCATTAATGATAAAATCTTAAGTTCTTTTCTTTTATTTATTTGAATAGTAAGGATTCCTACTAATAATAAAATTCCTGAAGCAGTAAAACTTGCCTGAGCTGAAAAACACATATTATTAAGAAAAATAATCTTTTATATTTATTCTTTTTGTAAGTTTGTTTTTCAAAATCTATTTATAACTTTAATTTTTTCTTTTATATATGAATCAATTAATTAATAATGATTGGAAAGATACTGTTATGCTTAAAGAAGAATCTGAAGGTAAGTTTGGTGTTGAACCTCATAATAGATCTATTGAAGATTTAATCAATTTTGGTGTTGTAGTTGTTGATAAAGCTAGTGGACCAACAAGTCATCAAGTTAGTTCTTATGTACAAAAAATACTTAATGTTGACAAAAGTGGACACTCTGGAACATTAGATCCTAAAGTTACTGGTGTCTTGCCTGTTGCTACAAAGAAGGCTACTCGTTTGAATGAGTACTTATTAAGTATGGGTAAAGAATATGTTACTTTAATGTATCTTCATAAAAAAGTTAGTGAAAATAAGATAAGAGATATACTAAATGATAGGGTTGGTACTGTCACACAAATCCCTCCTGTTAAAAGTGCTGTTAAAAGACGTAAAAGAAAAAGGAAAATTTATTATCTTGATATTTTTGAAATTGAAGGTAGATATGCTCTATTTAAAACTGGTGTTGAAGCAGGTACTTATATTAGAACATTGTGTCATAATATTGGAAAAGAGTTAGGTACTGGGGCTCATATGAAAGAACTTAGAAGAACTAAAGTTGCACATTTTAATGAATCAGATGCATATTCTTTAGTTGATTTAAATGATGCTTATAAAGAATTTAAAGAAAATGGTGAGGAGAAATATATTAGAGAAAAAATACTCCCTGCAGAAGTAATTGTTCAGAACTTACCAAAAGTATGGATTAAAGATTCATCTGTTTGGTATGTTGCACATGGTTCTCCTTTAGCTATCCCTGGAATAAGTAAACTTAATGACTTTGAAAAATCTGCTTATGTTGCAATAATGACATTAAAAGGAGAATTAGTTGCTATTGGTCAAGCAAGAAAAAATACTAAATCAATTTTAAAAGAAAAGAAAGGAATTGCAGTAACTATTGATAAAGTTTTAATGGATGAAGACCATTTTCCAAAAATGAAGAAAAAATGAATTACGCTTATATTATTAGATATGGGGAGATTGCATTAAAAAAGAAAAATCGTCATATGTTTGAAGATAAATTAATTTCAAATATAAGACAAAAGTTAAATTTAAAAGAGATTGATGCAGATATAAAAAAAGTAAGAGGACGTATCTATCTTTATCCTAATGAAACTTCTGAATTTGACTTTAAAGTAATTAATCTTATTTTGAAAAATACTCCTGGTATTGTTTCTTTTAGTAAAACATTTTTAGTTGAAAAGGAAATGGATGAAATTTATTCTTATTGTAAAAAAGTATTTGAAGAAAGCTCTGCTGATAAATATAGAGTTAGTTGTCAAAGAATTGATAAAAGTTTTGAATTAGAATCACCACAAATTGAAAGAAAAGTTGGAACATTTTTACCTGAATCTAAAGAAGTTGATTTAACTAATTATGGTCTTGAAGTTAACATTGAAATAGGCTATGATTATGCTTATGTTTTTGGTGAGAAAATTTCTGGTCTTGGTGGTTTACCTGTTGGAGTTTCTTCCTCTTCTGTTATTTCTTTTCTCTCTGGTGGTATTGATAGTCCTGTTGCAGCTTATTTAGGTATGAAAAGAGGTCTTGATGTTGTTTTAGTTCATTTTTTAAGTGGGAAAAAATCTGACCTTCCTAAAAATATAGAAATTATTTCAAAAGAGCTTACTAAAATTCAAAGAGAAATTAAGTTGTATGTTGTTCCTTTTAAGAATGTTGAAGACGTTATTTTAGATGATACAAGAAGTGATTATAAGATAGTTATGCTTAGAAGAATGT
>CAZXZL010000029.1:10742-13005 GCA_964645415.1 uncultured Methanosarcinales archaeon | reverse complement strand
AATAATAATAAAAATAATAAAAATAATAATAAAAATAAATTAATAAAAATAATAAAGTTCATATTAATTATGAATATAAAATATTTAAAATTAAATTCCCAGTACAACTACCTTCTATATTACTATCAGAAGGGACTTTTAAACCAAAAAAGAGATCTTGATTAGGTATTGGATTTTCACTATTTCCAACAGTAGCAGATAGTCCTAAGTTAATTCCATTCTCAACAGGATTTAAGTTTTCAAAAGAACTATCTAAACCTGATTTAAAGTTACTATTTGATAAATACCCTGATTCACAAATCATAGAGCTATCTTCAATTTGTTCATCACCAGATACATTAACACCAATATCAAATTCAACATTTCCAAGATTTTGGATTTCACGGTTTCTAATATTTTCATCTCCCCAACCTAATGTTCCAAAATCAATTTCTTCATTAGAATATCCAAATGCGAGTAATTCAGTAACTTGATTAGAAGTTGTTTTATTATCAGACCAACCATAAATATCTTCTACTTCTAAAAAACATTTCCAATCACCTGGTTTTGAGTAATGTTTCATCTCAAAATCACAACTTACTTCTACTTCATGATTACCAATCTCTTCTAAACTACAACTATTATTTATTCCTAAATGAACTGAGTCATCATCAATATTATCTTTTTCACCATCAAAGTAAACTTGTGCCCAAACATTCCCATTTGAAATGCTTTCCCATTCATAAAAAGATTTAACTATTCCTTCACAAGTTACTTCAATGCTTTCACCAGGGTTGAGATCAATTTCATCTGATTCAGAATGATCTTTTAATTCAAGTTCAATAATTTCTGGAGGCATTTTAACACTTAATTCGGTATCAAGTTCACCTGTAGTATGAGATTTAACACTAAAAAAATGAAAAATAGATAAAAATAATAATAGTCCTAAAAAAATACTAATTCTTGATTTTTTCATTGTTTTTTCTTATTTTTAACATTATTATTTTCTTTTTAATTATAAATGTTTCTTTTTAATACACTAATATATGAAAAAGTATACTGATAGAGAAATATATTTAAAAGATAAAAATGTAAAATTATTATGAAAAGTAAGTTAAAAGTAATAATTATTGTATTTTTATTTATTTTATCAGCTAATTTTGTAGTATTTGCAGAGATTCCATCAAAGGCTGAAATAATTGCTCCACCTATTAATAGAACTCATCTAAGAAGTCCGATTAATGATTTTATTTATGAAGAAGAGATAATATTTGAATGGTATCATCCTCAAATGGATGAGGAAGATTTATTATTTGAATTAGATATTTCTTTTAGTCAAGATTTTAAGGATTATATTAGAAAAGAAACTAATGAAACAAAGCTAAAGATTGAAAAAAGAGAAATATTAGGGTTTGAAAGAGATGTTTATTGGAGAGTTAGAGCAAGAAGTAGGGGAAGTAGATTTTCAGGATTTAATCAAAGTCAATTCAAAATTGGATGGTGTGGAGATGGTGTTTGCGATGAACAGGAAAATTGTAATACTTGTCCGACTGATTGTGGAGTTTGTTTTGAAGATGATGAAGAAGTTGACAGAGAGTTAATAATTTATCCAGATCGAAATTATACTGAAGAGGAAGTTGAAGAATTAATAATAGATGAAACAATAAGAGAAAGATATGATGAAGATGATGCGATTATAATAGATGTTGATGGGGAAAATAGAACTTTTTTTTATAATGGAACAATAAATAAAACAATTAGGTTAATTGATGAGTTTGGAAGAGATTATGAAATAGAAAAAGAAGATCAGTTTCAACATGAAGTTATTGAATTAGAAGAAGAAGTTTCTCAGATTTGTGATATCAATTTATTTCCAATTATTTTTGTTTTCTCAATACTTATTTTTATTGTTAATACACATAAGAAAGATTTAGGAAGATATTATGTAATGTTTTTAAGTTTGTATTTACTTATTTATATAGAGATAATTAGACACAATCCAGGTTGTCAAATAATTGATAGAGTAATATACTTTTCAACACCAATCATATCATTTTTAGTATCCTCATTTTATCATGACTTAAAAGATAAATCTCATTAGGATTAATAAAATTACCACCATAATTCGTAGGGCAAAGAGGTCCCTATTAAATTCTATTTCTTTTTGTTTCAATTTTTATCAAAATTGGTTAGGATGGTACCATTCTAAAGAATGGCACGGTAGTTCCAATTAAATTCTATTTCTTTTTGTTTCAATTTTTATCAAAATTGGTTAGGATGGTAC
>CAZXZL010000029.1:0-10642 GCA_964645415.1 uncultured Methanosarcinales archaeon | reverse complement strand
ATTAAATTCTATTTCTTTTTGTTTCAATTTTTATCAAAATTGGTTAGGATGGTACCATTCTAAAGAATGGCACGGTAGTTCCAATTAAATTCTATTTCTTTTTGTTTCTGTTTCTATTAGCATCTTTTTTTCTAAGATGATTTTGATTTCTACTTCCTTTAGCTGAATACGAATACTTTTTTGAAAAAGATAAAACGTAGATTCAAAAAGAATAAAACGAAGAAATAATCTTTAGCACTTTTCTTTAAATTTATAAAAAAAAAACACATAATACAATTAAGTACTATAAATAATCAAATAAAAATTAAAAAGAATTTTGACTTTGTTTTTTCTTTTTTCTAATGATTAAAATCATAAATATTATAGAACCAATTAATATAATAGATATTAACATCATACTAATTTCTTCTGTTCCATCACCAATACCACCTATGTCTTCTCCAGTTTCTTTTTCAAATTCTTCTAGTTCATCAGCTCTACTTTCATCAAAAGATAGAAAACTAGATGTAGATTCATAAGTAATACTCCTATCATAATAACCTAATGCAACAACTTCATAAGAAGCTTCTTCTTCAGGAGTAAAGATAGTTGAAAAGTTGTGTTCATCACCTTTATCAATATCAAGTTCATTTGTTTCAATAATATCAACAATATTTCCATCTTTATAAATTGCAAATCTAATATAAACACTGTTCTCTTTTTGACCATCATTCAAATAAGATGCTGTAATTTCAACAGGATTTCCTTCTAAGGTTCTTCTAGGTGAGATATCTAGATTAGAAATACGACCAGATGAAATTAACTCATCTTCACCATAAACATCAATTAAACTTGAAGTATAATCTTCACAATCAGGAAATTCAATTTCTAATAAATATTGACCTTCATCTAAATCAAGGGAAATATTTTCAGAAAAGGAACTTGATAAAGTAGGAGAAACAGTATCAAAAGTTAAATCTTCACTTTGAATGATTTCTTCAGAGATTGAGTCTCTAAAAGTAATTTCAACTTCTGGATCTATAAATACATTACCATCGTTTAAAAAGTCAAATGATATTTGAAAATCATCATCTTCATTTAAGTTTGTATTATAATTTAAATCATGAATACTACAATCATAAATTTCAACATCACTAATTTCAGTAGAAAGTGAAACTAAAATACTATGTGTCATCTCAGCAACTGTGTCTCCTTCCAGTTCACTTTCATCTCGAGGAGAAACTAATAATCTTAAATGTCCTTCATAATTACCATCTGGTTGATCTGAAGGAGGTTCAGCAACAACATCAATGAAAGCAGGATTTCCTGCTGAAACATTATATAAATCTTGTTCAGGAGTGATATCAATCCAAGTTAAATTTGAACCATCTCTTAATGAAACATTAACTTCTAAAGGAATATCTTCTTGTGTGCTTATTCTAATTGTTTCCTCAGCAAAACCATCTCTTACCATTTGTCCAAAGTTAATACGAGGTGGACTTACTGCAAGACTCTGTGATAAAGCTCCTTGTGAAATAAAAATAATACAAAAGACAGACAATAAAAAAAGACTAATACCAAATTTAAGTTTTTTATTCATTTTTACACCTTTTTTAAAAATTAAAGTTATATTTATTTTTTATCAAGACCATCTAATACATTTTCAGCTTCTCGTAATAGATTTGAAATCTCTTCGTGATTTGAATCATCATTTTTAGATTTCAAACTAGGAGATTTAAAATTAGGTAAATCTGAATCAAAATTATCAATGTTATCATTATTATTAATACTATCATCACTAAACTCAAGATAAAGATAATAACCTAAAAGAGAAATAAAAAGAAGTGATCCAATTAATATAAATATATTATTTGAACTAATACCACCATCAAAAATAAAAAAACCTGTTAAAACAGATCCTGTTCTCCTAATCAAACCAGGTGGTCCACTTTCATTCAAATCATCTGATTCATTAACTTCATCAGATAAGTTTTTATCAAGTTCAACAGAATCACTTTCATCATCAAAGTCATCTTCAAAATCTTGTGATGATAATGTATCAACTAATTCAACTTCTGAATCAAAAGCACTTGACGATCCTGAGATAAAATAAATTACATCATCTAATGCATCATTAATATTAGATTGTGATGTCGGAAAAGAATATTTAATACTATTATATGACGATTCTATATCACATTCATGAAAAGTAGAATCTGAACAATCAGAAGAATAAACATCTCCATTAATTAAATATTCTTCAATTTTAAAGTAATAATAAATATCAGAATAATTAAAATCTCCTGAAATAGATACTTTATCATTATAAAATAAATAATTTTCAGAATTATCATCTAGAAAAGAAATTTCAATCAATTTAATGGACCTATCAAAAGAAGCATATCTGTTAAGATCTAAAATGTAATTAACATACTTATTAATTAAATCCTCATCAGTTATCCTCATTCTTTCAACAAAATCATTCAGATATGAAGATAAATAAGTTTCAGAAACTTCTAAATTACTATCAATTTCATCAATAATTTCAAGGTCAGTAAATATATGGGATCTAATTCCATCAATATCAGAAGAAATATCTAAACTTAACTCGTAAGTTTTTGAATCATTATACTTTCCATCATTTAAATTAGAAATATTTTCCTGAAGACTTCTTACTTTAGATAAATAATTAATTATTTTATCAAAGTAATTATGACCTTCAAGAATTGATCTATATGAAACATCATCGTTTAAATCATTATAAAGTTTTATTGAAGAATCGATATTATTTTCTATTAATCTTAAATCATTACTTAAATCAGATAAAATATTAATTGTTCTATCAGATAGCTCTGTCTCTTCTTCATCTCTACCTTCAGTTTCTAATAAATCAGAGAACTCACCTTCATTACCTGCTTTATCAACAGGAGATACAAAATAGTAATAAGAACCATTGTAAGAAACATTTTCATCTAGATAAGAAAAACTATCTGTTGAATCATAGAAATCTAATTTTGAAGGAACACCTGAATCAGAACGATAAATGTTAAAAGAATCAAAATCATGAGGATAATACCAATCTAACCTTACACCAGAAACTGTTGACTTAGAAGAGATATCATCAATTTTAGGAGGTTCTCTAGTATCAACAAGAAATATTTCATTTTCTTTTATTAAATTACCTTTAATACCATAAATATCTTCTATTGAAACCTTAAAAGAACCTACTTTTTCAGAATTAGAATCATCTATCTGGATATAACCTTCCCACTCATCATTACTTCCTGTTAAAGCAATAGTATTAAAATTATTTTGGTCATAAGAATATCTTAATGTTGGCGATTCTTTTAAATCACGAGAGGAAGTTAACTTCAAATTATATAAACCTTCCTTAAAAGGCATATTTTCATTAAAAGAAATATTAACATAAGGTTTTTTTAATATTTTGAAGTTTAGTAATAGATCATTTTCATTTCCAAAATCATCAATACAATTAATAGAATAATTATATTCTCCTGAAGAAAGAGATTTTTCAAACTTATGATATAATGAATTGTCTGAAAAAATATTTTTCCCATTATAAGTACACTTACTCTCTTTATCAGTTTTAAATGAAATTTCTACGTCCCTATAATCTTCATGGTTTTCTAAAACAAAGAATTCCTCATCTTCACTATAAGAAATATTAGGATTAATCATAGGAGGATTTGAATCAATTTCAAAGAAATGTGTTGAATTTTTTGAGAAGGAATTATTAAAACAAATAATATCAAAATAATACTTACCATCTTTTAAATCAAAATCAAAATCAAAACCATACTTTTTTTCAAAAAATTTGTTTTCAATGTTAATATCTTCATAATTATATAATGAAATGTTACAACCAACTTCACAAACAGAATTTATTTCAAAATCAGGATTTTGATTAAAATAATCATCAAAACCAAAATCAATATTACATTCATAAGAGTATATAAAACTAGAAAAGAAAAAAATAGATATTAATACTAAAATTATTGTTTTAAAATACCCCATATAGTATTTTAAGTAAATTCAAGTATTTAAACTTTATCTATCTTAACACTAATAAGTGAAAAAAATTCAAGATTTATTAAAATAATTTTATAATAATTCTCAAATATTATCTATTATGAAAATAAAAGAAATTTCAAAAGAAAATAGACCAAGAGAAAGACTAAAAAATAAAGGAGTTAAATCATTAAGTGATATTGAACTTCTTGCTTTAATAATTCAAGTAGGTACAAAAAAAGAAAATGTGATTCAACTAAGTACAAGAATAATTTCAAAATATGGCTTAAAAAAATTATCAGAAATGTCATATCAAGAGTTAAAGCAAATAAAAGGAATAGGTAAAGCAAAAGCATCAAAACTAGTTTCGATTTTTGAAATAATAAATAGATTAGAAATGAAAGAAATAGACTTAAATAAAGTAAAATTAAACTCATCAGAAAGAGTTTACAAAATGTTAAAAAATGAATTAAGATCTTTAAAACAAGAAAAGGTATTTTTAATTACTCTTGATACCCAAAATAAATTAATTAATAAAAGAATTGTATTCAAAGGATCATTAAACGAATCAGTAATACATCCAAGAGAGATATATAATAATGCAATAAAAGATAATTCTTGTTCAATTATTATAGCTCATAATCACCCATCAGGATCACTAAGACCATCACAAAACGATATAGAGATTACAAAAAGAATAAAAGAAGTAGGAAAAATAATAGGAATTGAACTCCTCGATCACTTAATCGTGACCGAGAAAAGTTATTTCAGTTTTAGAGAAGAAAGATTAGTCATTTAAAATTCCATCTAACTTCTCAATCAGAATATCAACTGCTTCATCAGCTTCCTGTTCAGTATTTGTTCCAGTACATACAAACTTACCATTAGTAAATAATAAGAATGTTGCTCTCGCACCAGATAACTTATAAACTAATCCTGGAAACTGCTCAGGTTCATACTCAGTATTAGGTAATTTAATTGCAAGTTCATTTAAATTAATATGAACATCGAAATTACCAGAAGCAACCATATTTTGTACTTCAATCTTAGGTCTCTCTTCAATATTAATATTTACTTTTTTCAAAGTTTCAATAATACTATCAAGAGACTTTTCAACTGTTGCAATATCTTTTGCACCAGTACAAACAACATTACCTGAATTAAAAATCAAAGCAGAAGTTTTTGGATTTCTCAATCTCATAACAAGACCTGGAAACTGCTCAGGATTATACTCTGTATTGGATAAATTTGCTGCCAATTTTTCGAGAGGCATCTTTCTACCCAAACTTGTTGAAACGACTATATTAACTACTCTAAAATCTTTCTTAATCATATCTAACACCCCGTTATTTAAATAGTAACGACAATCATTTATAAATAATTTGATTAATAAATATTAATTTTCACCACAAACAATAAAAGTATATTTGTGATAATTATTGTTAAAAGAATATAAATCAACATTGAAATCTTCAATCCCAGGTAATATAATATGATTCTCAGATTCTCTATAACCTCTATCTCCACCAAAATCATCATATTCAAATAATATTAAATAACCATTATTAGAACATATCTTATCTAAATTCTCAATCATACCTTCTTTTGAATATGAAATACTACGAAAAGGATCATCTAATAGATAAGTTATTCTATCAGTAAAAGAAAATACTCTACCTTTATAACTATCAATTGAATAAGAAAGGTCTTCATTAATAGTCTCAGAAATAAATGAAAGTGGATAGTAACCTAAATTATTAATAACTTCATCTTGAATTGGATAAATATTAATATTAACATCTAAATAAATACTAAAACTTGAAATAACAAAAAATATTATGATAAGGATAATAGGAATTCTTGAAAGCCATTTTTTTAAGTCAAAAAAGTAAATAAAAGAGATTGAAAAAAGGATTACAGAAACAGGAAGCATATATCTAAAATAAAAAGAATGAATCATAATTAATTTTTGTTTTGAAAAAATTGCGATTAATATGAAAGCGATAATAGAAAGTATGTAGTATAAAGAAGAATAAAATAACATATTTTTTTTATTATTCCATAATTTAATTATAAAAAAGATTGATAAAAAGATAAATATAAAAATCAAATATTCAGGGTAACCTAAATTATCTAAAAAACCACTAAAGAATTGGATAGTATACTCAAAAAACCCTAATGGTTCAACATTTATATCACTAACAGAACCAAATAAAATTAAATTTCTAATATAATGAAGTGAAGAAAGAAAATAAAAAGAGCCAATTAAAACATAATATTTAATGTTCTTTAAGTTAAATAAAGCCATTAACATAAAAAATAATGGAATTGTAAAAGTTAAACCACTCATTTTAATTAAGTTCATAGCCATTACTGAAATCCCAAATATTAAAGAATTTGAAAACGAAAATCCTTCTTTATAAATACGAAAAAGAGTATAAAATGCAACTAAAGAATTTAAAGTTAAAAACAAATCAACATAAAATCTATTAGATTGCATTAATAAAATTGGAAGAGTTAAAACAAAAATAGGAACTATATTGTGAATTAGTCTATATTTTGATTCTAAAAAATCAGATAAAAATTCTTTTAATAATTTATATAAAAGAAGTGAAAGTAAAAAGAAAAGAAATAATGGAAGTAATTTAAAAATTGCAGAGTTATAAAATAAAGAATAAAATGATTCAGTAATTAAAGGAAAAAACATATATGTTTTTATAAAAGTTACATTAGTTGAATCAGGTAATAGTTCGTATTTGTAATTGTTTTGACTAATCTCTCTAATAATAGGTAAATGATACATTAAATCATCCTCTTGTAAAGAAGTATAAGATGTGTTTAAAAAAAGAAATGATGATATAAATAAAGGAATTAAAATAATAAGATAATTAATTATTGTTTTTTTATTTTTAAAAAAAGATAAAAAAGATTTAAAATAATTTAAATCTAACTTAGTTAAAATTAAAATCAAAAGAAATAAACTTAGAAAGGAAATAAAGTATATAAAATATTGATTAATTCTAAAGTAAAAAAACAACAATCTGAAAAGTGAAATTAAATTTATTGAAATAATAGATGTAATAATTAAACTCTTTTTTAAATACTTTTTAAATAGAATTGATAAAAATAATATTGAAAGAAAAGAAAATATTGCAATTATTTTAATCACCACATATTGTTTCCATATATTTTTTAACAGAACTCATTTTACTAAGTCCTTTTATAAGACAACGACCATCATTAAAAAAAGTAATAACTATATTATTACCATTAAAACAAGTTCTTGACTTAAGAAAATGTTTGTTCTTATTTAAAATTTTATAATTTAATATTTTTTTCTTAAAAGAATCACAATTATTTAAAATCACTTGAAAAGTATTTTTTTCACAAAGTGACTCAATTTCATACTTTTTTTTATTTTTATTATTAATTAAATAACGATAATTTTTATTACAAGTTTTACAATTTTTATTTTTTTTAAGATTAAGTTTTCGAATATCTCTCGTTTTAAGATTAATTCTAATTAAATTATTTTCAATTTTGTTTCCAGTAAAGAAATCAATAATTAAATCAATGGATATTAATCCAGTTAAAGTTGGAATATTTGAAGATACACCAACAATATCACATTTATCTTCTTTTTCTGTTGGATTCTCATAAAGACAAGAAAGACAAGGACCATCATTTCCAACAAATAAAATATTTCCCTTCCTTTCTATTGCAGCCATATGAATAAAAGGAATATTTAATTTTTTACAGATATCATTTAAAAGTAATTTTGAATCCATATTATCAAAGCAATCAAGAACTAAATCAGAGCCTGAAACAATATTTTCAGCATTTTTAGAATTAAATTTAATAGTTGATTCTTTGACAACTACATCTGGATTTACACATTCAATCCTTTCTTTTAAAGAAGTTGTCTTTGGTCTACCTACATCATCAAAAGTGAAATTTTGCCTAGATAAATTAGTCTCTTCAACTAAATCAAAATCAACTAAATGTAGGTTAAAACCATACCTTGCTAAAAATTCTGCAGTAAAAGAACCTATCCCTCCACATCCGAGAATAGTTATATTTTTACCTTTAAAATTTTTAAATTCTTCACCAAATAATGTTTTTAATCTCGAATAATAATCATCACTGGTCATTTTTTAATTAATCAATAATTATTACTTCAGGACTATCATTATAATCATTTGAATAATTGTCAATAGTCTCATTTGTTGCATTAATATCATAACTTTCTTCATAGTCTGATTGATTCATAACATAATCAATTGAATCAGTAACTTCAGTTCCGTCAGGCAACCATTCCATTCTAATAGCATAACCTGTAAGAACTCTAACATTATCAAATAAGTTAGAAACCCAACTTCCAAATTGATACATAAAACCTCTTTGATCTTCCCTTTCTTTTAGATTATATTCATAATTAACTTGGATTAAAAAAGCTCCAAAAAGTAAAAAAATTAAAACATATGTAATGATTTTCATAATAAACACCTCTTGTTTAAGAACTCTATAAAACTTAATAATAAAGATAAAATAAAAAGTTATCGAAATAATAACTAATAAAAAAATTAGTTAATTATTTCAACAGTAATTCCTCTAATTTCAGGTTCTCTAAACACTCTTTCTACTTCAACTAAAATCTCTTTCTCGGTCACATCTTCACCATCAAATGCACTAATAATAACAGAGTGATTACCATGTTCACCAAAATCAACATACCTCATGCTTTCATTCATCCAACCACTATAACTAACTTCAACATCATCACCATCAGGATCATAAACATTTGGTTCTAAAGAAAAGTTTTCTCCTTCTTTAGTTTGGTGTTCATCTTCGATCTCAATGACAGGAGGACGATTTACATTAATAACATTCAAAGTAAAGGATTTTGAAACATTATCCACTCCATCAGTGACTTCTACTCTAGCATCATAAATACCTGAATCATCATATCCTAATTCAAATCTCTCTGAAAAAGGATAAAATGAGTAGCTAATATCATCCCCGTCAGGATCATAAGCATCAACGTGGAAAATAATGTTTTGACCTTCATATAAGTCATATTCATTATTCTCTTCGATAATAAAGGTCATATTATCTGATTCTAATTGAACTTCTTCTATAACAGGAGGTCTATTAACTTCTTCAATTTCAATGATTATATCTCTGCTAATATCAAAATAATCATCTGATACTTCAATTGAAACTCTACATTGTTTAGGAGAATCATAATCAAAATAAGTTTTGTTAGACTCCATACAACCACTTATATCAATTGAATAATCTCTATCAGAAACGATTTCATAATCTAATGTGAAATTTTCTCCTTGTTTTGCATATTGAATCTCGTCATATAAAACTTCAGGAGGTAATGGTTTTTCTTCTAAAAACACATCAAATTCCTTAGTAACAGTATCAATACCATCACTTACATGAATTGCAGAAACATAATTTCCTGCATCTCCAATTTCTGTTTCCCAAACACCATTCTCATCAAAAGGAGCATCAAAAGTAATATTTAACTCACGACCATCAGGATCATAAGCATCATAATCAACATATAATGTCTCATTTTCTTCAGCGATAATATCTGAGACAGAAACTTCAGGAGGACGATTTACATTTTCAACATTGACTCCAAAAAAATATCTATATGGTTTATCAATTGTATCAACAACCAAATTAGAAATATAAAAACCAGAAGAATCATAATCAATATCCCAATATCCATCTTCTTCAAAAGGATAACCAAATTCAAAACTAGTTATAGTCTCATCTATATCAACAATATTTGGACTCAAATTTACAGTCATTTCTTCGCTTAAATTAATTACATCAATTAGTTCATTTCCAGATCCAAAATAATATGGAGAAATATAACTAGTTCTATCATTCATTGAAAAAACTAAGATTGAACTAGAAATAAATATACCAATAATTATTATAAAAATAGTTGATTTTTTCATTTTAATTACCTCAAAAATAGTGTGGTGTTATTGTTTAATAGAAGTAACGTATTGTTTTTAAACATTTCGGTAATCTCATTATAGCCCCACCCGGAATCGAACCGGAGTCACAGGGACCAGAACCCTGCATGATTGGCCTCTACACTATGGGGCTAAGAAGTTAGATACTTATATTTTAAATTCCCTAACTTTAAGTAAAACTTTGTAAGCAACAGAAATATCTTTTGGACTAATCTCTTTTTTTGATTTTGCTCTTTTTATTAAAGAATGAACTTTCTTTAAACCAGCTTTTAATTCATTTGTTAATAAGCCTTCCATATTTTCAGAGATATCTAAAAGAGAATAGTTCTCAAAATCTTTATTTAATTTTTTAGTTAACTCTTTTTTTATTTTATTCTTTATATTAATTAAGATATCTAAATCAGTATCATCTTCATTATTATTTTTATTTTCAGATTCAATATCTAAATCAGATTTAATATTTGAAAGTAAAAATTCAGAATTTTTATTCTCATTATTTTTATCCTCTTTTTTTTCATCCTCTTTTATATCATTCCTATCATTCATATTAGAAGATGAATCAACATTTTGATTATTTTTATTATTATTATTATTATTATTATTATTATTTATGTTATCATTATTATTGTTAT
>CAZXZL010000028.1:0-13385 GCA_964645415.1 uncultured Methanosarcinales archaeon | reverse complement strand
TTGATAAAGATTGGAGGGGAAAGTTTAAATATTAATCTATGAGCCCTAATTATATGGCAAAAAAAGTAACAGATTATCAAAGTCTTATTAATGAAGTTAAAAATAAAAGAGTTCATATTGCTGCACATTGGGATGCAGACGGAGTTTCTTCAGGTGCAATTATATATCATTTAATTAAAAGATATACTAAAAATATTACATATCACAGTAAAGGAGAAGTATTTTTAGTTGAAAATAGTGAAATAGATGAAAATGCTGATATGGTTATTTCTACAGATATTCAAACTGCAAGACTTGATAAACCATTATTGTACATTGATCATCATCCTATTGAATCAGAAAGCATGTTAGAAAACGAATTGATTGGTGAAGTTCACGATACAAAATCACAATCCTGTTCACTTTTAATTTATGAAACTTTCTTAAAAGATAATTTAAAAGAATTTGATTTACATGAAGTTAAATACTTTTTATTTCTAACTTTAATTGGTTATTTTGGAGATGCTGGAGATGTAGAAGATCTTCCAATTAATTTATATGTTTTAGCAAAAGAAACTATCCCAGAATTAATGAAAATAAATCAAGGTTATAGAACATATCTTGAAATACAAAAATATGTTTCTTTATTTAATGTAAGTAAAAGAGTTCATTGGGATGGAGAATTAGCAATTAAAACATTAATTAAAAATACCGATTATGAATCAATTATTTATCAACATGATCCAATGGCAAAAAAACTTTTTGAGCATAAAAAAGATCTTAAAAAAGATTATAAGACAAGTGTGGATTTTAAAGATTTAGGCTCATTTAAATACAGTATTATTAATCATAAAAGAAATATTCAAGGTGTAATTTGTGCTAGATATCTTGAAGATACACCACTTTTAGTATTAAATACTTCAAGAAATAAAATTATTGGAAGTATGAGAGTTCCAGATCATTTAGAATTTAATGCAGGAGAATTTTTAGAAGATTGCAGTTCTAAGATTGAATCAGCACACGGAGGAGGACATGAAAAAGCAGGAGGTATTAGTTTTAATGAAGAAGATCTTGAAGATTTTATAGATATTATAAGAAATAAAAGTTATAATCTTTTAGAATAAATTCAATAGTTAAAATTAAATTTATTTTCTTCATCAATCTCATAAGAATCTAATTTTCCAATTAAAGATAAACGAGAAGGTTCAATTTTACCTAAGTGTGCACAAGTCTCTAATTCATTCATACTTGCAATCCAACTATATTTACTACTATCTTCATCAGGATATAGTTTATATTCTTCTACTTTTGCTTCAATTAAAGAAATTTCTAGACCATCACTAAAAGATTGAATATGATTTGCAATTTCATTTATTCTATTTTCAGAAGATAAGTAAACTTTAGAAAGTTTTAATTTGTCTTCTTCATATTTCATCCTCCAAACATTATTTCCAGTTTCTTTTGGAGGTTTTAAACCACCAGATAGAATTTCATCTAAATAAATTGAAGGTGTTGCATGATATAATACAATATTACCAGAATTGTCTCTTTTTATATCAAGATAATCTAATATTTCATCATCAATAGTAGGAAGATTTTTTCTAATTAATTTTTCTAACTTAACTTCCTTTCTATCTAATTTATTCATTAAATCATCAATAGAACCTTGTTTAAATCTTAATTTTGATTCTAATTCATTAATTTCTTCAAATAGATCTGAATGATTTCCATAATATAAATCATCAAAATCATATTTTGGTTCATATTCTTCAATTCCAAATATTGATTTTGAGTAATCAAAGTTATAATTAGAATTCATATCACTCTTAAAATTTCCTTCATAATTATTATTAATATTATCCATAGTTATCACTAAAATTTACCGGAATATTAAGAAAAATAATTAGATATTTAAAACTTATCAAAATTAAAGCATTTCTTCATCAATTTTCTTTGCTTCTTTTTTATCAAGTTTCATATTTTTAAAAGAAAATAATGTTAGATTCAGATTACCAAAAAAGATATCTTTTTCTTCTAATAAATTAAAGTTGAATTTTTTTGCTATCTTTTTAACATCATCTTTAAGTTCAGTTTTGAAAATAACTACAAAAATACCATTCTTTTTTAGAACAAACTCTAATTGAAAGAAAGTTTCTTTTACTATTTTTGTTAAATACTTCTCACCATCTCTTTTTGAATAAAGAGGAGGATAAGAAATACAACCATGCATTGGACTCTCACCATATTTAAAATCAGTATACTTTAATATTTCTCGTGTGAAATTAATGTCTTTTACTCTTACTATTTTTGCATTTTTTTCTGCATTTTTTAAATATGCCATTTTATCATCAACAGCATATATCTCGTAATCAGAAATATCTAAATTATCAAGATCATCACTCCAATCATTGTTCTCAAAAAGAGTTTCATAAAATATCTTTTCTCTTTTAAGTTTTCTAAAATCAATACTATTTTTTAATATAGAAAGTTCAATAGAGAAAATACCATCAGATGAGAAAAGATTTAAAATATTTAAATCAGAATCATCAAAGCTTTCTTTCAAAGAATTAATTAATTTAAGATTACATAAGTGAGTAAACGATGGTTTTAAAGATTGATTTGTAAGAAATATCTTATAAACTCTTTTCTCTAAATCAATATTAGCTATATTGATAGTAAAATAAAAACCATCTTCTAAAACAATAATTCCTAAATTCACTTTTGTATCACTATATGTTAAATTAATATCAGTAAATTTAGAAGAAAGAATATCAGAGATCTCATTTCTAAACTCAACTCTATCATGTTTTTCAGTTTCTTTAATGAATTTATAAGTTAAAGAAATTTTAGAAATATCTAAATCAAACTTATCTAAAAAATCAAAGAAAGATTCCATGTCTGATTTTTTTAATTCTTGTAAGTTTTTATAAAAAGAAGTAATATATCCAATATATCTAACCGATTGAGAAAAACGAATGTAATTTCTAACATCATTAGATTTAAAATCACTATTAAAAGTGATCACTTTATCAGTAGAGTTATTATGAATTGAATCTACTTCTAAATTGAACCTTTTCAAATCCAATTCTGCTTCTTTTAAATTATAAGTTAAAGATAAAAACATTTTAATCTTCATCTATAAAAGATATTTTTTCGGCAGAGATGATTTTATCTCCTCTTCCAACATCCATACATTTAACACCCATCGTACTTCTTCCCATTTTAGAAATTTTTTCAACTGTCAATCGAATTAGTTTTCCTTTTTTTGAAAGAATCATAATTTCATCTTCTTTTGAGGTATTTATTACTTCAACTACCTCTCCATTCTTAGGAGAAATTCTAACATTAATTACTCCTTTTCCTCCTCTATGAATAACAGAATAATTTTCAAGATCAGTTCTTTTTGCATAACCAAATGTAGTAACAGTTAATACTTCTCCTTCATTTGCAATTATACCACTTCTAACTTCATCTTGTGTATCTAACTTAATACCAATTACTCCTCTTGTATTTCTTCCCATAATACGAACTTCAGTAGTTTTAAACCTAATAGATTTACCATGTTTTGTAGACAACATTACTTTATCATCATCGTTTACAGGAATAACTTCAACAAGATTATCATCTTCCTCTAATTTTATTGCAATAATTCCTGACTTTCTAACATCTTCAAAATGTTCAATAGCAGTTCTTTTTGCATAACCATTTTTAGTAATGAACATAAGTGAGTTCTTATTATCCTCTTCAGCTCTATTCATATCAACAATGTGAGTGATATCCTCTTCTTTTGAAAATGAAAGTATTCCTGCAATATGTTTTCCTTTAGCAGTTCTTGAAGCTTTTGGTATTTCAAAAGCTTTTTTAGAATATACTTTTCCGTGATCAGAAAAGAATAATATATCTGAATGTGTATCAGTTAAGATTATATTTTCGATATATTCATCATCACTGATATTTGAAGCTAAAATACCTTTACCGCCTCTTCCTTGGACACGGTAATTTTTTAGAGGTACTCTTTTGATATAACCTTTATTAGTTAAAGTGATAACAATTTCTTCTTTTTTCACTAAATCTTTTCTAGTTATATTTTGGAAATCTTCAATGATTTCAGTTTTACGTTCATCACCAAAGTTTTCAATAATCTCATCAGTCTCTTCTCTAATAATCTCTTTAATCTTTTCTTCACTATTCAAAATACCTTCTAACTCTTTAACTTCTTTTTCTAAATCTTCTTTTTCATCTCTTAGAGTTTTTTGCTCTAAAGAAGTTAATTTTTGAAGTCTCATCTGAAGAATTGATTGAGATTGTTTTTCAGAAAGATCATATTTTGAAATTAAAGATTCTTTTGCAGAATCAACATCATCAGAAGATTTTATTAATTCTACAACATCATCAATAGAATCTAATGCAATAATCAATCCTTTTACAATATGTAATCTTGATTTTGCTTTATTTAATAAGAATTCAGTTCTTCTTTTAATAATCTCTTTTCTATGTTTAATAAATTCATAAAGTAAGTCTTTAAGATTAAGTAATTTTGGTTTACCATTTACTAAAACTTGATGAATCATAGATAAAGTCTTTTTCATACGAGTGTTTTTGAAAATATAATTTTTAACAAGTTGTGGATTTGCTTTCCTTTTCAAATCAATTACAACTCTAATTCCTTTTCTACTCGATTCATCTTTAATATCATTAATTCCTTTTATTTTATCATTTTTTACATGTTTTGCAATTTCTTTAATAATATCTGACTTTTTAACCATGTAAGGAATTTCTGTGATTATCAATCTATTCTTTTTAGAAGATTCATCTTCTTTAATAACACCACGAACTTTAATTTTTCCATGACCTGTTTCATATGCTTTTAAAATCCCCTCTTCACCTAAAACTTCACCACCTGTTGGAAAATCAGGTCCATTTATAATATCCATTAATTCTGTAGCTTCTACATCTTCAATATCTTTATCAAGTAAATACTTAACAGCATTACAAACTTCAGTCATATTATGTGGTAATACACTTGTTGCCATTCCTACAGCAATACCACTTGAACCATTTACTAATAAATTTGGAAACTGAGAAGGAAGAACTACAGGTTCTTTCATAGATTCATCGAAATTAGGTCTAAAGTCAACAGTATCTTTATCAATATCTTTAAGCATGAACTTTGAGATTTTTTCTAACCTTGACTCAGTATAACGCATTGCAGCTGGAGAATCACCATCAATACTACCAAAGTTACCCTGTCCATCAACTAAAGGATATCTTAATGAAAAAGATTGAGCCATTCTAACAAGTGCGTTATAAACAGAGGTATCACCATGAGGATGATATTTACCAAGAACTTCTCCGACAACTCTTGCACATTTTTTATGACCTCTAGTATGATATAAACTCATATCACCCATAGCATATAGAATTCTTCTATGTACTGGTTTTAATCCATCTCTAACATCAGGCAATGCTCTACTAACAATTACCGACATCGCATAATCGATGTAAGATTTTTTTAATTCATCTGTCAAATTAGTATTTATTACTTCTGATTGTAAATTATTATCTGCCAATTTTAAGACCTCTATTATTGATTTTTAGATTAAGTTTGATTAAAAAATATATTTGTAAACAAGTATTAAATAAATAGTAATATTTCTTTTTAAATCTTTCCAAACAAATAATTTATGTGGGGGAAGGGATTCGAACCCTCGAACCATCTATTGGACTGGATGTCCCATAGATTAAACATATCATCTCATGCATCATAACTCAAATATCTTGAGTCCAGCGCCTTTGACCACTCGGCAACCCCCACCGACAAATTAGTTAATTTAACTTAATATATAAAACTTACTTATAGAAATTAATCCAGTTAATTTATTATTAAAAGAGTTTAAAAGTTAAAAAAAGAGATAAAAAAATTATATAAACTAAAATAATTTACATATACTAATGAAGTTTAACCATGCAAATAATTTAGAGGAATTATTGGAATGGAATGATATGATTAAAAATGATTTTGATCATGAGAAGATAGAAAAAGCTTATATTTTTTCTAAAAAATTTCATAAAGATAATGATAAGGAATCTATTAAAAATATGGCACACCCACTATCTGTTGCTACAATTCTTTTAGATTATAAAGTTGATACAGATACAATCTGTGCTGCACTAATGCATGATTTAATTGAGCACTTTGATGTTACAGAAGATGAGATACAAGCAAAATTTGGTAAAACAATTGCTTTTCTTGTTTCATCATTAACAAAAATTCAAAAACATATTTATGAAAACTTAGAAGAAAGAACTATTGAAAATCAAAGAAAAGTTATTCTATCTTCATTTAAAGATTTTAGAGTTTTATATATTAAACTAGCTGATAGACTTCATATAATGAGAACAATAGATAGAGTAAGTGAAGAAAAAAGAATTAGAATTTCAGAAGTTACTAAAGATGTATATGTACCTATTGCAGAAAAGGTTGGATTAAGTAGAATTAAATCAGAACTTGCAGATTTATCTTTAAAGTATTTAGATAATAAAAATTATTTAAAGATTAAAGATCAAATTTCAGAAACGATTCAAATCAGAAGAAAGTATGAAAAAGAGATTAAAGAAAAGATCAAAAGTATTCTTGATGAGTTAAATATTGAAGCAAAGCTAGAACATAGGTTAAAAAGTTTCTATTCTATTTATAACAAAATGGTCAATAATGGAAAGAAATTTGAAGAGATTTATGACTTAATTGGATTTAGAATAATAACAAATACTGTTGATGAATGTTATAAGATTTTTGTCAGATTAAAAGAAGATTTTAATTTAATGGAAAATAGAATTAAAGATTATATTAAAAATCCAAAAAAAAATGGATATCGATCAATTCACATTACTGTTGATTCTCAAGAATATGGATTTTTTGAAGTACAAATCAGAACTGAAAAAATGCATTATGAAGCAGAGAGTGGAATTGCTGCACACTGGAGATACAAAGAAGTTGATAGAGATGCATTATTTGATAGAAGAGTTGAACTACTAAAAGTATTACTCGATTGGAAGAAAAAATTAGAGAATAAAAAAATTCAAGTAACAACATTGAAAAATGATATTGTTGTGTTTACACCAAAAGGAGAACCAATTATTTTAAGTGAAGAATCAACCCCTCTTGATTTTGCTTATGCTGTTCATACATCAGTTGGACATAGAGCAAATCAAGCAATTGTAAATGGTAAAACTGCTCCATTAGATAGTAAGTTAAAAAATGGAGATGTTGTAAAAATAGTCACTAATAAGAACCCTAAACCAAAGTTTTCGTGGTTAAATATTGTTACAAGTAGTAAAGCAAGGGCTAAAATTAGAAGTTTTTTAGGTATTGAAGGAAAAGATAATGAAGTTGATAACCAAGATAGTATTATTTCATTAAAAGAAAGAGTAAATCTTCCAAAAAAGTATTCTAATTCAAAGGTTAAAATATCTGGTTGTTGTAAGCCAAAGTTTAAAGATGATATTGGAGGAGTAATATTAGGTAATGGAAATATTTCAGTACATAAAATTAATTGTGTTAATTATAAATCAGCTAAAAGAAATATCAAATTAAATTGGAAAGAAAAGAAAGATGATAATACATCTTTAAAGATTGTAATGGAAGATGATGT
The DNA here is from genome assembly GCA_964645415.1 of uncultured Methanosarcinales archaeon. GTDB lineage: Archaea > Nanobdellota > Nanobdellia > Woesearchaeales > CAZXZL01 > CAZXZL01. The sequence goes on along the minus strand of CAZXZL010000028.1, from coordinate 5,754 downwards.
ACAAATTATGCTTAAATTATTGGATGAATTTGCTAAAAGTGATATTGAGTTATTATCAGTTTCTTCAAATGTAAAAAAAGAAAAGTTACATCTTCATATTAAAACAAATCTTCCAAAAAGTTTAGGAAAGAAAGTAAAGAAAATAATTCAGAATAGAGAGTATATTTATAGTATTAATTTAAAAAAATAATATTTTCAATTAAATTTTTTATTCTATCTTTTTTCTATTAAGTTCTATTCACTTTTATATTAATTATTATAAACTTCTTCTTTTTTACTAAGATGATTTTTTCTCAATCTTTATCAAAGTTTTTAATCTATGATTAAACACCCTTAAAATCTCTGATTTTATATGCTTGACCAGGATGGTACTATACTACCTGTAGCACGGTAGTTTCTATTAAATTTTATTTATTTTTGTTTCTTTTTCTATTAGTATTTTTTTCTTAGATGATTTTGATTTCTAGCTTCTTTAGCTAAACACGAATACACACTCTGAAAGAAAATTAAACGAATACATATTATTACTAAACTAAAGTTTAGAACTGTTAAATTAAAAATTTAAAAGTGAATAAAATCAGAGATTTTAAAACTATTGAAAACAAAGTTTCAAAGGTTAATGAAATCAAAAGATTTCTCACCTTGAAAAAAACAAAGTTTTTTTCTAAGTTTCGAAGAAGATAAATTCATATATACAAAAAATTAAGAATAAGTAAGTTTTATATACAAATCTTAAATTCTAATTTAACATGGTAACAATTTCACATCTTGTATTAAAATATGTAGAAGTAAGACCTTTTCTTCAAGAGGCATTTATGCAAGATATTGTAAGTTATGCATCTCTTGCTAAAAAGATTAGACCTGATATTGAAAAAGAGCTTGGAAAAAAGGTAAAACATAGTGCTGTTGTGATGGCACTAAGAAGAGCTAAAGATAAAGTTAATAAGAAAAATACAAGACTTGATTTAAGTAATTCATTAGAAATTGTTCTTAAAAATAATCTATATAATGTAACTGTTAAAAGAAAACTTGATAGTGTGAAAAAGGTTGAGAATAATTTAAAAAGTGAGTTTATCAAAATATTTGGTGATGATTGTATTGATTTAATATTTAATAAAACACATTATGATAAAGTAAAATCAATTTTAGAAGATTATAAGATTAATGAAGAGTTTGATTTAAGTAAAGTTAAGATAAAATATAGTGAAGATTTTAAAAATAAACCAGGTGTTATTGCAGCAATTACTCGAAGACTTGCATGGAATGATATTAGTATTAAACATTTTTTAACAACAAGTAAAGAAATTATGGTTTTTATTGATTCAAAAAAAGGAGCAAAAGCTTATAATATTTTATCTGGTTTAGAAAATGAAAAAAGTAATAGTTTATTATAATATTATTAAAAATGAAAAATAAATTCATATACTCAAAAGAAAAATTTTCAGAGGTTAATCCAAAGTATTTAGAAGATTTAAATATAAAAGGAGTCATTCTTGATTTGGATAATACTATTTTTAAACATAATCAATTAAAGTTTGAAGATGAATTTGAATCAAAGTTTAAAGAGTTAAAAAAATATTTTGATGTGGTAATTCTTTCAAATAGAATTAATTTAAAGAAGAAAAAAAATTATCATAAAACTTATGATCTATTAAGAACTCCAATTATAAAATCAGATTTACCAAAACCTTTCTTTGATGGATTTAATAAAGCTATAAAAAAGCTTAATTTAGATAAAGAGAATGTAATTATAATTGGAGATAGATTTGGCACTGATATTTTAGGAGGATTATTATTTGGTATTAATACAATGTTAGTAAAACCTGTTAGTAAAAAAGAACCAATTATAATTAGAGTTATAAGAAAGTTAGAAATGATTCCTGCAAAAATACTTTCAATCATTAAAAGTTAAAATGAAAGTAATATTATATGAACCTGAAATCTCTGGAAACACTGGATTTATTGCAAGAGTTATGAAAAATTTTGGATTCAATGAATTAATTCTAATTAATCCAAATATTTCTATTGATGAAGCAAAAAAATATGCTGTTCATGCTAAAGATCTTTTAGACAATGCTAAAATTATAAGTTCTATAGATGAATTAGATTGTAATTTATTAGTTGCTTTTAGTGGAGAGACTACTGATGATTTAAATGTTAGAAGAGCACCAATTACATTAAATCAAATGATTAAAAAGTTTAAAGAAAAGAAAGTTATTAGAAATCATAAAGAATCAAATATTGGTTTAGTTTTTGGAAGAGAAAGTAATGGACTTTCAAATTCAGAAATTGATGAATGTGGTTTTGTAGTAACAATTCCAACAACTGATGAATATAGAAGTATGAACTTATCACATTCTGTTTGTGTTGTTTTATATGAGATTCACAAAAATTATCTTAATTCTAAATTGGATCAAATGACAAAAGAGATGGAAGAGGAAAAAAATAGAGATGAAAAGATTAACACAAAAAAAATAGAGTTTGCAACAAAAAAAGATAAAGAATTAATGAAAAAGTTTTCATATGAATTAATAGACGAAATTGTTTTAGTTGAACATAAAAATAAAGTACAAAAACAAGTATGGGATAATATTATTGAAAAATCAATGCTTACAAAAAGAGAAGGTTTTAATGTTATGGGTTTCTTTAAAGAATTAAAAAAATTAATTAAGAATTAAATAAAAAATATTTTTTCTAAATACTATTAAAAGAATGCTGGAACTAAAATAATATGAAAGGCAAGTATTGCAATAAATAAAAGACTAATTATTGAAAGAATTGCATTAGATTTATTCTCATCTAAATTGAAATAATCATCTAGTATTGATTTTAACATTAAACCTCCATCTAATGGTCCTAATGGAACTAAATTCATTAAACCAACTCCAAAGTTAATTACAAATAACCAGAAAAATAATCCCATAATCCAATTAAGAGCAGCAAAAGGAATCTGATAATTAGAAAATTGTTCTTTTAGTTTTTGTTCAGATTCAAAATTCATTCCCATATAACCTCTATTAGAATCTTCAGGGTGAGAAGTGAGTGTAAATGTTTTATTTGTTTCATCAGTATGTAAAGTAATTGATTGATTTGGTTTTAGTGATTCAGTTAATGATAAAAAATATTCAAAATCATTTAATTCATTATATGTATCATTATAAGTCATTCCATAAAGAGTAGATTGTGAAACATTTGCATGATAAGCAGGAGTATCTTCCATAATGTTTGAAATTCTTACTTCATCATAAGTTAAAGGATCAGTTGCAGTTACAAGTAAAAATGATATTAATAAGAATAATGCTGCACTAACAATATTCGCAAAAGAACCACCAGATAATACTGCAAGTCTATCTTTTAATGGAGCTTTTTCTAATTCTTCTTCATCAGGTTCTACAAAAGCACCTGGTAAAATAGGAACTAATAAACTAAAAAATGCAAAACCAGTATTTTTTATTTTTAAACCAAAATATTTCATAAAGATACCATGCATTCCTTCATGTACTATCATTAAATATGTAATACTAATTATAAAATACATAAAAGGAACATAGAAACTCCAAGACGTTTCAACTGGTAATATTACTCCTGCTGCTGGAACGACTACATCAGGTTGTAATAACATATCAATTGTCATATAAATTAAGTGAATAGAAATAAATAACATACTTAAAAGTCCAACAGTAATTGAAATATATTGTACAATATTAAGAAGTTTTTTATGTTTTTCAGCAAAATTTTTCATGAAATTAATTCCCCATTTTGCTCTATACATTACAGCATAGAAAAAAGGGAATTTTCCAGTTACGTCAACATCTTCTCGCTTCTTGTAAAGAAAAATACTTAAAAAAGTAATTAATACAAGAAGGGCTATGATATCAAAATTTAACATCTTTAGCTAACCTTTTTAATTTCTTTTTTAGATCTAAAAAGTTTTCCTTGACACCTTGGACATACTACTTTACCTTTTTTAACATCCTGAGCATCTCCTCTAACTCTTTTTTTACACCTAATACATACAAAAACTCCTGTAAAGAGCCTTGCTTTTGCTTCTGGAAATTCAGCCATAATTATCACCTCTAATTTTTAACTTCTCTCATTACTTTTTCACCAAGAACATTCCAATAGATGACTTTTCCATTTGGTTCAATGTCATCTTTTAATTCATCAGGAACTTCTAGGTCAAAAGTTTCATAAGTTTCCATATCCATAACATTTGCGGTATCACCGGATACAGATAATACTTGAGCATCTTTTTTTTCTACGATAGGAACTTTAATGTTGTCTTTTACAGATTTAACAACAATTCTCTTCTTTTCATCAATTAAACCAACAGCTTTGATCTTAGCTTTTGCAGAACCATGCTTTCCAGGTGAGGAAATACTAATGTTTTTCACCTTACAAGCTGCATCATCTAAAACAACATAACTACCTTTCTTTAATTTATTAACTGTTGATTGTCTATAATTCATATTTAATCACCTTTATTCAAATTGTAATCTTCTAGCTCTCGCAGTACTTTTTGCTTGTGTTTTTTTACATTTACTACAGGTTAATCTAATATCCCATTTTCTAGAAGTCTTTGCACCGGTCATCTTAAAACCTCCAATTGCAGGTTTTGAAAAAGTTCCTTGATTACCATGACCTCTTGCTTGACCTCTCTTTTTTGCTCTGTGTTTAGATCCTCTCTTCATTGAGCTAGCAGGTTTTCTTGAATTCTTTTTAACCCTGTGCTCTGTATGTTTATTACAGTTTGGACAATGAGTTCTAATCTTTTTTGGCATTTTCATAAATATCACCTATATTAAAAAAAGTTTTACCTTCTAGAACCTATAATCTTAATTTAATTCATAAGGTTCCAAAAACTGAAATGTAAATTTATTTATAAATGTTTGTATTAGATTTAAGACCTTAATTCATCAATTTTATCTCTATTAACAGAAGTTTCTATAATGTTTGCTTCACCAGGTAACACTCTAATTACTTCATCTAAATTTGCATATTTATATATACTTTTTATTTTTTTAGCAACTCTACTAACTTTAGTTGTTCCAGGTACTATTTTTACGATAAAATCTTCATCACAAGCACTTTGAGGAGCACATGTTATTTTTTTATTCATTAAAGTTGCACATAAATTAATTCTACCTACTAAAAAGTTTTTTTCACCATAAATCATAAATGATCCTGTCCCCATATATTCTCCTGCTTGTGCTTCTTTAGTTACTTGATCAGGATTCACATAAAATACATCAGTTGAACCTAAGCCTCTTTCCCATGCATTAGAATAACTTGCAATAAAGTTAGCTACTTCTTGTAGTTCTTCTTTTGATGCATCTTTTCCATCTTTGAGAACACCAAAAGGACTTTTTGGCATTGTAGTATGAAATACTAAATCATTATCTTCTAGATATTTTTTTATTACCATTTCATTTGTATGAGCACTTCTACCTGCAATACATAAGTTTCCATTAGAAGTAAAAAACCATCTAAATTTTTCATACCATTCTTTTTTAGTATTTCTTAGTCTTTTTCTTTTTTTATGTCTTTTTTCAGAATGTTTTATTTTCTCTTTTAGAATATCAATTGCTTTATGGACTCCATCGATTTTTCCTTTTAGTTTCTTTGCTTTATTATAATATCTTTCAGCATTTTTTTCTACAGATTCTTCCCAAAACAACTCAATATCCATAATAGATTTAATAAATCTTATTTCATTTTTATAGTTTTTCATTCATTTTATCTCAATCTTTATCA
>CAZXZL010000027.1:0-13404 GCA_964645415.1 uncultured Methanosarcinales archaeon | reverse complement strand
ATTCATTAGATGATTTTGAAGTTATTTATACTGCTAAGCCTTATGTTGAATCTGGTGCTCATTTTGGTTCTAGAGTAACTTTAGATGGAGATGGTTATGTTTATATGACTGTTGGTGATAGAGGTTCTAAAGATTTTAGTGAAAGTCATCCTTCTCAAAATTTAAGTAATGATTTGGGTTCTACTTTAAGGTTTTATGAGAATGGAAGTATTCCTAATGATAATCCTTTTGTGAATGATTCTAAGTATAGTGATGCAGTTTATTCTTATGGTCATAGAAATTCTCAAGGAATGGTTTTAAATCCTTATACAAATGAAATCTGGCAAAGTGAACATGGTGAAAGAGATGGTGATGAGATTAATGCAATAGTTAAAGGTGGTAATTATGGTTGGCCTTTATATCATTATGGATGTGAATATGGTACTGAAAATCCTGTAGGTAATATGCCTCATGAAAATGATGATATAGTTGATCCTCTTTATTATTGGAATTGTACTTCTGGTGGTTTTCCTCCATCTGGTATGACTTTTTATACAAGTGATAGATTTGAAGAGATAACTGGTGATTTATTTGTTAGTAATTTAGCTGGTAGGTATTTAGGTCATTTTAAGGTTGATAATAATTCTGTTCAAGAAGTTGAGCCTTTATTAAGTGATTACGAATATCGTATTAGAGATGTTATTGAGTCTCCTGATGGTTATTTGTATGTCATTACTGATGAAGGAGATGATTATATGATGAGATTATCTATTGATTAGATTTTCTTTTTTTCTTTTTTTTTCTATTTATTAATATCATTTAAGAGAAATATTTTTTAATGAAATATTTCGACATATATGAATTAGATCAATTTTTTAATAAAAATTGGTAAAAACATGTACTATACTCTTTATAGCACTGATGTTTCTAAAACACTTTTATATAAATTCTATAAAATTACTTTTATTATAATTAGAGGAAAAGATTTCTACTTTCTTTAGCATAAAACGAATACACACTCTGAAAGACAATCAACGGATACACACTTCTTTAGCATAAAACGAATACATACTCTGAAAGACAATTAAACGAATACACTTTTACATTAAACGAAGATAATTTACTTTTCTCTTTTAAAGTAATGCCATATCCATGTTACTGAGACTAATTCCCAACCTTTATCTCCATATTCATTTAAGATTCTAGTTGTTTTTTTACCAAAACCAATTATAGCTTTACATTTATATTCATATTTTTTATTGTTTTTCATACTTTTTTAACACTAAAGATTAATATAAAGATATCTATGTTTTTTTTAGAATGACTCTTAAAGTAAAATTTATTAAATCTTAAATTGTTATTTAAATAATTGGAGGTTAAAAATGAAGGATTATAAAATACATGGCTCAGTAATGCCTATGATTGAGTTTTCTTTGAATAGAGGAGAATACATTTGGGCTCAAACTGGTTCTATGCAATGGATGGATAGTAAGATTGATATGAAAACTAAGGCAAAAGGTGGTGTGATTGGAGCAGTTAAGAGAAAGTTTTCAGGAGGTGATTTTTTTATTGCAGAGTTTATTGCAACTAAAGATGATGCAAAAGTTGCATTTGGTCATACTTATCCTGGAAAAATTATTGTTTTTGATGTTAGCAAAAAACCAATTATTTGTCAACAGAGATCTTTTTTATGTGCTACAAAAGATGTAAATTATGATGTATACTTTCAAAAACGATTTGGTGCTGGTTTATTTGGTGGTGAGGGATTTATTCTCCAAAAATTTACTGGTAATGGTCATGCAGTAATTGAGATGGATGGTGAATATGTTGAAAGAGAACTTGGTCCAAATGAAGTTATGAAAGTTCAAACTGGTTCTGTTGGTGCTTTTGAAGAGTCTGTTGAGATGAATATTCAAAGAGTTAAGGGTGTTAAAAATATGTTTTTAGGTGGTGAAGGATTATTTTTAACTACTCTTAAAGGTCCTGGTAAAGTATGGATTCAAACTATGCCTGTACAAAATATGGCTGCTGAAATTTCTAAGTATCTTCATAACTTTAATAGGAAGTAGTTTTTTTCTTTTTTTCTTTTTTCTTTTCTATGTGGTTTTTCTTTATTATATTCTAAAAATAAAAAAAATTAAATATGATAAAATACGTTATTACTTATTAATAGATAATATTTTATTTAAAATGAAATTATTTAGAAATTCAAAACTAATAAAAGGACTTACTATTGGTTCACTTACGCTTGTTTTGACTCTTATTTCTCCGTCATCACAAGATATAGATGATTTATGGAAAGGAAATACTAATCTTGAATCAATTATTAGAAATGAAGAAAAAGGAATGATAGAACTTAGTAAAAAACTTGAAAAAGTTGAAAATGGTGAAGTTGAAACATTTACTTATTATAATTATCCTTTTTCAGAAAAAAATTCTGTTAAAAAAGAGATTGATTATGATTTTATAAGAGAAACAAATAATGAAAAATTAAAACAATACTATTTTGAGCAAATGATACTTAGAATGGAGGATGAATATGATATTTCTCCACCAAGTCAGTTAAAAAGAGTAGCTTACAGAGGTAATGAAAGACCAAAAGGTTTTATGAGTATAACTTTTCAGAATATAAATCCTGAAGATAAAGGTGAAACTGAATTAGAGGTTATACTTTCAGCATATGAAAATGCATTTGATCTTGAAAATGAAGATGATTTTAAGAGTATAATTTTTCATGAATATAATCATATAAGAGCATTTAGTAGAAAAAAAATTATGAATCAACCTAAACCATACCTTTTTGGATATACTGATTTAAGATGGAAAGATCTATATGATATGGATAATTATGGTGATGAAACATATAATCATGTAATAAGAGAAATGGTAAGAAGAAATATCTCTGAAATGTTAGCTGTTGGAGAACAAATCTATCTGAGTGAATATGTTTTGAATAATTCACCTGATTATAAAGAGGGAAGATATGATGCTTATTATGATCATTATATTAGATTACAATCAGCTTTTGATGTTTTAGATGCAGATTCTGAATTCAGAGAAGAAATTGAAAATACTTTTTATCAACCATGGTTTGATCAAAGAACACTTCCATTACATAATCTTTTTAATAATATTGATGGAGAAATTTATAATCTGTAAAGATTGATTAAATTAAAAAATAAATTATAAAACCAATAAATGATGCTATTAAACAAAATAATAAACATACTTTTAAGTTATTTTTTATGATTTTACTTTCTTGATTTTTTAATTTTAAAAGTGCTAATAATGCAATTACATTATGAATTGCTATCATATTTCCAAATGCTGCACCCGATGATTGAAGAGCTAAAATAAGACTTGTTGAAATATTATTTACTGTTGCTAAATTATATTGAAGAGAACCAAAAATTAAATTTGAAACTGTTGCTGATCCTGTTACAAAAGAACCAAATGCGCCAATAAATGGTGATATGAAAATATAATCTACAGAAAAATTACTAAATAAAAGTGCTATTGTTTCAAATATTGATTCTCTTTGAAGCATATTATGTTCAGATGCTATTACTAATTGAACAAAAGCTAATGTAAACATTAATGTGACTAATACTGTTTTAGAATCAAATAGTGTCTTTTTTGTAATTTCTTTTATTAATGATTTTTTAATTTTAAAAAAGATTTTCTTGAATTATTAATTTTTAATCATAACTGTTTTATAATATTATTTTAATAATCTTATATGACGTTTAATGATAATTCTTTAAGTGTTGAAAAAAGATGTGTAATCTTAGAATTTATAAATTATCTAAAAGACTTAGATTATTTTATCTTTGGTGGTTTTGGAATATATATCTATACTAATGGAAAAAGAAAGTTTGATGATATAGATATTTTAATGAATTATGAAAGCTTGAATAAGTTAGCTAATAAGTTTAATAAGAAAGTCAAAAAAAGAAGTATAAAGAAAGGTGATTTTGTTACAAAAGATTACTATTTTGATTTAAATTTTAAAGGACAAGAAATAGAAGCAATTAGCTTTATTCCAAATAAAATATCTCAGAAGAATTCTTTTGAAAAGCAATTTTATAATAAAGAAAAGATAAATTTTTATGGAAAAGAAATTTTTATTGTACCTAAGGAAGGTATAGTTGTTCATAAAATTTCTTTAAGTCGAAAAAAAGACATAAATGATTTAAAATTACTGAAGGGAAATCTTAAAAAAAATTTATTAAAAGAGATTATTAAATTACGTAAAGAAAATACTAATAAATATTTTAATCCTCTAAAAAAATTAGGATATAATTTTATTTAATTATTATTGCTAAAGACATTTTCTATCAAAATCATCTAATTGAAAGAAATAATTAATGAGTTTATTGATTTTAATAAAAAATATTATAAATTATAATTTTAAAATACATCTATGATTGAGATTAAATACAATGATATGGAGTTGTTGGATGATAGTAAAACAGTAAAAATTATTGGTGATTATAAACAAAAAGAAATTATTATTAAACTTTCTATATTGCAATTAGCTAAAGTTTTTAATTCTGATAAAGATGTTTTGAAAGAATTAAATGAAACTACTTGGGGTTCTACTAAATTAGAAGATAAATGTGATGAAACAAAAGACCTAGTAGAAAAATTTCCTGATGTTGATATAAAAAATAACGAGGTAAAAGTTGAATATATATCTTTAAAACCTAAGTCTAAAAAAAATAGTTTTTTGAATATTTATGGAGAAGATTTATGTGGTTGGAGAAATGAAGGAATTAATATTCGATTTCCAAAAAGATTTTATAATAAAGAACTAAAAGATAAAGATTTTTACTTTATATTAAAACAAGATTCAATAATATTATATTGTGTTGATTAATAAAAAAATTAAAAGGAAATGAAAATTTCAGGATTCTTTCAACAAAAGTAATTTATTAGTTTGTTTAGATTTAAAAAAATTTATAATAGATTAATACGGAATTATTTTTTTTAGAGGTTTATATCTACTATAATATGGTTACAATTCGTTAATTTTATAAATCGTACTTTTTTTCAGAAAATAACATGTTAGATCCTAATAGATTAGTTAATAATAGAGATTATTTCTACAATCAAACAAAAATTAGAGGTTCAACTTCTTTTTACGTTAATTTCCTTAATTCATATGATAAATTAAATGAAAAAGATGATATTAATCCTGATGATGTTATAAATCTTTCAAGAAGCTATATTAATGGTGAAAAAAATTTAAAAGGAAATTTGAAGGATTTGATTCTTAATTACTTGAAAATTTCAAATGAAACATTAGAAATTGTGCCTAAATCATCTGATGGTTTTAAAGTTATAAATAAAAGAGAATATAATAAAAATTTGTCTTCTCCAAATGATTATAAAAAAATAGGAGAAGATTGTGGGATATTTAAAAAAGATATTGCTGATAGAATTTATTGTGAAGGATTTCCCTTTCTTTTTAGAAAAGGAGCAAAATTAGAACGAGCTTTAATAAACTTTATGATTGAAAAAAATGTTGAGAATGGTTTTGAAGAAGTTTCTGTTCCAACAATTGTTAATGATATTTCTATGTTTCAAACTGGAGCTTTTCCTAGAAAGAAAAATAATGTATATAAAATAGAAAATGAAAATCTCTATTTGAATCCAACTGCTGAAATACAAATTACTAACTTACTTAGTGATTATTCTTTTTCTCAAAATGATCTCCCTTTAAGGTTAGTAGGTTATTCAAGATCTTTTAGAGTAGAAAGAGATAAAAAAATTACGAAATATACTACACTTCATGAATTTGGTAAAGTAGAGTTATTTAAAGCAACAACATCTGATAATGTGAAGGAAGAATATAATCATCTTTTAAATAGTTGTCGAGAAATAATTGAATGTTTAAAGTTACCTTATCGTGAAATTCTTTTATCTTCTGATGATATGGGTATAGCTTCAAAACAAACCAGAGACTTTGAAATATATTTTCCTGGTTCTAAGAAGTGGGTAGAAATATCAAGCTGTTCTATGTTAGGAGAATTTCAATCAAGGAGGATGAACGCAAAATATAAGACATTAAGTGGTAAAGAAAAATATCTTCATACCCTTCATGGAAGTGGTTTATCTATCCCAAGAGTAATTTCAGGGATAATTGAAAATTATCAGAATAGTTCTGGTAGTTTTGATATTCCCAAAGTATTGAAAAAATATCTTAGGTGATTTATAATGTCAAATTGGCAAGAAAATAGAAAAGTAGTTGAATCTTATTTTGAAGAACAATATAATCAGGAACTTTCAATCAAAGAAACTCCATGGGTTACTGGTGCAGTTGGAATAGTACTTTTAAAAAAGGTAATATCTGGAAAAATTGACGTTGGATTAAAAGTTTTAGAAATTGGATGTGGAGTAGGTACTGAGTCTGTTTATCTTTCTCGACAAGGAATGGATGTAACTGCAGTTGATTTTAATGAAAACGCTTTAAATAAAGCTAAACATTTGGCTAAATTTTATTCAACAGATGTTGATTTTATCCATGAAGATTTTTTAGAAATAGATATTGAAAGTATTTCGAAAAATTTTGATTTAGTTATTGATAAGAATTGTTTTCATCATATCCCTGTTTCTGATAGAACTAAATATGCTTCTAATGTTTTTAACATTTTAAAAAAGAATGGTTTGTTCTTTCTTAGAGGATTTTCTAATGATATCCCTCCTTCAAAAACAGGTGATGGTCCTTTTAGACTTACTTCTGATGATTTAATTAATACTTTTAAACCATTTTTTATCATTAATGAAATGTACAAATTTAAAAATATACCACTGCCAGATGAGAGTAAAGAACAGATATTTTGGTCTTTTTTAGGTAAAAAAAGAGATAAAAAGGTGGAATAAATGAAACCAAGATTTTTAATTACTGCTCAAAGTTTTGGATTTGGGCCTGTCTCTAAAGGAGTTACAATAGTATCTATTTTGAAAAGTAAATATGGTAATGAAGCTGAATTTGATTTCATTGGTGATGATACAGCTCTTACGTTTGTCAAAGGTAACTCTGAATTATTTAATAACATATATGAATCTACAAAAAATAAACTAATTAATTTAATTAAATCTAATAATTATGTAGGATTAATTAGTGTTATGGAACCTTATTCTGTAGTTTTAGCAAAAAAATACAACATGAATGTTTTTTCTATTGATAGTTTACATTGGTTTTGGAATTGGGATAATTCTTTTGAAAACTTATTGAAAGATTTGGATAATTCTTTATATAATTATTCTCCTGAAATGATTATAAATACCTTAGATAAAATAGATCCACATAATAGACAAAAAGTAACTCATCAATTTTCAGATTTGTCTTTTTTACAAAAATATCCTGGAAAAAAATCTAACCAAAGTAAATTTCAAAATAGAAAATTCAAAAAAGTAAATCCTATTATTGACGATAGTTATAAAGATAAAGAAATTAAAAGAGATAAATTATTAATCTCTCTTTCTGGTCAATTATCTCCTATTGTTGATGTTGATATGGCTTTAGAGTATGGATTATTCTGTTTAAAATTATTGAAAGAACCTCTTCAAGAATTAGACGGAATAGAACCTATTCTTGTAGGAAATCCTAAAGTTATGAAGAAAGTGAAAGAAAGAACTAAATTTAATTGTGGATTACTTTCTCATAAAGATATGCTAAAAAACATTAATCGAGCTATAGGTTTTTTGTGTCCTCCATCAATAACTTCACTTTATGAATCACTTTATTATGAAACCCCTGTATTCTTTCTACCTGAACAACATGATGGACATTATCCTAATTATGAAAGGCTCATGAACTCTACTTCAAGTCAAGATGGTACATTTCCAAAATTATTATTATCAGATTATTTTGAAGAATTAAAAAGTACAAAAGAAAGTGAAGTTCACTATATTTATGAAAAAATAAGTGAATTAATGAAAAACACTTCACACCCAGTCTATCAAGATTTAAAGAGAAAATCTTTGTTAATAAAAAGTCTAGGTAATGAAACATTTAGAAAGAATCTTATTCTTAAACAAAGAAAGAAACTGAAATACTTCATAAAAGATAAACCTGGTGGTTATCAGATTGCAAAAGAAATTTTTCCAAAGATTGAGGTGGAATTATGAAAAAAAATTTAGGTAAAGAAGGAGAAATCATCAATGATGATTCAACAATTAATTTAGGATTAATTGGTTGTGGATCACATGCCTTTAGAAATATATTACCTTCATTGAGATTTATTGATGAAGCTAATTTAGTGGCTACATGTGATATTAATTCAGAAAAAGCAAAAATGTATTCTGATAAGTATGGTGCCAAAAATTACTTTACAGACTTTAAAAAAATGTTAGATTTAAATCTTGATGGTGTTATTGTTATTACAAGTTTTGATCTTGAAACAGGAAAACCAACTTATCCTGAAATTACCGCAAAAATTCTTGAATCAAATACAAATGTTTTCATTGAAAAACCTCCTGCCTCTTCTAGAATTCATTATGAAATTATAGAGGAAGCTGAAAAAAATTCAGATGCCTTTGTTCAAATTGGTTTTAAAATGATGTTTGCTCCAGCTATAGAAAAAGTAAAAAAACTTATTCAAAGAAGTGATTTTGGAAAAGTACAATCTTATGAGATATCATATGCTGTTGATTTACCTAGTGATATACGTAATCTAATGAAACCGGAAAGTAGACGTTTTTTAGATGATATTGTTCATCCTATTTCTCAAATAGTAAGTTTATTTGATATGCCTGAATCTATGGAGTATTTTACTTCTGGAGAGAGTGATGGATTTGCATTATTAGATCATGGTCTATATAAAGGTGTACTTCATATGACCTCTGGAGTTAAAAAAATTGGTCCTTTAGAAACACTCAAGATTGTTGGAGAAGGTCCAATGATTGAATTGAAATCAGGAGAAGAAATTAGATACTATAATAATAGAGATGTTGAAAGTTATAGTAGAGGGACAAATTTTGTTGGTAAGAAAAATCATATTGATCTTTATACTCCTAGTACAAGGAGACCTTTAGGTGCACTAAGTTTACATTCCCATGCATTATACGGTTATATTAATGAATTAAATTATTTTGTTAACTGTATAAAAAATAGAAAAAAACCTAAGAAATCAGGTTTAAATCATGGGAAAAAAGTAATGAAGATATATGATATGTTTTCTTTTCCTCCTAATGAAAAACATTCACTTAATGAAGAGGTAAGAGTTAAATCAAATAATAATTATTCACAAAAAAAATTAAATTGTCCAAACTGTAATGAAAAGGAAATGAAACTTAAAGACGGATGGAATTTTACATGTAAAAAATGTGGAATAACTAAACAATCATCAGAAGTTTTTAATTGTGATTAAAATGGGATTTTCTACAAAATCACTTAAATATATTCAGAAATATTTCAACGAAGTTGAAAATGATATTTCTGAGATCATTTTTAATATTAAACCTTCTGGTGGTATGAGACAAAATCATGATCGTTTTTTAGTTTATATTAAATCAAGTTATGAATCTAACCCTAAAATAATTGCAAAAGTTTTTGAAGATAAAAAAATACTTAATCATGAATTTGAAACAATGAATAATTTAGATTTATCTCCGTTTAAAACTCCTTCTACAATAAAACTTTTTTCAGATTTTTTTCTTATGGAAAAAATAAAAGGAAATCCATTAAGTGATTTAATACTTGAATTAGATTCTAAAAATAGTTTACTTGAAATTCTTAAAAGTGTTACAGAAGATCTTTTTTTGTTTCATTCTCAAAACTTTCAGACTAAAGATGAAATAAAAGTTAATGGAAAAACTTTAGTTGTTAATAGAGGATTTACTCATGGTGATTTTGATCCTTTTAATTTAATTATTAATAAAGATAATTATTTTGTCATAGATTGGGAAGACTTTGAAAAAGAAGGAATACAAGAATTTGATTTAATTCATTTTTTAATAATGTTAGGAGTTTGTTTTTTCAAAAATGAATCTACCAAAGAAAAATCAAAAAAAATCATAAGTGGTGAAGGGAATTATGGAAAATATGCTGGAGAGATTTTAAAAAAGTATAGTTGTTTAAGTGGAAAACCTATAAGTAACTTAATTAATTTAATTTCAGAGTATTCTAAACATAGAATTAATCGTCTTAAATTAAATAATAGAGAGATTGATGGATTTATTCATCCATATCTTGTTAATCTCGATTTAGATATGGTAGGATGGGATATATGATGAAATATGATGTTGCTGTAATAGGTGCTGGACCATCAGGGATTTTTTCAGCTTTTTCATCATCTAAAAACGGTAATAAAACCATATTAATTGATTCTGGAAATAAATATAAAAATAAAATTTGTGATAGTTATTTATCTTACATAAATAATCCTAACCTTAAAGAACCAATATGTAATGGTAGATGTTTAGGTGGTTTTGGTGGTTCTTCAATGCATTTTGAAGTTAATCTTGATAATTATCAAAATAATTACTCTTCTTCTTTAGTTGAATTACTTGGTTATGATATCGTAAATGAATATTCTCAAAAAGTATTTAATTTTCTACAAAAATTAGGTCTTTCTTTAGAAATTTCTAATACTAAAAAAGAAAAAATAAGATATAATAATATCAAAATTAATCCAACTGAGTCTATACCAATAACATTTAATGAATTGAATAAAATTATGTTTAAACTTGAAGAGATTATAACTGATAATTGTGAAGAAATTCTCTTTGGAGAAAGATTAACTGATATTGAAAAAAAAGAAGACTATTGGAAGATAATTACAGAAGATAATGTTATTGAGACTGATAAAATAATACTAGCAATAGGAAAAAGAGGTATTGTAAAAAATTTTAATCTTTTAAATAAATTAGGAGTTTTATATGAGTTTCCTGATAAAATAATGCTTGGTATAAGAATTGAAACTCAAAGAGAATGGCTGAAGAATTTATTAATTAAAAATCCCAACCCAAAAATAATTTTCTCCTCTAATGATAGTTATATACGTTCTTTTTGTTTCTGTGATGGTGGAAGGATAATGAAGTATAAAATTGGTTCAGAAATATCAGTTGATGGACAACATGGTCATACTTCAAAAACAGAGAAAACAAATTTTGCAATATTAAATGAAATTATAGTTCCAGAGAATAGAAATTCTATCTATTATGCTCTTAAATATTCTAAAGATATTAACTCTCTATCATATAATGAAAAATTACCCATTCAGAGTTATAATGATTATATTTTAAAAAAACCTTCTAAAAAAGAGAGTATTTTAGAATTTAATCCAACATTTGAAGGTATTTGTGGTTGTGATTTCAATAAAGTATTAGATAATTATGAAATTGAAATTAAGCCTTTCATAAATTCGATGGAGAAAATATTTGGTGATATTCCTTTTCAGTCTTTTCTTACTGGACCTGTTTTTGAAAAATTTCTTCCAAGAATAAAATTGAATAATCATTTAAGATCTAGCACTAAAGGAATTTATTTTGTTGGAGATTGTACAGGAAAAATACAAGGTGTGATCTCTGGAGCAGTATCAGGTTTATTTGTTGGAAATAATGTTTAATGGTGATTAAAATGAAACTTAATGAAAAAAAACTTGCATTTAAAGGAGGAGAAAGATCAATATCTAAAAAAAGGGCAGAATATATTTTTAAACACCCTAAATTTAATGATGAAGCTATAAGAAGAATTGAAGATTTAATAAAAAACAGAGAATTATCATTTCCTGTAGAGAAAGGAGTAATAAAAAAATTAGAAAGAGATTTAGAGACTTATTTAGGTTCTGAAAGTGTTCTATCTTTCATGAATGGAACAAGTGCACTTTTTTCAAGTCTCTTTGCAGTTGGTGAAGGTTTTGATCCTAAAAGAGCTCTTGAGAATAAAGAAGTCATATGTCCTTCTTATACATGGTGGTCTTCTATTCTTCCTGTTTTAGAATTAGGTGGTACACCAGTTTTCTGTGAAATATCAAAAGATTCTCTTACTGCTGATGTAGAAGATATAAAAAGTAAAATTACAAATTCAACAACTGCAATTATGATTCCTCATTTATGGGGAGAGGTAAGTAATTTGAAGAAATTAAAAGAAGTGAGTCAAAAAAATGACATCCCTGTAATCGAAGATGCATCTCATGCTTTTGGAGCTTCTTATGATGGAGAAAAAATAGGAACTGTTTTTGATATAGGTGCATTTAGCTTACAAGCAGGTAAATCTCTTCCAGCAGGAGAAGGAGGTATTTTAGTTACTGACTCAAAAAAATATTATGAAAGATCTATTATTCTTGGGCATTATGAGAGGATATCTGAAATATCCGGTAAATATAGTGACTATAAAAATACTGGTTTAGGGTATAAGTTTAGGATGAGTGCTTTAAATGCATCTTTAGCTTTAACAAAACTGAAAAATTTTAATGATGTATTAAAAAAAGAAAACATATTGATGGACTATTTTATAAATCAAATAAGTTCAATTCCAAATATTTATTCTCACAGACGTAATGATGAAAAATTCAAAAGAGGAGGTTATTTTAGTACTAGATTTGAATTGGATTTATCTAAATTTACTATCGACAAAAATACTATTATTGAAGCTTTTAGAAGTGAAGGAGTTCCTTTTGATGTGGAATATTATTCTATGTTACATACTAAAAAAGTTTTTGATGGTAAATCAAAGTTTTATGGGAAAGGAAACCTTCCATTAACAGAAGAAATATATCCTAAACTTGTAGCATTTAAACCTTTTAGAAGAGGAACAAAAAAAGATGTAGATAAATGTATTAATGGAGTAAAAAAAATAATTAACCATTTTTCTAATAACTTATCTTGAAAATTTATATATGTATTGTTTGTTAAATAAGTTTTTATTTACACATCTAAAATTAATTATGAAAGAGGATTGTAAGTGTTATTAATTACTTCATCAATATCCATTTCATTAAGAGAATTTAAACTTTCTTCAAAAACTTCTTTATAATCATTATATGAATAATTAAGAAATTTCCTATTTAATTTTTCTCTTAATTTTTTAAATGGACCTTTCTCATAATTCCAACCAGGATATATATCTGAAAATGTTTTTGTAAAATCTTTAAAAGAAATACCTTCTTTATTTTTATAACAAATTATCTCTGAATCAAAAAGTTTTTTAGTTGGAAAATCTCCTTTTTCAAAATCTTCCATAACACTTGATTTTAAAACACCAAAACCTTCTAATCTATTAGGTATGAATGCATGTGAATCAACTTCTGGAAGTAAAGGAAGATTGTACTCTCTAGCAAGACTTACAACATCTTTTTTTCTAGAAATACTATCTTTAAGTTTTTTAGGAAAAAAATCATTATTAATTATTTTTTCAAGTGAACCTAATTTAGCATGAAAGTCACCTCTACTAATTTTATTAAGTAAAGAAAAATA
>CAZXZL010000026.1:0-14082 GCA_964645415.1 uncultured Methanosarcinales archaeon | reverse complement strand
ACTTTTAGTTAGTGCTGTAAGTATTGCAAGTACAATGTATTCTTCTGTTTTAAATCGTTTTCGTGAGATTGGAATTATGAAATCTATGGGAGCTAGAAATGAAGACGTAATGACTATTTTTTTAGTTGAAGCAGGTTTTTTAGGTATGATTGGAGGACTTATTGGTTTGAGTTTGGGTTTAGGTTTATCAATGAGTGCTGAATATATTCTATTAAACTTTTTTGACTTAACAGTTTTCAGAATAGAATTTGAAATAATGCAAGCTGTTGGACTTTTGGCTTTTTCTGTAATTGTTGGAATGTTATCAGGACTTAGACCAGCAATGAAAGCAAGTAAAATAAATCCTGTTGATGCATTAAGGTATGAGTAAATAGTTTTTTTTAACTTTTCTTTGTTATTTTATCATAAAATTTATATATCTATTTTTACGTATATACTATAGTGGTTAGGTCGGGTATTTAGTCATTACCTATTTCATCAGGACTTTATGATGAGACCGAAAAACCAGGAGAGGAAATAACATATTACTATTAGCTAATATTAGCGTATAAGCTTACTTTATGGGTAAGTATTTGATGAAGAAGAGTTAGACTAGAAAATAGATGACTCTGAAGTTAAATATTTATTTAATAAGGTAAGTGAGCTAATAAGTGAAAAATAATATGTTATTAAAACAATCCTGGTGAAACCACCATTTTTCTAATTCATTTCTTTTAGAACAATAACATGATATGGAGCTAACTTAGGTATTTCTATTTCTCTTTCAAGTAATTCAAAATTATTACTAGGTTTGTTTTCAAATTCTTTAGGTAAACCTATCATCCCAAAACCAGAATATTCAAATAAATCTGAGTTTAATACTAATTTATAGTCTTTTTTATTATCTAATCCGACTTTATAATTATGATGTATCCATGAAGAAAGACTAATTACAATTAAATAACTTTCATCTTTAGAAGATCTTTTAATAACTAGAATTTTATTTTCATCATCAACATTTAAAATTTTTCTCTTATCAACGTTTTTTGGCCAAAACGCAGGATGATCCATGATTTTATTAACTTCTTTTTTAAAATTTAAACAGTTTTTATTTGCTTGATGAAATCTTAGATGCCATTGAACTGAGCAATCATGTTCAAAAGTTCCTTCTTGTAATAAATGACTTTGAATTAAATCTAAAGTTCTACCTTCACACATAAAAGAAATTATTGCTTCCATCACTTTTATCTTACCAATTGCATGTATATGATTGTGAGGATTATTATGTGTCATTGCATCATATGCATAAGATCCAGTACATCTTCCATCCATTAATCCTGCTGCAGCATCATGATTGTGAAAATCTGCAACAACTGAATTTGATTTTCCCCACTCTTTTTCTTCAAGAATATGTTTAAACCTCCAAGCACTTATCTTTTTGGCGTCTTCAATCATAAATTCTTTGTGAAAATAATATGTCATTCTTGAACTATTATATGCTGTTGCTCCTAATGCTCTTTCATCTTCATCAAAAGGAGCTACTAATAATTTTGCATTTTCATCTTTAAAATAATGAGCTTCAAAATTAATCATTGAAAAACGATTATATTTGTAAATTTCTTTATTTAATTCACGAAGAAATGTTCTACCATTAGGTCTTTCATCTCCTCTACCATTAGGTCCATATCTAATTATCCCATCAACATTATCTATTCTAAAACCATCTAATCTGTAATTCTTCATCATATCTATTGCACTTTCAATAAAAAATCTTCTTATCTCTTTATCATCAAAATTTATTCTTTTTGTTCCCCAATGAGTATTATCTTTCATGTATAACCTTTCATTGTCTTCTTTTATCCATTGATGTATTCCATTTTCATCACACTTTAAACCAAATATTTCAAAGTCTTTATGTGGAAGGTGACTAATTATAAAATCATTTATTACTGCAATTCCATGTTTATGAAATTCATCAACCATCTCTGCAAAATCATCTGGGGTACCCCAGTTTTTTTGTATTGCATAATGAAAAGGAATTAAGTATCTATATTTCCAATTATCTCCATCAATACTTTGATTTAATGGTAAAAATTGAATCGTATTAAATCCAAGATCTTTTAATTCTTTAATTACGCCTGAATTTGTTATAAATTTATAATAGTCCTTTTTTGGAATTTGATTTCCACAAATTCCTTTTTTATTACACCAATGGCTAATAAGTCCACTTAATTCAGTTTGAACTATTTTGACAGATCGATCAAAATTATTGATGAAATCAGTTTTCATATTATAAGAATTAGGATCTTCAAAATCCCAAAAAATACTATTTCCTAAATCATCAAAATAATATGATGCTGGATCTTGGAAGAATTTTTTTTCAGAACCTTTTTTCCACATTATTTTATATTTTGTTTTATGTTTGATTTTATTTGTTTTTATACAAGCAATTCCTTTATTATCTTGTTTAAACTTATATTTCTCTATATATTTTTTTCCCCATTGGTTAAATTCACCAACAAGAAAAAGTTCGACATTAGAATTTTTTAATAAAATATTAATTTCTACTTCTTTTGCTTTTCCTTTATCATCTCTTTTAATAACTTTAGGTCCATAACTTCTCTCAAAGTCATTTATGTTTAAAGAATTATTTTTCTTTTTTGAATTAATTTCCCATTGATAATTATAATTTTTCATGTTAAAAACCTATATTCTCATTTATCATTTTCTACTTTTTTTATTATACCTAATGTTTTTTCTTTTAATTTCTCTATCTTTTTCTCTCTTTTTTTAAGTTTATTTTCTTTTAAACTTAGATTTTTTTCTTTTTCATTAATTATTTTTTCTTTTTCTTTTATTTTTCTTAACTTATGGTGAATATCAGATTTTATTTTTCTTGACTCAGTTTGATATTTTTCAACTTCTTTTTTAGCTTTTTTTATCTTTTTATTAAGCTCTGTCATTTCACCTTTATTTAATTTGTTTTCTTTTTCTTTTATTTTTTCTTCTTTTTTAACCAACTTATTTTCTTTTTCTTTTAGTTTTTTAATAGTTGTTTTTAATTTTTCTTCATTTTTATTAATTATCTTTTCAACTTTATTTAATGTTTCTTTTACTTTTTCTTTTTCCTTTCTAATTGATTCTTCTTTTAAAGTTATGTCTTTTTCTTTTTTCTCTATTTTATTTAATGTTTCTTTGATATTATTTAATGATTCAAAGCTATCTTCATTTAAATTTTCTTTTAGCTCTTCTTTATCTATTTTATCCAAATCTTGGTTGATTTCTTCTTTTTCTTTCTTAATTTTATATTCTCTATATGTAATCTCATCTTCTCTTTTTATTAGTTCTTTTCTCCAATTGTTTAATCTATTTCTCTCATCCTTTAACTCTTCATTAAGTTCTTCTAATTCATCTTTTTTCATTTCAATTTTTACTTTTTCATCTTTAATCTCTTTTTTCAATTCTTGAACTTCTTTTTCTTTATTTAAAACATTTTTTAATGATTCTAAATGTTTGTTATCATATTTAAAGTTGTTTTTAGAAATAATATCTTTTTCAAAATTTATTTTCTCTTCTTTTTCTTTTAATTCTTCTTCCTTTTTTTCAAGATTGACTTTTTTAGAATTTAATTCTTCTAATGTGTTATTTTTTTCTTTTAGAAATTCTATTCTGTCTTTTTTTAATTCTTCTTCTTTTTTATTTAACTTATTTTCTATCTCTTCTACTCTTTCAAATTGTTTAATTTTCTTTTGAAGTTGTTTTTTTAATCTTTTAACTTTATGATTTTCTTTTCTGTATTTTTTAATTAAATTATTTAATATTTCTTTTTGACTCTTTTTATTTTCTAAATTATTTGTATTGGTCTTAACAGTATTCAACATTCTTTTTTTTTCGTCATCATCAGCTAATTCAGATTTTAGTTTTAAGTACTGATTTTTTAATTCTTTATCTAAAGACCCCATATCTTTATTTGACTATTTTATCTTTTTATTTTTGTGTTACTATTATCTAATAAGAAATTTTTCTATACTTATCAATTAATTTATATATTATGATGTCTTTATCAAATTGCGGCTAGGTCAAGTGGCTAGTCCACACTTTAACCACAACTGGACTATATGGTGGGACCGAAAAGCTAAAAAAGATAGTTGGATAGTTAGTTTGTCTACATTTGTAGGTGTCGAAGCTCTGTCCTACTAGACGTGTTATAATATGAATTGAGTCAGGTCAGGAATGAAGCAGCTCTAAGTATTATAGTGCGTGCTTGTAGGGGCGCGGAGTGGAGCTGAAGAGTGTAGCCATCTTTCTATCCCCTATCGATTTTAGCCTCGCCGCATTCTTTATTTCTATAAAATATCTTTTTAATTTTCATTTAGAATTTTCAAATATCATATAACTTAGAATTAAAAAATAACTTGTTTGTTTTGAATTTTTTAAATTTTGAGAGAATATTTTTAAAGCTATACTTAATAATCTAATAAATTATTTTGAGACTTTTTTCTCTTAAGTCTTTTCCATGTTGTCCAACTTTTTCTAAAGATATTATCGTATTTATCCCAATTTTCTTTAATAAATTCTTTTGTCTTAGGATCGCTAGGATAACCTGATCCAAAGTCGAAACCAATTTCATCTTTGATTTTTTCTATTTCTCTATCTCTTATCACTTTTGCAATAATTGATGCTCCACTAACAATAGGATATTTTTCATCGGCTTTGTTTTCTGCAATAATTTCCATCTCTTTAAAATTAAGCCTATTTTCTTTAACAGTTCCTTTTTCATTTAATACTTCTTCAAAATACTTTGAAAACTTATATAAAAAATTTGTATTATTTGAGATAGGACAATCTATTATAATTTTTTTTGGTCTTAGTTCTAAAATAATTTCATAAAAATTTTGGAACTCTAATTTATTAAGATTTGAATCTTGTGATAATACAGACTTATCAATCTCTTCAGGACTAATTACTTTTGTTGAATAATCATCAATTACAGATAAAATATCATTAAATAATGATTCTCTTTTTTCTTTCTTAATTAATTTTGAATCATTAACATTTAATTCTTTTAATGGTTCAACATCACTTTTTATGCCAACAATTACCATTGGTCCTATTACCGGTCCTCTCCCTGCTTCATCAATTCCTGATTCCATTTTATCCAAATAAGTCTCTTAAATTAAGTTGAGTTTCTTTACCGTTTCTTTTTGTCATCTCATCAATTACTTTAATATTTGCTTCTTTTTCAAACATTGTTTGTATATCTTTTGCTCTTGTAATTACATCTTTTTTTAATCCAGCTATTTTAGCAACTTCTACTCCATAACTTTTATCTGCTCCACCTTTCTTAACTTTATGAACAAAATAAATCTCTCCATCTTTTTCTTTTACAATTATTTTATTATTTTTCACATTTTCATACTTTAAAGATAACTGGTTTAAATAATGATAATGTGTTGCAAAGATACATCTTGCTTTTATGTTCTGAGAAATTTCTTCAGCTACACTCCATGCAATACTAATCCCATCAAAAGTACTTGTTCCTCTTCCTAATTCATCTATAACAATAAAGCTATCTTTTGTTGCATTATCTAATATCTCTTTTGTTTCTTCCATTTCAACTAAAAATGTACTTTTTCCTGAACTAATATCATCTCTTGCTCCCATTCTCACAAAAACTCTATCAAAAACAGGTAGTTTAATACTTTCACAAGGTACATATGATCCTATTTGTGCCATAACAACAATTAATGCGTTTTGTCTCATAAATGTTGATTTTCCTGCCATATTAGGACCTGTTAAAATCATTAACTCATTATTTCCCATATTTATATCATTAGATACAAAATTCTCTACACTTTTTTCAACAACAGGGTGTCTACCTTTTTTTATTTCAAATTCACTTTCAGTAAATTCTGGTTTAATATAATCATTTTTTCTTGCTATTTTTGAAAAATTAGTTACAATATCAAGATATGAAATAACATCAATTATTTTTTTAAAATCATCTGAAAAAGTTTTTATTGTTTCTAAAACTTCATCAAATACTCTTTTTTGTAAATTTAGAACTCTTTCTTTTGAATTTAGAATTGTATTCTCTTTTTCTTTTAATTCTGTTGTAATATATCTTTCTGATTTTTTTAATGTTTGTTTTCTATCATATTTTTCTGGAACTTTATCTGATTGTTTTTTACTTACTTCTATATAATAACCATGGACTTTATTATATCCAACTTTTAAGCTTTTTAAGTTTGTTT
Source organism: uncultured Methanosarcinales archaeon (assembly GCA_964645415.1). Classification (GTDB taxonomy): domain Archaea; phylum Nanobdellota; class Nanobdellia; order Woesearchaeales; family CAZXZL01; genus CAZXZL01. The sequence goes on along the minus strand of CAZXZL010000026.1, from coordinate 7,849 downwards.
TTTCTTTTTCTCTTTCTTCAAAATCCTTTATCCATTCTCTTGCATTTTCTGAGATTTTAAGAATTTCATCTAATTCTTCGCTGTAACCTTCTTTTATTATTCTTTTTTCGAAATTATTAATAGGATCATCTATTATTGATTCATCAATGAATTCATACAACTCTTCTAGTGTTTTAAAGATATTTTCTTTTTTAGTTTTAGTTGAACCTTTAATTAAATCATCTAATATTTCTTCATCAACTAAATTTAACATTTCATATGTTTTTTCAATACTTAGTTTTAATCCATATAAATCTTTAGGATTTATTCTTTTATTAGTTATTTTAAAGAAGTTTCTTTCAATATCTCCTATTTGATTCATTAAATCATATAATTTTTCTAATAATAGTTCTTTATTATAAAAATATTCAACTAATTCCAATCTTTCTTCTATTTTATTTTTTTCAGTCAATGGAGCAACAATTATTTTTTTTAATTTTCTAGATCCCATAGGTGTAGCTGTTTCATCAATCACTGAAATTAAAGTATCTTTTTTTGTATAATCATATAAATTCTTAGTTAACTCTAAGTTTCTTTGTGTGAACCGATCTATGTTCATCTTTTTTGTATTTCTAAATCTTTTAATTTCTCTTAATTGAGGTAAATCTCCTTTTTGTGTTTTTCTCAAGTAAGAGAATAATCCTCCACAAACAGTTATTTCTTCTTTTTTCAAATTAGAATTTTTTAGATTCTTTTGAATTGATTCATTAAATATTTTTTCTGCAAAATTTTTATTAAAACATCTATCATCTACTGTTGATATAGTAATTTCTTCTCTTAATGAAGAGATTTTATCATGATTATTCATGAATTGTGTCTTACCAACAACAATTTCTTGTGGATCAAATTTATTAATAATATCTTTTAATTTATTCTTTAAATTACTTGTAACAAAAAAATCAGATGTTGTAATATCAGCAAATGATGCATATACTTTGTTCTTTTTAAAATAAATTGAAGAAATATAATTTGGTTCTCTTTCATCCATATACTCTGTAAGATCCATTGTTCCAGGAGTTACTTCTTTAATAACTCCTCTCTTTACTACACCTTTTGCTTCTTTAGGATCTTCTAATTGTTCAACAATTACTGCTTTAATTCTTTTTTCAATTATTTTAGATAAATATTGATCTAATGATCTATAAGGAATTCCTGCTAAAGGAACTTCATCATTACCTCTTTTAGTTAAAGTGATTCCAAGCTCTTTTGATGCCCTTTTTGCATCTTCATAGAAAGTTTCATAAAAATCACCCATCCTAAATAAGACTATATGTTCTGGATAATCTTCTTTTATGTTAAGATACTGTTTCATTGCTGGAGTAGCATTTTTCTTTAATTCTTTAATGTTATCCATATTATCCTATTATTATAGAAATAGAAAAAGATATAAAAATTATTTTGTTTTTTCAAATCTAAATTATTCCAATATTTGTGAAAATTTTTAGATACATATTAAACAAAAATAATCATGATAAATATTATCATTTAAGAGGATTTTGTTACAAAATCCGAACTTATGAATTAGATGATTTTGATATCTAAAAACAGAGTTTTTAGGGCCTAAAAATTAAAAATTTTTAGATATCTATATTCTGAAAGACAATTCAACGAATAAAAATTTCTTTAGCATAAAACTCTATCTGTTTTAACATTACTTTAAACACTCTTTAGCATATAACTTGAATTTTCTTTAGTATGTAGCAAATTTATAATAAAAATCTTTAATTTCATTTTATAAAATAAAACATATGAAAGAAGAGATTAAAGAAAAGGGTAGAATTTATCACAGGGATAGAAGAGCAGATTAAAAAATTGAAGAAATAGAAGAGTAAATTAAAAATAATTTAGGATAGATCTTCATATTGTCGTGTGTATCTTCACTCTTTTTTTGTGTCAAACAAACATAGTGTGTATTCTCAAAAAGTAAAGTATCTTCGTATCATCTTCTGCGAAGCTTATTAAATCAAAATCCTCAAATTGAATATTGTCGAAATATTTTTTTAAAATATTTCTCTTAAATGATTTAAAATTAATATTATTTGAATGATTATTTGAATGTAATTACTTGGCTTTATAATAGAAAAAGATATAAAAATGTTATACTATTTACATATATTATCACGATTATGGGGTTTTTTAAATGTCAAAGATAGAACAAAAAAACTGGGACAAAGAGTTTGAAGAAGAAATTTTAAAAGAATGGCAAAAAAAAGATAAATTCAAGTTCGATTCCGATTCAGATAAGGAGATATATTCTATTGATACACCACCTCCTTATGTAAATAAACCTATTCATATTGGTCAAGCGACAACTTATGTATTAATGGATATGTTTGCAAGGTATAAAAGAACAAAAGGTTTTAGGGTTCTATTTCCATTAGGCCTTGATAGAAATGGTTTACCTATTGAAACCGCTGCTGAAGAAGAATATAATGTAAAATTAACTGATGTCCCTCGTGATAAAGCTATTGAGTACTGTGAAAAAATATTAGAAACAAGTAGTGATGAAACAATTGATTCATTTTATCGTTTAGGAGTTAGTTTTAATTCTTATGATAAAGAAAAAGATGAAATTGGAAGTTTATATTATACCGATTCTGATGAATACAGAGCTCTTACACAATCAACTTTTATTGAATTATGGAATAAAAACTTAATTCATTTTGATGATAGAGTAAATAATTACTGTCCAGGTTGTAAAACAACTATTGCTGATTCAGAAGTAGAGTATGATACAAAAAATTCTACTTTTAACCATGTTGTTTTTAAATGTAAAGAAACAGGAGAAGATTTAGTTATAGCAACAACAAGACCTGAATTAATATGTTCTGTTGGAATGTTAATTTTTAATCCTGAAGATGATAGATATTCACATTTAGATGGAAAAACAGCAATTACACCATTATATGAAAAAGAAGTTCCAATTAAAGCTCATCCTCAAGCAAAGTCCGAGAAGGGAACAGGTCTTGTAATGATGGCATCTTTTGGTGACCTTGCAGATGTTAGATTTTTTAGAGAAAATGAAATTGAACCAATAATTGCAATTGATATTGATGGAAATATGAATGAAAATGCAGGATTCTTAGAAGGTCTTCCTGTTGAGAAAGCAAGAAAAGAGATAATAAATAAACTTGAAAAGAATAATTTAATTGTTAAAAAAGAACACATCGCACATAGAACACCAATATGTGAAAGAAGTAAAGATGAAATTGAATTTATTGGTATGAAAGAACTTTACTTAAAACAACTTGATTTTAAAGATGAAATTAAAGAGAAATCAAAAGAGATGGATTTCTATGATCCTTCTTCAAGACAAATTTTAGAAAATTGGATAGATTCATTAAAAATTGACTGGCCAATTTCTCGTAGAAGATTCTATGCAACAGAAATTCCTTTATGGTATTGTAGTGAATGTGAAAATGCTGTAGTTCCTAAAGAAAAAGGAAAATATTATAGACCGTGGGATGAGGATGCACCATATGATGAATGTCCAGAATGTGGTAATGATGAATTCATAGGTGAAAAAAGAGTATTTGATACATGGTTTGATAGCTCAATTTCAGCTTTATATAATACTAAATACAACATTAATAATGATTTCTTTAAGAAAGCTTTTCCTATGAGCTTAAGACCCCAAGGAAAAGAAATTGTTAGAACATGGCTTTATTACTCTCTTTTGAGAAGTAATCAATTAACTGATGAAATGCCTTTTGAAGATGTTTGGATTAATTATCATATTTTAGATGATGATGGATTAAAGATGTCTAAATCTAAAGGAAATGTAATAGATCCACAAGATATATTAGATGAACATGGTGCAGAACCATTCCGTTTATGGGCTGCTGTTGAAGGTGATTTAACAAACGGTGATTTTAGATGTAGCCATAAACGTATTAAAGGTGCTTCAAAAACTATTAATAAAATGTGGAATGTTGCAAGGTATTTAACTTTCTTACCTGATCCTGATAAAATTGATGCAGAACCAGAATATAATGAATTAGATAAATGGATTAGAAGTGAAGTAAATGATTTAGTTAAACTTGCAGATGAAAAATATAGTGAATATGATTTTCATACTCCTGCAATTAATATTAAGCACTTTTTATGGGAAACATTTGCTTCACATTATTTAGAAATGGCTAAAAAAAGAGCATATGGTGATGATGGATTTAATGAATCAGAACAATTAGGTGCTCTTAAAACATTAAGATATGTTCTTGAAAGAATCCTAAGGTTATTTTATCCAATTATTCCAGTAGTAACATCTAAATTGTATTCTGCAATTTATGATAAAGAAATAGTTGATCTTGATTTCATAGAACATGAAGAGATAGATAGTGTTTTTGAAACAGATGAGATAACTAATCTAAATAGTTCTGTTTGGAAATTCAAAAAAGAAAATGGAATTAAGTTAAGAGATGGTGTTGATTCTATAACACTTCCAAACAAATTCAAAAAAATAGAAAAAGATATTCAAGGAATTCACCATCCAAAAGAAATCAATTTTGATGATATAAGTAAAATTGAAGTAGAGTAATTTTCTACTTTATTTTTTTTATTTTTACTCTTCTACTTTTTCATATTTTTCTATTCTTATCTTATTATTTAATAATTAGTCACTTTTTAGTTACAAACATAACACAACATTTAAATACTCTTTTTTATAATTCTATATATGTTTGGAGAATATGATATCTTTGGGAAAAAATCTGAATTAGAACAAATACTTCAAGATGAAGAAGTTTCACTTTCAAATTTTAACTCTAATCCTTATGAAGTTCCTTCTTCTTATAAGAAAATTGATGTAGATATTGATCCAGATAATTACGATTCATCAATTAGAAAAGTATGTGATGATTTAATTTCAGAGATCTCATCTTATGGTTTTTCTGGTAGTTTATATACAGGAATATATGAATCTATTTTAAATGCATATCAACATGGAAATGATAGTGATCCTAACAAAGATATTGAGATATATTATGATGTAGATGATAATTATTTCAGATTAAATGTAAAAGATGAGGGTGATAAAATAGATTCAGATTTTATAGATTATTATCTTGATATAAAAAGAAATAATTGTGATAAAAACTATTATGATTATTCTAATAAAGAAATGAATGATACCAATTTAGGTCATGGTGTGAAGTTTATGAACACATATTTTGATGATGTAATGTATTTTAAATCAAAAGATGGTGGCTTAATTGCACATTTATACAAAGAGAAGTAGTTGAATTTTTTTAGATAAGTATTTAAAAAAATTATTTAAAATTCATATTTTTCATTTGATTCATCATTTTATCCATAGGCATTCCTTTAAAGTTTTTCATCATCTTCTTCATATCTCCTTTATTTCCCTTTAGGTTTTTAGTCATCTTTTTCATTTGCCTAAACATTCTTAATAACTCTCTAATTGTTTTTTTAGAAACTCCTGAACCTTCTGAAATCCGCTCCAGTCTTGAGTCTCTAATCCTTTTAGGATTTTTTAATTCATATTCTGTCATAGATTGCATAGCAAATTTCCAATAATCTAATTTTTTTTCTTCTTGTTCTAAAATATTTCCTGGGATATTTGCCATAGAAAGTCCTGGAATCATATTCATAACTTTCTTCATTGGTCCAAGATTTTTCATTGCTTGCATTTGCTCATAAAAATCAATTAAATTAAACTTTCCCTCCATTAATCTTCTTGAAAGCTCTTCTGCTCTATCTTCACTTATACTTTCTTTAGCCTTTTCTAATAAGCTATCTAAATCTCCAAATCCTATTAGTCTAGAAATAAAATTGACTGGTTCAAAAACTTCTAAATCATCAATCTTTTCACCAGTTCCTAAAAATCTAACTGGTACATCTGCAACAGAACATGCTGTTAAAGCACCTCCTCCTTTAGCACTACCATCCATTCTTGTTATGATAACTCCACTTACAGAAGTGCTTTCTTTGAATGCAGTTGCTTGTTCTTTTGCACTTTGACCAATATCTGCAGACATTGTTAGAAGTGTTTGATTAGGCATTACTACATCATTTAAATTAGAAATCTCATCTATTAATTCATCATTCAGTGCATCACGTCCAGCTGAATCAACTAATACAATATCATAATTATTTAATTTATCTTCATATTCTAAAAATAATTGACTTGCATCTTTTTTATCATTATCCTCTTGTCCATAGACCGGAATATTTAAATTCTCTACTAATTGTTCTAATTGTTTATATGCAGCAGGTCTATATGTATCTGTTTGGACTAATGCAACTTTATAACCTTTCTTTTTATAATATTTTGCTAACTTTGCTGTTGTAGTAGTTTTTCCATTTCCAAAAAGTCCTACTAATAAAATCTTATAAGGAGTTTCTTTAATATCTAATTCTCCTCCTTCACCAACAAATTCTACAAGTTCATCATAAACTATTTTAATAACTTCTTCTTTTTTTGTAAGTCCTTCTTGTGTTGAATCTAATGCCTTCTTTTTAATTCTTTTAGTAAGATCTAAAACTAATCTTACATCAACATCAGATTGAATAAGCGATTTTTGAATATCTTTTACTACTGATTTAATTAACTCTTTTGTTGCATACTTTGAACTCATCAATTTTTTCATTGATTCTTTTAATCCTGAGCTTAATTTGTCTAACATATTTTAAGTAACCTCAATTTTATAAATAAAAGTTTTGGTTTATTATATTTATTATGTATTTTATTTGAATTTGATTAATTTTAATTTATCTTTTAAACTATTGAAATTAAAAATTTTAAAGTAAAATGAATAGTATCTTCCTAAAAGTAATTTAAACATATTAATTATGATAATTGGCATTAGATAACTCATATAAAAATTAAAAAAACAAAAGAGATATATAATTTAAGAGAATATAATTGTAAAGATGAAAGATTTTGCTTTAGTATTAGGTGGAGGTGGAGCTAAAACATTTTCACATTTAGGAATTGTTGATGCTCTAAAAGAAGAAAACTTAATACCAAAATTATTAGTTACAAGTAGTATGGGTTCATTATTTGGTTATTTTATTGCAAATGAGATAGATACAAAAACAATTAAAGAAAAATTTTATTCTAAATTAAGTAGAATAAGGTTGATGAGGCCAACAAGAAAAAAAGGAGGCATTATCTCTCAAAATCATATAGAAAGATTAATTGATTCAATATGTAATAAAAATATTGAAGATACTAGTATTAATTTAATAATTGCTGCAACAGATATAATTAATGGTGAATTAGTATTATTAAAAGAAGGCGATCCAAAAAAAGCAATACTTGCATCATCAGCATTTCCTGGGATTTATTCTCCAGTAAAAACAGAATGTGGTTTATTAGTTGATAGTGGAGTTTTAAATAATGTTCCTGCTGATATTGCTAAAAAAGAAATTAATAACGGAAAAGTAATATCTATAAACTTAGATGGGAAGTGGGATAAAAATGTTGAGCATTATAATAGATCAACAAAAATGGTTCATAGAGCAGTTTACTTACCAATAGTTTTAAGAAGAGAAAAAATTTGTAATAAATATTCTGATTATACAATTAGACCATATGATGATACAATATTTACCATAGGGTCTTGGTTTGAGATATTTTCTTTTTATAGAGTAAAAAAAATGGAAGAATTTTATCAAAGAGGTTATAGTTATACAAAGAATCATTTAAGTGAAATAAAAGAAGTATTGAGTAGTTAAAATTTAATAGAAAATTAAAGCTAAAGATAGTAGAAAATTAAAAAGCTAAAGAGATTGTAGGGCAAAATCATCTAAAAAAAAGAAATAGGAGCTTATAAAAACAAAAATAGAA